>CAYJGQ010000028.1:0-12631 GCA_964369885.1 uncultured Oscillospiraceae bacterium
CAAACTTTTTTCAAAAAGTTTGTGGGGTGTGGGGCAAAGCCCCACGGTCTTGGGCAGGGGTGTGGGGCCAGCGTCCCCACGGTCTGTGGCAGGGGTGTGGGGCAATTAGCCAAAAAGTGAAAGCTGGCTTGACTCAGGCAAATCTCCCAGTGCCCCACCCTCTTTTAGGATGTCAATGATCGATCGCCCCACACCTGCACGGGACATCACCTCATCCCCCGAGATGTAGTCACCCTGCTGGCCTGCAGTGTATAAATTTTGTGCGGCGGTGCCGCCAAGTCCCTTGAGTGCACTAAACGGAAGGCGAATTTTTCCATCCTCAATACGGTAGTGGTTTGCATGAGATTTATACAAATCTACCGACAAAAATTGCACCCCACGCCCCAGCGCCTCGGCGATAATTTGCAAATTAGATAGCTGGCTATCTTCCTTTGCTGTGCGCTCATTGCCCTTGGCCAAAAGCTCCTTGCTTTTTTGTTTTACAGCACTTTTGCCACCAACTGCACACTGGGCATCAAAATCATCACCGCGTACCGACCAATAAACAGCATAAAAAGCCAGAGGATGATATAGCTTGTACCAACCAAGCCGTACAGCCGCCAAAACATAGGCTGCGGCATGAGCTTTTGGGAACATATACTTAATTTTTAGACAGCTGTCAATATACCAATCTTCAACGCCATTGTCCCGCATTTCCTTCTTAAGCTCATCCGAAAGGTCTTTGGCCGCCTTGCCCTTTCGGGTTATCTCCATAATCTTAAAGGCATTTTGTGGCGCAACCCCCTTATGCATAAGGTAGGTCATAATGCTATCACGAGTACCAATAACCTGGGAGATGTCACAGGTACCCTGACGTATAAGTTCTTGGGCATTGCCCAGCCATACGTCGGTACCATGGCTAAGCCCCGATATCTGCAACAGATCCGAAAACCCCTTGGGCTTTGCCTCTACCAACATTCCACGTACAAAGCCTGTACCCATCTCGGGCAGTGCAAGACTGCCGGTATTGCAGCCTATCTCCTCCTCGGTAACGCCCATGGCATCGGGCGAGGTAAAAAGACTGTACACCTTAGGGTCAGAGGTGGGGACATCAGCAATTTTTATGTTGGTGACATCTTCAAGGTATTTGTACATGGTGGGAACGTCGTGCCCCAGAATATCAAGCTTTAGGATGGTGTCATGTAGCGAATGGAAATCAAAGTGTGTGGTTACCACCGAGGAGTCGGCGGCATCGGCCGGGCGCTGAACCGGTGTGAAGTCGTAAACCTCATACTCATTTGGCACAACCACCATGCCTCCGGGATGTTGGCCGGTGGTACGCTTTATACCACTGCACCCCAGTGTCAGACGATTTTCCTCGGCACGGTGCACCACCATGCCCTTGGCCTCAAGATACTTCTTTACAAAGCCGTATGCGGTTTTGTTTGCCACGGTCGAGATAGTACCGGCCTTAAACACATACTTGGAACCAAATAGCTCCTCTGTATAGGCATGTGCACGGCTTTGGTACTCGCCCGAAAAGTTGAGGTCGATATCGGGGGCTTTGTCGCCCTTAAATCCAAGAAAGGTTTCAAATGGGATTTCGTGGCCGTCACGGCGCATTGGAACTGCGCAGCTTGGGCAATCCTTTGAGGGGAGGTCAAATCCCGAACCGACCGAACCGTCGGTTATAAATTCGCTGTGACAGCAGGTATCGCAAACGTAGTGGGGCGAGAGTGGGTTTACCTCGGATATGCCGGCCATGGCCGCCACAAACGAGGAGCCAACCGAGCCACGAGAGCCCACAAGATAGCCGTCCTGCTCCGAGCGGTAAACCAGTTTTTGTGCTATTACATACAGCACCGAGAAACCGTGGGTAATAATCGAGTCAAGCTCACGAGCCAGGCGACTTTCTACTATTTCGGGCAGCTCTTGGCCGTAAATTTGCCGCGCACGCTCCCACACCCTGTTTTGAAGATCCTCCTCGGCGCCGGGTATGGTTGGTGTAAAGGTTCCGTCGGGGATAGGTTTAATGGCCTGCACCATTTCGGCTATGCGGGCGGGGTTATCCACCACAACCTCATGCGCTTTTTGCTCCCCTAAAAAATCAAACTCCTCGAGCATTTCATCGGTGGATTTCAGGTGTAGGGGTGCCTGCTCATCGGCATCGCTAAAGCCTTGGCCTGCCATCAATATTCTGCGATACACCTCGTCACGAGGGGTGAGAAAATGCACATCACCTGTGGCACAAACAGGTTTATTAAGCTCTCGGCCAATACGCACTATCGTGCGCACATGGTCTCTTAGGGCCTCGTGGTCGGGCACCATGTTTTGACGCACCATAAACTCGTTGTTGCTTATGGGCTGTATTTCAAGGTAATCATAAAACTTTGCAATCTCGCAAAGTTCTTCCCAACCCTTGCCGGCCGTTATGGCTCGGTATAGCTCCCCGGCCTCGCAGGCCGAGCCAATTATTAGCCCCTCGCGGTGTTTTATTAGTGCTGACTTTGGTATGCGTGGGGTCTTGTAAAAATGATTTATGTGAGCAAAAGACACTAATTTATAAAGATTTTTAAGTCCTACATTGTCTTTAGCTAAAATTATTATGTGATTGGTGTTTCCCTTTAGTAAATCCTTACCTGTTATGACCTCGTTTAGCTGGTGCAGATACTCAAGGTCAGGCTTGCGCTCCTTGGCTTTGCCAAGCAGAGCAACAAAGATTTTTGACAGCACCTCGGCATCATCGCTCGCCCTATGGTGGCGAAACTCCCCAACTTTTAGATGCTTTGCCACCAAATTTAGCTTAACGCTCTTAAGCTCGGGCAGCAGTCCTCGGGAGAGTGTAACAGTATCAAGACTTGTAAAGTTAAATGCCTTGCCACACCTTCCGGCCGTGGCCTGCATAAACCCCATGTCAAAAGGTGCGTTGTGGGCTATAAGCAGCTTTGCATCGCCGCAAAACTGCATAAAACCATCCAGTGCATCGGCCTCACTTGGGGCGTCTGCCACCATTTCATCGGTTATTCCGGTAATCTCGGTTATCTTTTCGGGTATAGCTCGCTGCGGGTTAACAAAGGTATTAAAACGCTCGGTCACCTCGCCACCCCGCATCTTCACAGCACCAATTTCGGTTAGGCGGTCGTTTGCGGCCGACAGCCCTGTGGTTTCAACGTCAAACACCACAAACTCGCCATCGATGGGGATAATCTCGGTGCTGTCAACAATGTTTCCAAGATCGTCGACTATGTAGCCCTCAACACCGTATAAAATCTTAAATGGGGTGAAGGGTGCGCCCTCTCCCCCTTCCTGCTCGGCCTTGGCCTTGCGCTTCTTGTTGACATTCTTGGCCGCTGCCGCCGCGTCGGGGAAGGCCTGCACCACACCGTGATCGGTTATGGCTATTGCGTCATGCCCCCAGCTGTCGGCCAGCGAAACCAAATCCCCCACAGGTGCAAGCCCATCCATGGCCGACATATTGGTATGTGCATGTAGCTCGATGCGCTTTTTTGAGGCACTGTCTACCGACTGCACAATTTTTGCAGTGGTAATATCCCTTGGCATTATGGTGTTTTCCCTATCATAGCGGTCAAATGCAATGTCACCCCGTACCACTATGGCCTGTCCCACCGAAAGTCCTTTATAAACCCCTGCCTCGTTTGCCTGCACAAGTGACTTTATCATGTGAGAGCCCGTATAATCGGTAAAGCTTATGAGGAACAATAGGCGATTACCCCGAATTTCACGCTGGGTAATGTCAAATATCTCTCCCCATACCGACACAAGCCCACTCTCGGGGGTAAGCTCCGACATCGGGGTGAGTTTACCCTTTATTGCTCGGCCCATAACAACCTTTTGACTGCCCGACTTTAGGGGTAATCCTGTGGCATCAAAAGAAAAACCGGCACCCGTTGTAGGTGTTGAGGGGTTGCTTTGAGGTCTTGGTGTGTCGCTCGGCATATCGCCCTGTGACAGTGACTCCTCCCAAGGCGGTGGGTCGGTGGGCAGTGGTGGTTCATCGTGGGATGAAACCGGCATACGGTATTCAAGGGCCTGCTTTGTATGCAGAGTGCTGTCTATTGTAAGCACACCGTCAAGCGTTATTTGTGGCGAAACCGAAAACCACTGTGAGATAAGCTGCAAAAGTTTTGGGGTAAATCCCCTTTTTTCCAGTATTTCTTGTCCTCCGTGGCTTAGTGTAATACAAAGGGTATTATTGTTATAGGACACCTTGGCATCCTGCAAAAACCCATTGACAATTACACCCTGTCCACGCAGGGCTTCAATGAGGTCTTCAAAGCATTCAAGTAGTAGTTTATCATCACCGTAGCTTAAAATTAGCTCAACCTTATTTAGCCCCAGCAGGTTTTTTAGGGCGTTTTGTCCCTCCAAAAGTAACTTTTGGGGTATGCGCTCCTGAGGGTGTAGGGTGAGCGACATATTGGTTTTATCATCAGAAACAGACAGCTCCAAAACCTGAGCTGTCTGTAAGTGTTTTGGGCAGGCATCAGCGGCCGGCCCTAAAAGTGAGGCTAAAGTTTTCATATATGTATTGTAGCAACTCCCACCATTATAATCTCTCTATTTCGGATTTTAGCACCTCAAATATTTTATCAGAGGGATATTTACAAACAGGTACGCCCTTCTTAAACAATAGGAATTCGTTTTGTCCGCCTGCAATGCCTATATCGGCCTGCTTGCCCTCACCAACTCCATTTACGGTGCATCCCATAACAGCTACGGTGAGCTTTTTGCGTATGGGTGCCACAAGCTCCTCAACCTGCTCAGCCAAGGAAAACAGGTCAACCTGGCAGCGTCCGCAGGTGGGGCAGGATATAACCTCCACACGGTCGTTTGACATGCCGCAGGCCATGAGTATATCCTCGGCTGCCCTTATCTCCTCAATAGGATCGGCCGTAAGCGAAACACGCATTGTATCGCCTATGCCATCAAGCAGTAGGCTACCAATGCCCACGGCCGATTTTACAAGACCCATGCGGGCGGTGCCGGCTTCGGTAACGCCTATATGCTGTGGATATGAACAGCAGTCGGCCAATATTCGGCAGGCCTGCACAGTGGTGGAAACATGCGAGGCCTTAAGCGAAACAACTATGTCCTCAAAGCCCTGCTCTTCGAGCAAAAATACCTGACGCAGAGCCGCCTGAACCAAAAGTTCGGGGGTCATTTGCCCCTGGGTTTGTTCAAGTAGATCGGCCGGTATGGAACCCGAGTTTGCACCCACACGAATGGGTATTCCGGCCGATGCACAGGCACGGGCAACCTGTGCCACCTGATCCTTCTTGGGCAGGTTTCCCGGGTTTAGACGTATTTTGTCCACCCCTGCCTCAACCGAGGCCAGTGCAAGGCGGTAATCGTAGTGAATGTCGGCCACAAGCGGTATGGATATCTCGCGTTTTAGCGCTTTTACAAGTTCAATGGCCTCCATTGTTGGCACCGCCACCCTTAGTATATCACACCCTGCCTGCACAAGCTGGGATGCCTGGACTAAATTTGCCTTTATATCTTGTGGTGGGAGGGCTAACATGGACTGTATGGCAACCCTTTGCCCCCCACCTACTGTTATATTTCCTATTTTTACCGGTTTTGTTTGTTGGACCATGGTGAAGCCTCCTGATTATGCGGTAAAAAGCCGCACAATGTCATTAAACGTGATTAGCACCACCAAACCCATCAAAAGCACAAACCCGGTGGCATGTATCATGCTTTCATATTTTGCCGGCACAGGTCGGCGTATGATAATTTCCACAAGCACAAATAGCAGACGACCGCCATCAAGCGCCGGAAGGGGCAGTAGATTAAACACGCCGACATTTATTGTTATGAAGGCCATCATCAAAATAAGCGATTCGTACCCCTGAGAGGCAGCCTCGCCTATTGCTGTGGAGGTGCCCACAGGCCCCGAGAGCTGATTTAGCCCATACTGCCCCGTAACTATATCAATTAGCGAATACCAAACCTGTTTTACCACCGACACCATCCAGTTAAATGTATACTCAATAGAGGTAGGTATGGTTTTGGGTACACCGTAAAATGTGAAGTCCAGCACCGTTGCATATACATCGGGTACCACCTCTTGGGTTTGAAACTGCACTCCGTTTACCTCGGTTTCTGTGCCATCACGCAGTACCACAAAGTCTATATTGCCATCCTGGTCACGCATCATCTGAAATATTACATCGTTATATCCGTTTACAGAATAACCGTTGACCTCAACAATGCTGTCCTCGGATTGTAGCCACTGGGAGGATGCGGCACCCTCGGCAAAGTTTGCTATGGTGCGTGTGCCCAAAAGGTCATGCCCGCCCACCAAAATGCCCAGCAGTGCAAGGCCAAGTATCAGGTTCATGATGGTGCCGGCCGCCAGAACTATTATGCGTTGCCACGGGGCCTTGTTGCAAAATGCTCTGCCCTCGTCGCTTTGCTCGTTTTCCCCCTCCATTGAGACAAATCCACCTATAGGAAGTAGGCGGAGTTGATAGGAGGTTTCGCCAAATGTGCGCTTTAGTAGCACAGGCCCCATGCCCATGGAAAACTCATTGACCTTTATACCAAACGATTTTGCGGCCAAAAAGTGTCCAAGTTCATGAATAAAAATTATTACGCTAAAAACTAAAATTGTGCTGAAAATTGTGGTTAATATGATGCACACTTCCTTTGTAGTATGAGGTGTTTGTAAAAATAACTCTTGATAGTATTTATCCTATTATGGGTAAATATAACATGATTAGATAAATCGAGGGAACAATAAATAGAAGGCTGTCAAATCTATCCATTACACCGCCGTGACCCGGCATTATTGAGCCAAAATCCTTTATTCCAAAATGACGCTTTATTACCGAGGCCGAAAGATCTCCCATTACTCCGGACAAAGCAAGGAGGGGACTGATTAGTGCTATATAGGCATAGTTTATGTTAATTTCAATCTGAGGATGGCCCAAAAACAGGCCGCGAGCACTTAGGAACATTACAAGCCATGTAATAAAGAGGTTACCAAGAACTGCACAAATTATGCCACCAACCATACCCTCAACCGTCTTTTTAGGGCTTATGACCGGCGCAAGTTTTGTTTTGCCAAAAAATCTGCCGGCAAAATATGCGCCTGCATCGGCCCACCAGGCCGAGCCCATGGCTATAAGGGTGTAAAAAATTGCAATATTGGGGGAACTTGTGTGATCCCTAATCCACACAAAGCAGGACAAAGAAAGACTAACCCCAAGGGTTGCCAGGGTGAGAAACCCCACACGGGTTATATCAAGTTTTGGGTAGTGGCGAAGAATATTGCCAAACATCATAAGGAAAAAAAGATAAATTATAACGGGCAAAATCCCCGACACCACCGAGGTTGTTACAAATGGGAGAATTACCGCCACACCCATGCATAGTATAAGTATACTGTATTGGCGCTTATAGCCCACTGCCGCCACCATTTCATACACTCCCATAGCGGCCACAATGCTGACCGAAATGTTGAGCACCTCGGTGTCAAAAAACAGCAGTACTCCGGCAAGTATTCCAAGTGCCACAAATGACGATATTACGCGTTGACGCACCGAGGCACCCCCTCTCAATTATTATAAAAAACATTATATCATATTAAAATTTGCCATGCCCATATGCCGTATTTCCCTCACTAAAACAGAGAGTTAGAGCCGAAAGTTTGGCACAGTGGCATTATACACTATATTCCACCAAAGCGGCGATCACGCAGGGCATACTGCCATATTGCATCCACCAGATGATCTTTGGTAAAATCGGGCCAAAGAACATCCATAAATACAAATTCCGAGTATGCGCTTTGCCATGCCATAAAATTAGAAAGACGTTGTTCGCCACTTGGTCGTATTATCAAATCCGGGTCGGGCAGTCCTACCGTGTAAAGATGATCACTGATGAGCTGTTTATCAATATCTTGGGGTAAAAGATTTCCCTCTTTTACCTTAAGTGCTATATTCTTCACAGCGTTTACAATCTCATCCTGTCCGCCGTAATTAATACACACATTTACACATATGCCGTTATTATTTATGCTATCCTGTTCGGCCTGCCGCATGAGAGCCACCAAATCATCATCCAGATTATCTCGGTCGCCCAAAAATCTTATCCGAACATTTTTATCCTTTTGAGCGCCGGCCCTGCTAAGATATTGGCGCAGGAGCCCCATGATGGCGCTTACCTCTTTTGGGGGGCGTTTCCAGTTCTCGGTTGAGAATGCGTAAACCGTCAAAACAGGTATGCCAATGCTTTGGCAGTCACGAACCGTATTTTCAAAAACCTCTGCCCCGCGTTTGTGGCCAAAGGTTCGCCCAAGGCCGCGCTGTTTGGCCCAGCGCCCGTTTCCATCCATAATTATACCGATGTGTTGGGGCAAAAACTCACTATTTGGCAGTCCATCTCGCTTTTCCAGATTGTGCGCCCCCTCCTGAAAATAATGTATCACATCAACTAAAATGCACTTTTTCGCCACGTCTAAGGGGGCACAGGAGAGGCCACAATAGGCCCTCAAACCTGCACCCCATATGCAAAATTACAGCTCTAAAATTTCTTTTTCCTTTGCTGCCGCCTCACCGTCAATCTCTTTGCAGTAGTTGTCGGTCAGCTTTTGGATGTCGTTTTCGTAATCCTTAAGATCGTCCTCTGTAATCTCAGAATTCTTTTTCATGGCCTTGTACTTGTCGTTGGCATCACGTCTAACCGCTCTAACAGCCACCTTGGCCTCCTCGCCCAGCTTGGCCACACCCTTGCACAGCTCTTTACGACGTTCCTCGGTAAGTGGGGGGAAGGCTATGCGAAGAACCGTACCGTCGTTTGTGGGGTTGATTCCTACATCTGAGGTCAAAATTGCCTTTTCAATTAGCTTTAGGGTCGATTTGTCCCAAGGCTGAATAACCAGAATTCTTGCCTCAGCCACCGACACAGCCGCCATCTGATTTATGGGTGTTGGGGTGCCGTAGTAATCCACACGGATTTTATCAAGTACAGAGGGGCTGGCTCGCCCGGCGCGTATTGCACCAAATTCCCCTCTCATGTTGTTCATGGTTTTTTGCATTTTTTCATCGAATACTTTCAAATGCTCTTTCATGTCACATAACCTCCAAAGCAAATAATTTTTTATAGTCAGCACAGCCATCATCATGGGCATATGCCGAAATTCAGATATTACTGCTCGAACACAAGTGTACCAACCTGCTCACCGCAAAGCGCCTTCATAATATTGCCGGGATCTTCAATGGAAAACACCATAACAGGGGTTTTGTTGTCACGGCACATCGAGGCGGCGGTCATATCCATGACCTGTAGATTTTTGGACAATACCTCCGAGAAGGTAAGGGTGTCGTAGCGTTTTGCATCGTCGTACTTGTTGGGGTCCTTGTCGTACACCCCATCCACCATGGTGGCCTTTAGGAAAATTTCGGCATCAACCTCGGCCGCACGCAGCGAGGAGGCGGTGTCGGTTGAGAAAAAGGGATTGCCTGTGCCACAACCAAAAATGACCACACGGCCCTTTTCAAGGTGGCGAACAGCACGACTGCGTATGTATGGCTCTGCAATGGCCTGCATGGATATTGCGGTCTGTACACGCACATCCACACCCTCTTGTTCAAGGGCATCGGCCACGGCCAGAGAGTTTATAACTGTGGCCAACATTCCCATATGATCGGCGCGGGTTCTGTCCATCTCGCCGCTTGAGCGTCCACGCCAAAAGTTCCCGCCACCAATTACTATACCAAGCTCACAGCCAAGTTTTACACATTCTGCAATGCTTGCACATATGCGCTTTACAATGTGGTAGTCAAGACCAAATCCTTGGTTACCTGCCAGCGCCTCTCCACTAAGTTTAAGTAGTACTCGTCGGTATTTTAACTCCATTGTGATCTCCTCCGCGGCAAAGCTAACCGCTTTTATTAAATTTCCAAGTAAACAATAGATGGTAGCAGCATAAAACTGAAACCGCCCACTAAAAAAGCAAAATACAGTCTAAATAAATTATATCTAACCCATTTTACATTATTGTTTGATGCTTGTAAAGAGAAAAGCGGAGGTAATGGTCTTTTTTAGCAAAATATTTACCTTTAAGACATTTATAGAAGTATATGTGGAAAAACAGTCCGGCATAAATATTTAGTCAGGCGGGGCGAATTTTTCCATTATGCAAAGGGCAGAGCGCAGACCATCCACGGCGGCGCTCATAATTCCTCCGGCGTATCCTGCCCCCTCCCCCGAGGGGTATAGACCCTCAATGCCATCGGCCTGCCCATCCTGTCCACGCAATATGCGCAGTGGCGAGGATGTTCGACTTTCCACACCTGTAAAAATGGCATCCTTTGCGGCAAACCCCGGGAGCTGACGATCAAATTTTTGCAGTCCTCCTGCAATCATATCGGTGACAAAACTCGGCAAAATTCTTCTAAAGTCACAGGCCGTTACCCCAAGCGGATAACTTGGCTCAACCTGCCCAAGCTGTAGCCCTGCCCTCGCCTCACAAAAGCTACCTACATCCTGTGCCGGTGCGGTAAATCTGCCACCACCTGCCTGTGCGGCGGCTCGCTCCAATTTTTCTTGAAACTCAACACCTGCAAAAATTCCACTGCCAAAATCAGCACTGTCGACCGATACCACCACGGCCGAATTTGCATTTTTGCCATTTCTTGCATAGTAACTCATACCGTTTACCACAACACCATCCTGCTCCGAGGCGGCCGGCACCACCACACCGCCCGGACACATGCAAAATGTGTAGACGGCTCTGCCATTTTGACGCAACGAGAGTTGGTACTCCCCCACCGGCAACGCCTTGTGCCCCGCATGTTGGCCATACAGACCCTTGTCGATGGCTTTTTGGCTGTGCTCTATGCGCAGGCCAACCGAAAACGGCTTGCTCTGCATATTTGCCCCCTGCCTTGCCAAAAGCCTGAAGGTGTCACGGGCACTATGTCCGGGTGCTAATACCATAACCTCTGCCGAGTGATCTGAATTTTGGTCTGTATAGCCACAAAGCCGTCCATTATTTATCGAGATATCGGTAAGCTTGGTCTCAAAGCGCACCTCACCACCGAGCGCTATCACACGCTCACGCAGTGCCGTGACCACATGGCGAAGATTGTCTGTGCCGATATGGGGTTTTGCTCGTCCCATTATGTCCTTTGGCGCCCCCAGTGATATCATCTCATTTAGAACATAGTCGCAAAGTGGGTCGCCAATGCGGGTGGTAAGCTTGCCATCCGAGAAGGTGCCTGCCCCACCCTCTCCAAACTGCACATTTGTTTGAGGGTCAAGGGTGCCGCCGCTCCAAAAGCTCTCGACGGCTCGGGTGCGGCTTTGCATATTGCCGCCACGCTCCAGTACTATTGGGCGGTAGCCCTCCTTGGCCAGCAGTAGGGCTGCAAACATTCCCGCAGGGCCAAATCCCACCACAACAGGGCGGCTGTTTAACCTTTGTGTACCCTTGGTTATTTTAATTGGCGTGGTATCAACAAGGCGCATCTCACCTGTGGCGCCGCCCTCGGTAAGTCGCTTCTCTACCTCGGGATTTTCAAGTTCTACCTGCACCGAGCATACAAAGCGGATATTGTTTCTGCGCCGAGCATCAACAGATAGCTTTCGCAGCTGCATATCTTTTATTTCGCAACCAGTCCCCAAAAGTCGCTCACGAGCCTTCTCAAAGGCCGTTTCTTTTGTTTGCTCAAGTGAGAAATTTATATTATGAAGAAGTATTGGCATTAAAATGCTCCGTTTCTGCCCCTGCGTGGCCGCAGTAGTGCCGCCGGGACCCTTTTATCTCTCGGTGACCGAAATTATGGCCGAGTAGTCCCCCACCGCCCATACAAGACCACGGGTGGGAACATAGATGTTAAGTGGAACACTAAACTGACCCTCATCAACATTTTGATTCGAGAGATCTATTTCGGCCACCACGTCACCGGCGGTCAGGCGCTCAAGCAGGGTAACATCACCCACAAATCGCACACTGGGAATACGTGTTGTTGCCACTGTGACATCATAATCTGTCGGACGATTTTTTATGGTGAAATCGCTTATGGCAAGGCTAACCTCACCCATGTTAAGATCATCAAATTCCACTGCCACTGTTTCAATGTTGTCCACATTTGTAAAACCACTGGGCAGATCGACCTCAAAAACATAGTTTTCCGAGAAATCAAGCTGTTTTATATCAATGTGCCCAAGGCTGATTTCGCTGTATCTGCTGACCGAATCGGGAATCATGGCTACATTTATAATTTCGTTTGACAGCGAGTAGTCAAGCTCGTCTATGGGGAAACCTGTGGGGATGTTGATAAAATCTATGGTAAGTGGTAGCTCAACAAGTTGCTTAACGGGAATTACAACCTCGGCTGTGGTGGCATCGGTTGTTATAAACTCGGCGTCCACCTCATTGCCATCCATGTCCAAAAATTTTATGTCAGAGCGGTAGACAGCCGGACCCTCAAGTCGGTCGTTCACCTCAACATCGACAACACAGCGGTAAACCTTGCTAACATCTATCTCGGGGCCTGACAGGGTTATGCTCTGTGGGGTTACGGTTTCGGGCTCAACCACAAAGCCCTCGCCCACACTCAGCCCCTCAATATTCACCTCGATATCCTTAGTAACGGTGAGCAGTCGATCAAACTTAACA
>CAYJGQ010000028.1:12669-22059 GCA_964369885.1 uncultured Oscillospiraceae bacterium
GAGATATATCAACAACCGCAAAATTCTCTCCACTTGCGTTTACAGCTGTAAGTGGCACCTCCACCGTGCCGGGGCCTGTAACATCGCTCAGGTCGGCCACAATGTTTATATCATCCTTGCCCACACCGCCTACCACCACACGGTCGCCGCTAATATTTACATTTACCGTTAAATTATCGGCATCTATGGTGTGTAGCCCCACATTGCTAAGGGCGGCCACCTGTACATCCATATTTACAGGAACACCGCTGACCTCAAGCACCGTTTCGGTGTCAACCGTAAGGGCCACCAAAAACCAACATATTATGGCCATGATGAGGGATATCACCATGACAGCTCGATTGTTATTGAGAATTTTTCTCAGGTAATGATCAAACTTCATTATTTTTTCCCCCTCCAAAGCAGATTTTTCTTTTCGGCTGTGTCAGCCTTTTTGTCCAGAAGGTGGGAGCGCAGAAGCTCATTTAGCTTTTCCAGATTATAGTTGCTGGTTAGTTTACCCTCAAGCGCCACCGAGATGATACCGGTTTCCTCCGAAACCACCACAACAATAGCGTCGGAATTTTCACTCATGCCAATGGCAGCACGGTGCCTTGTGCCAAGCGACCTGTCCAAATTTTCATTGCTGGTAAGTGGCAAAAAGCAACCTGCGGCATAACATCTGCCGGCACGCACAACCATGGCGCCGTCATGCAGTGGTGAGTTCTTAAAAAAGATGTTGCCAATAAGCTCCATGCTGGGGTCGGAGTCGAGCATGGTGCCGGTTTTTATTATTTCGCCGAGTTTTGTTTCACGCTCAATAACTATGATGGCGCCCATCTTTTGCTTTGAAAGAAAGGCGCAACCATCACAAACAGCATCCACAAGCCTAATAAGGCGCAGACGCCCAACAGCGCCGTCGTTGGCACTGCCCGAAAACATTCCAAGGGTGGAGGATATTTTTGTGCGCCCCATCTGCTCCAGCGCACGGCGCGCCTCGGGCTGAAATACAATCAGCAATGCAAGCACCGCATTTTCAAGCACTGTACGCATCAAAAATTCAAGCGTTCTAAACTCAAGCTGTGATGCCACAAGATAAAAGATTAATACAGCGGCCAAACCTTTTAATAGCTGCTCTGCACGGGTTTCGCGCACAAGACGAATAGTACTGTAAATTACAAAAGCCACCAACAGCACATCAATAATATCAAATAAAGTTATTGTGTTGATTAGATCAAGAAACTGTCGCCATACTATTGCAATCATGGGGTAAACATCCTTTCAATCCCAAAAGCTGATGTGGATTTTTATGAGTCCTGAATGTTGCTGTTTCACATTTTTTATTATGACCGTGAAAAAAGCAAAATTCTTCTGGGTCTAATTGTAGCACAATAAACTATAGAATTAAACAGAATTTTTAAATCTTTTTATAGTCTCAACAAGTGCCGCCACCTCGCCGTGGGTGTTATGGTACCCCACCCCTATTCGTGCTGTTCCTATATCCACCGTGGCCAGTTTTTCATGAGCCAGTGCCGAGCAGTGCAGCCCGCCACGCAGTGCAAAGCCATGATCGGATAAATACTGCGCCGTCTGCTCCCCTGATTTGCCGTTTACATTAAAGGAAATAACAGCAGCTGAACGCTTAAAATAGGGCTTAGGAGTGTAAAGCTTTACACATTTACACTTACAAAAAAGTCGATATGCCATTTCCACCAAGGCAAATTCTTTTGCGTAAATCTCTCTCGGGGTTTTACGCAAAACAAAATCAATGCCGGCCCCAAGGGCGCTAATCCCCGGCACATTCTGGGTTCCGCACTCAAGGCGATCGGGGTAAAATTCGGGTTGTACCGCCAGCAATGACATGCTTCCTGTCCCTCCAAATTGGCTGGGCTTTAGCAGTTTTTCCTCCCATCTTATAAGCAGCATACCGGTGCCGGTTGGACCATATAATCCCTTGTGACCGGGCACGCATACAAAATCCAAATCCATATTATCCATATGAATATCAAGCGCTCCTGCCGACTGAGCTGCATCTATACCTATTAGCGCACCGTGAGCGTGGGCAAGCACGGCCAGCTCCTCTATTGGTAGCACCGTGCCGGTAACGTTGGAGGCATGTGTGCAAAGAATAAGCCGCGTGTTGGGGCGCATACACTGTGCAAAACTTTTTAGGGTCTGCTGTGGGTCGGTCATGGAGGTTTCGGCCACACTCATGGTAATTACACCGCGCCTACTAAGCTCGTATATCGGGCGGAATACCGAGTTATGCTCAAGGTCCGAGATAACCACGTGATCCCCCTGCTCCAACAAACCAAAAATCAAAATATTGAGTGCCGAGGTGCAGTTGGAGGTAAAAATAACATTTTCAGGCTTTGAGAGGCCAAACAACCGTGCCGCCATGGTTCTTACCCTGAATATCTCGGCGGCCGAGGCGGCCGACATTGGGTGTCCCCCTCTACCGGGATTTCCGCCAAACTGTGTTATTGCCATTTGAACCCTGCGCACCACCTCGGCGGGTTTTGGATAGGAGGTGGCGGCGTTGTCAAAGTAAATCATAAGCCCACCTCGGTGTGAACCACCCTTAAAATATCCACGCCACCGCCTGCTAATATTTTTTGTGCTCTAAATATATCGGCCATTGCATATATGCCATAGCCACACCCGCTGTGAACCTTAAGGTCTGCATTGCGGATAATTTTAGAGGAAATACCATGCTCTCTGAGGACATTTTGCCCTTTAATTGCAAATGTCACCGAACTAACAAGTAACACGGGTCTAACCATTTACTATCACCTCGTCTTTCACTATATAATATGATATGCAAAAGGGGCTGTGGTGTCGCACCGCTATTTTGGGGGCAAAAAAATCTTGGAAGGTACTTTGAAAAATAAAATGTCTTTTTATTTTTATTCATGTTATAAAAATTTGCATATTTAGGTAATTTTTTTCAATGACTTATTTGTTTTTATATGATAGAATATGATGAGTAAACTACAAGATAATTTAATTGATTTGGAGGCTTTTTATCTTGAATGTATCCGCTATTAACTATCAAACCCCCTTTAAGATACTAACCTTTAATTTAAGGCGTGATGGTGTGTTTAGCCGTGGTGCACGCGCGTGGCAATCCCGACATCACTTAGTGTCCAATTTAATATCAAGTTCGGGCGCTGCCGTGGTTGGTGTGCAGGAGATGCTCCCACACATGAAAAATGACATTGGTAACACCCTGGCAAACTACTCAATGTATGGCCATGGCCGTTCGGATGGCGGTGAACATACCGACATATTGGTAAAAAATGCAGATGCCGACCTGCTTTTTCATGAAACATTTTGGCTTTCAAAAAATCCTAAAAAAAAGAGTCGTGCCTACTACTCCTTTTTTCCACGCATATGCACCGTTGGAGAGGTGGAAATTAAGTCCAGCGGCCGACGTGTAAGGGTTTTTAATGCCCATTTTGATCATATATGCGCCCCGGCTCGGGTACTTGGCATATATACCATTCTTCACCGTCTGCATAAGCTTCAGCAGATAAACCCAATGCCCTCCATAATAATGGGGGATTTTAATGCCGGACCAAACAGCCATGCAATTCGCATTTTGCGTGAAAATCTTCATGGCTACTCCGACATAAACCTAACCGATGCCTACAATGCAATAAACCATGGTGTCGCACCGCATAACACCTATCACGGTTTCGGCGGTAAAAGCGGAAAAATGCGACTGGACTATATATTTGTTACCGATGGTCTTGAGGTGGAAAACTGCGAGATTGACCGCTATAACAACGATGGCATTTACCCCTCGGACCACTACCCTATGTTGGCTACCCTGCGCTTTTGTGACAAATAAAATATAGGCGGTGTTTTTTATGGCAGATAATAAGCACTTTGATGTTTTAATAATTGGTGGTGGCATTGGTGGACTTATGGCGGCCCATCGCCTTAGCCACAATGACCCCTCACTATCTATATGCCTGCTTGAAAAGGGGCGTCCCCTCGCGGAGCGGGTTTGCCCCATTGTTGCAAAAAAAGCAAATAGCTGTATTAAATGCACCCACTGCGCCATCATGGAGGGTATAGGCGGTGCAGGTGCCTTTTCGGACGGTAAATATGTTATCTCCACCGAGTACGGCGGATGGCTTCCAAACCTACTGCCACCCCAAACGGTGCTAAACTACATTGAGCAGGCCGACAGTATATTGGTGGCACATGGGGCTACCACACATCGCTATATGCCCAGTGATGAGCTAAAACAACAATGTCTGCAGCAGGATATACACATGTTACAGGCCCAGTTAAAACACCTTGGCACCGATGCTAACTTTAATACCATGCTATCTTTGGTTGAGGATTTAGAGCATCGGTGCGATATTCGTACCCTTACAACTGTCAGCGATGTTGACAAGGACAGGCGGCACATACACTGCGAGGATAAGAGCGGTAGCTACACCCTGACGGCCGACAAGATTATTTTTGCTGTGGGGCGTGTTGGCAGCCGCTTTTTTAGCGAGTGGTGCAGGAAAAACGATATTTTTCTTGAGAATAATCAGGTTGACATTGGGGTGCGGGTGGAGTTGCCTGCACTGGTCTGGCAGGATTTTTCCTCAAAGATATATGAGCCAAAGCTTTTTTACCGCTCCAAGGGGTATGGAGATACCACCCGAATGTTCTGCTTTAATGAGCGTGGGCATGTTGTAACCGAGAACACCTCGGGCATACTCACGGTAAATGGCCACGCCTACCTTGATAAATCCCGCAAGACCGAAAATTCAAACTTTGCGCTACTATCTACAATACGGTTTACCAAGCCATTTCGCGACCCAATTGAATATGCGCGCCATGTGGCAAGCCTTGCCAACCTAATAAGTGGGTCGGGAGTATTGGTACAGCGGCTGGGCGATTTGCGCAGTGGGCGCCGCACAGATGAAAAGCGCCTTGCCCAAAGCACCACCCGACCAACGCTCGGCGCTGTACCGGGAGATTTGAGCCTATGTTTGCCCAAACGACAGCTTGATAATATTCTGGAAACCTTAGAGGCACTTGATAAAATTTCTCCCGGCACAAATAACTATGACACCCTGCTTTACGGCATTGAGTGTAAGTACTATTCGGCCCGCCCCGCCTGCGAGGATTTTGAAATTGAGGGCTGCAGTGGGATATATGCAATTGGAGATGGAGCCGGCTTTACCCGTTCCCTATCTCAGGCCGCCGCAAACGGCCTATATGTTGCCGATAAATTGACACAGGGTTACCGCTAACTTTGGTTGACACACCCACATGCTTGTGATAGGATAAACGGTATGTAAAATCAACCAAATTGGGGTATGTTGAGAGGATTGTAACATTGAAAAGAAGTTTTAAAATAGTAAGCTTTATTGCCTTGGACATAGCTGTGGCCGTCATATCAACATTTGTGGCGGCCCTTTTGCGCTTTGAATTTAATATTCCCCCCGGGCAATACCAAACCTTGGGGGTGTTTTTGCCAATTGCAGTCTGCTCTACTGTACTTTGCAGTATGTTTGTGGGTGTGTATAAACACATGTTGTCCTACTTTGGGTTTGCAGAACTCATAAGTCAGGTATTGGTGTCGGGTTTTGTAATGAGTGTACTGCTTGCCACCAAGCTGTTTTTTATCCCAAGAATATCAGGGTCGATTACCATAATATATTGCATGGTTTTCTTTGCCATATCGGTAATGCTCAGGGCCATCCCTCGGGTGCGCAGGTGGCTGTCCACCGTGGTTAATATTCGTTACGGCAAAACAAAACGGGTGATAATTGTAGGAGCCGGAGATGCCGGCGTTATGGTGGCAAAACAGCTCATTGAAAGCTCCAGCCATGACATGTACCCCGTGGCATTTGTGGATGATGATCAAAATAAAATTGGGCAAAAAGTCGTGGGGCTTCCTGTGCGGGGCAATCTTAATAATATTGAGAAAATTGCAAAGCAGTCGGGAGCGCATGAGATTATTGTTGCCATTCCCTCGGCCGGTAAAAAGGCCATGATGTACATACTTGATAAGGCGCTGACCGCAAATTTGCCCACCAAGGTATTTAGAGATGCCATGGATGCCCACAAATTCATTGAGGGCGAAAAATCGGCCTTAAAGGAAGTTTCAATCGAAGATTTGCTTTTTCGTGAACCCATTGTGGTTGAAAATTCCCTTAACAGAGAACTAATAGAGGGCAAGGTTGTGATGGTAACCGGGGGTGTTGGGTCAATTGGTTCGGAGCTTTGCCGACAGGTACTCCAAAATGGGTGCAAAAAACTAATCATTTTTGATATACATGAAAATGGACTGTTTGAGCTAAATGAGGAGTTAAAGGGTAGATTTGCTGAAAAATACATAACCTGTCTTGGCTCGGTTCGTGATGTTGGGCGAATTGAGTCGGTTTTTGAGAGGTATAAACCAAACCTTATATTCCATGCCGCCGCACATAAACATGTGCCAATGATGGAGATAAACCCATTTGAGGCCATAAAGAACAATGTAATAGGTACCCAAAATGTTATAAAGGCGGCCGCTGCCCACAAGGCCGAAAAACTTATATTGATTTCGACCGATAAGGCCGTGCACCCCGCAAATGTTATGGGGGCCACCAAACGTATGTGTGAGATGCTTATAAAGGCCTACGGTGGTGGTGAGTGTGAGATGGTGGCGGTGAGGTTTGGCAATGTGCTTGAATCAAACGGATCTGTCATACCGCTGTTTAAGCGCCAAATTGCAAACGGCGGACCTGTAACCGTGACCCACAGGGAGATGACACGCTACTTCATGACCATAAAAGAGGCGGTATCCTTGGTTTTGTCGGCCGGTGCATTTGCCAAAAATTCAGAGCTTTTTGTACTGGATATGGGAGAGCCCGTCAAGATTTACGACCTTGCCACAAGCCTTATACGGTTGTCGGGCAAGACACCCGATGTCGATGTTAAAATTGAGGTTGTGGGGCTACGCCCGGGTGAAAAGCTTTATGAGGAAATAGTTCACGGCAGTGAGAGCGTGGACAACACCTCACATCACAAGATATTTATACTCAGGGACAAGGGTTTTTCAAAGCAGGAGCTTATAAGCGGCGTTGCACAACTAAAGGAGCTTTGTGACATTGGCACCGACGAACCTAAACTGCGCAGTTTATTATTTGATCTCATTGGTGAGAGTGAGGTTTCGCAGAGCGTAACCATTTAAAAATCAAATGTAAATGGAAGGTACAAAATGGCAAAATCAAAATCATACAACAAAAAGTCATCTCTTAATATCGAGTGGTATGCCCTACCTATTGCAGCGGCTCTTGTGGTAATTTCGCTTGCGGTGCGAATTGCGCTGTCCCAAAATACCCGGGATGTTGTTTCGCTGCTGGCCACAACCCAAACAGTAAGCCTATTTACCACCATAAAATTTCAGCTACTTCTTTTTTTTGCAGGGGTAATGGTGATCGCTTTGGCAGCGGCATTTAAGCGCTTTTTACCCCCCAAAGACAGCTCGCTTAAAATATATTTTATCGCGGTGGGAGTCTTCGGTGTATTTACCTTCCTCTCGGCAAGCTTCTCCGATAATATTCAGCTTGCATTTAGCGGATTTCCCGACCAACATGAGGGCTTTATGACCATTCTGGGTTACATAGTGCTGTTTGTGTACACCCTTTTGGTTTATCTAAAGGTGAACAACCATAAATTTATCATATACCCACTTATGATTGTTGTGGCGGCAAATACTTTAATTTGCACCCTTGAAATGGCAGGAATAATTTTCTTTGACCTTGAGTGGGTCAGAAAGCTTATCATTCCCACCCAGTTTTGGTCGCAGCTTCTTGATGCTCAATCCGATTTGGTGGCCGGCAGTGGTACCTTTGCCAATTCAAACTACCTTGCGGCCTTTGCCGCCATGGTTATGCCACTTTTTTCCTCCCTTGCACTGACCGAAAAAAAACTTTCATATAGAATCATATACGGCATTTGGGCAGTGCTATCGCTCATGCTTTTGTTCTTTAGCCGTGCAAGTTCGGGCATTGCGGGACTTGCCGTCATGGTTTTGGTAGCGCTTTTTGTCTTCCGTAGTGAGCTTGTAAAGCACTGGAAGATATCTATAGCCATTGTAGTTCTTGGGGTGGTCAGTGTGTTTTCGGTCAACGCTCTCACAGGTAACTCCCTTTCGGACTCAATAAAACCCATCGTCAGCGGTGCTGTTTCAATATTCTCCCCAAAAGAGGACACAACACCGGATGATCTGAGAATAAACGACATAACAATTGATGGGCATAGCCTTATTTTGGACGGGGTGAGCGATGTTGTTACCCTGACCATGCGTAATAATGAATATGTTTTTACCGACAGTAGCGGTACTGAGCATCAACCCACCGTCTCCCCTACCGAGCGTGGCAGTCGTTTTAGGTTTTCAGAGCCACATATGGAACCATTTATGTTTGACCTTGACAAGACCAGCGACGATCTTGAATATGATAATATTTTGTCTTTTTATTATCGTGGTAAGTTGGTTGCAATATTTGGTTACGATGATGACGGATTTTACATGCGAAACCCCTTTACACTTGGTAGGCAGGAAATGCAAAATGCCGAGGTTTGGCTGCTGGATGGCCTTGAGGATATTGGTACGGGGCGTGGTTTTATTTGGGGCAGAAGCCTGCCGCTTATACCGGAAAATCTATTTTTAGGCGCAGGTCCTGATAACTTTGTATTTGAGTTCCCACAATTTGATCCCGTTGATCAAGCCAACTATAAGACAATAACCACCCTTACCACCAAGCCCCATAACATGTATTTACAAATGCTTATTAACAACGGTGGCGTGGCCTTTGTAGCCTTTATGACCATGATTGTGCTATACTTCCGTGACTGCTTTAGGTTATACGCAGGTAAAACCCGTGATCTACATAAAAGTGGTATGGGCATTGCGGTTATGCTATCCACGGTGGCCTACCTAATGGCGGGAATGTTCAACGATTCAATTGTTTACGTTTCCCCTGCTTTTTGGATTTTATTTGGGCTTGGCATTGCAATAAACTATAAAAATAAAACAGCGCAGTAATATAATAAAAATCCCCCGGTTCACTACGCCGGGGGATTTTTATGTGCTGTCGCAAAATTCAACCAAAATGCTCCCCAATCGCTGGGAATTTCGTTTCCTGAGGGAAACGACCACTGCCTGAGCGGTGCAGTCAAAAGTCGCCTCTAAGAAATTATCTTTTGCCCCTAAACTCACGCAGTGTCAGGCGGTAGGCGTGGGGGTGGGGGTGGGGCGGAGGCTTTGCCCACGAAGTGGGTGCCACTGCCGTAGGCAGGGGCGGCTGCCGTCCGAGCGTGCGAGGTAAGACCTACCCGATGTAAGCAAAGACCGCCTCTAAGGCATGAGCTTTCACCCTAAACTGCGTTATCCTCCTTGACACAGGTCGG
>CAYJGQ010000029.1:0-22018 GCA_964369885.1 uncultured Oscillospiraceae bacterium
GCCGAGCGTGCGAGGCGATAAGGAAATGCGGCCGCAGCCACGCCACCGCCGAAGATGTGTCTGTGATTAGTGTAGGCGCAAAAAACTTCGCCCCCGGCCAAAGGCTCGGGGGCGTGCATAAGTTTTGGGTCAAACTTTTTTCAAAAAGTTTGTGGGGTGTGGGGCAAAGCCCCACGGTCTGTGGCAGGGGCGTGGGGACAGCGTCCCCGCGGTCTTTCGCGTAAGCGACGGGGGCAAAGCCCCACGGTCTAAGGCTAATCATACAGTGGGATGTTTTTACCCTTAGCGTTTCCACTTTTGGCATAGCGCAATTATTTGATCGGCAAATTTTGCAAGGTCCTTGTTGGGGGCGCCCTCGTTTTGGGCTACCACCTGCACAAGCTGCTGGGCGGCCTGGGTCAGGCGACGATATACCGACGAAACCGTACGCACCTTGGTACGTTTTTGAGAGGCGCGCTCGGCCACAATTTGCTCTCGTGAAATCCCAATATCGATGCACTCGCCGCTTATAAGGTCATAGGCCGAGGTGAAGTTGGGGCAAACAGCGTGGTATCCACGGTCACGCAGGGTGTCGGTAAAGGCGGTGGCAACAATATCCTCGCCGTGTACCACAAACACCTTAGAGGGGTTTGTCTTCATAGAGGATAACCAGTTTATTAGCCCCTCACGGTCGGCGTGACCACTCATAAATCGAAAGTTCTCAATTTGGGCCGCCACGGTTATTTTTTCGCCCACCATTTTAATCTCGGAGGCGCCATCCAGCAGGATGCGCCCAACCGAGCCGTTTGCCTGAAAGCCCACAAACAAGATAGTGCATTCTTCACGCCACAGGTTGTGCTTTAGGTGGTGTCGAATACGCCCGGCCTCACACATGCCACTGGAGGATATAATAACCTTTGGGGTGGGGTCTTGATTTAGGAACATCGACTCCTGGGTTGTGCGTGATAGATGCCTGTTGGGGAAATTTATAGGTTCAAACCCCTCTTTTATCACCTTAATGGTTTCTTCATCGGCATACCCTCTAAGATCACCGCTGTATATCTGGGTGGCCTCAAGAGCCAGGGGACTGTCGACATATACAGGGAAGTTGGGCACGCTTTTTACATATTGCTCGGCCTTAATCTCACGAATGCGGTACAAAAGCTCCTGGGTGCGCCCCACGGCAAATGATGGAATTATAACATTGCCACCCCTTGCCAAGGTGTCATTTATTACCCTTGCAAGCTCCTGGTTTGTACCGTCAATTTTATCGTGTAGGCGGTCACCGTAGGTCGACTCCATCACAACATAGTCGGATGGTGGTATGGGTTGTGGGTCACGAATTATTGGGCGATGGGTGGTGCCCACATCCCCCGAAAACACGATGGAACGGGTTTGTCCATCCTCGGTGAGGGCAAGGCGTATGGCGGCTGAGCCAAGCAGATGCCCGGCATCGTGAAAGGTGGCCTCAACACCCTGGGTTATCTTTATAAGCTCCTCGTAGCTCACAGGTACAAGTAGCTCAAGGGTGGCTCCTGCGTCCTCTACGGTGTAAAGGGGGTCCTTCTCCTCCTTGCCCGAGCGCTTGCGCCGCTTGGCCTTCCAGGCGGCATCGTTTTCCTGTATGCGCGCGCTGTCCATCAGCATTATTCTCAAAAGGTCGCAGGTGGCCCGTGTGGCATAAATCGGCCCCGAAAACCCCTGCTTTACAAGTAAAGGTAGCCGTCCCGAGTGATCTATGTGGGCATGTGTTAGCAGTACAAAGTCAATAAGCCCCGGAGAAAATGGAAGCCTTTCGGGGTCGTCGGTGGTGTCAGAGCCCTGCTGCATTCCGCAGTCTATGAGCATCTTTTTGCCGCAAGCCTCGATATAATGGCAACTGCCCGTGACCTCTTTTGCCGCTCCAAAAAACATTACCTTCATATTCTTTGCTCCATTCCGCCGCATAGTACGGCTAAAAATAAAAACCAAAATAAGGTAGATCCAACTGCTTAAAATTCGGGGGTTTCTGTTGTACGCAAAAATTCCTGCACAAGGCTGTTTTTAGGGATAAGTTCACTGTTCATCTGATAAAAGTTCTCATGTGCCCCACGCAGAGCAAGCATGTCGGCGTGGTGGGGGCTGCTTTTTGGTATGTCATCAAGGGCGCTCATTATGGTATCGTGGTAAAGGTAAGGCTCATAACAGTGTGTGGAATCAAGATGAACATCGGCCGAATTGCGGTAGGGGGCAATGTACAGAGCCTCCCCCTCCATAACCTTTTGCCACATCTCAAATGTGCGTGCAACCGTGGCGCCACGGTGGACAAGATCCCGTATTATGCGCCGTGTAAGACGAAGTTGACGCACACCGAGGGAACGCTCGTTTTTGTCGTTTACAAACCTGCTGTGTACGCTGGTATAAACCCGCATTACATCCTCACCAAGAGCCGCTGCAACCAGTGGATTTAGCGCATGAAGCCCCTCAATTATCAAAAATGTATCGGGTGTGTAGTCAAGGGTAAAGGTGCGCTGACCACGGCATCCTGTCTTAAAATCAAAGGTTGGAAAATCTGCCCTGCCCGAATTTATAAGCTCGTGGGTAAGGTCGTGTAGCAGCTTAAGGTCAATGCCGTCGGCACTCTCGTAATTTGGTGTGCCGTCGGGCCAGAGGGGAAGGCTGTCACGGCTGAGGTAAAAATCGTCGAGTGATATGCGGTGGGCGCACTTGCCTTGATTTGTAAGCAGGGCGGCTATCTTTTTGGCCGTGGTGGTCTTGCCCGAGGAGGAGGGCCCTGCCACCAGGATAATTTTGCGATTTTCCATAATAACCCGCCCGGCCAGCTCCAAAAGCTCGGCATGGTAACGAGCCTCGGCACGGGAAACCACCGTGGCAGGATCGCTCTCCATGGCAAGGCGTAGGTCACGCAGATGTATAGAGGTTACATTTTGCCGACTGATATTCATAAATTGCTCCGTTCCGCCGTGGGTGCGGCTAAAAAGTGGTCTATATGGTTAATTATTATAAACAAAGAGTACACCAAAAAACCGTTATGTTTAGTAACGGCTTTAGCCAACAGTACGTTTGGTGGGGCTGAAAATTCTTAAAGTATGGTAAACAAAGTTTTATTCTACTAATTTTGTAACCACCACATATCTCTCGCCAATCTTTTCTAAGCTCATGCAGGTGGAAAGCGTAAAAATTTATCATATGTAGTTTAATTTTTACGCTTATGTTTGAGTCGGTATGGGTGGCGATGCTTCTAATATAAATTCGCCATGCCCATAGGGCGGGCCGCGTGATCGCGGCGGAACTCTCCCCCCACCCACACGGCTCTGCCGTGTTTTCCTCCCCCTCGGGGGAGGCGACGCAGAAAAGTTGGCACAGGTATAACACAATATCACGCATCACACAGTGTGGTAAACGGCACTTTCACCGCTGCGATATTGTACATATGCATGGCTCTTATTATTTAGATGCACCTGCCAAAGGCAGATGTGCGATATAGTGCGTGGTCAGTGCAACCATATACAATAACATTATATCTTTTTAATAGTTAAAATTCAATATGGGCGGCCGCATTTGTTTTTATGTATAAGCTCCACAAATTGTTGCACAGAAGCCCCATAATGGATTGTATGCTGTGAAAAGCCTGCCTAAGCATTTTAAGAACCCTGCAAACAAAATATGAAGCAGCACCAAAAAGCCGGCACACACTTATTGGTAGTGTGAATGTTGGTAAGTCTGGTTACAACTCGGAAATTAAGAATATTTAACTTGCCCAAAATCAAGATTTAGATTATTATGATTATATAGTGTATAGGTTAGGTAATGGCAGTAAAGCCCTGCTTGCAGTTTTGGTGTTGTGCCTACCTGCCTATGGGAGATCTGCAGAACTAATAATGCGTAGCATCAATTGATTTAACCTTTATTTTGTCGCCAATGAAAATATACGGCATAACACGGAGATGGCATGGAAAATAAACAAAACTATCAAAAAGAGCTTGAGCGTATACTCGAGAGCGAAAAACACAGGAGGCCACGGCTACTGCTGCATAGTTGCTGTGCCCCCTGCTCGAGCTATGTTCTGGAGTATTTGTCCGAAAAGTTTTTGATGGACATACTTTTTTACAACCCAAACATAGCCCCCATGCAGGAGAATGTCCGCCGCCGCGAGGAGCTTGAGCGCATGACCGCCCACATAGGATTTAGTGGGGAGGTGCTCTGTCCTGTGGCCGATGAGCAGGAGTTTTACAGTGCTGTAAAGGGGCTGGAAGACCTGCCTGAGGGGGGCGCGCGGTGTGAACGATGCTTTAGACTTCGTCTGCAAAAAACGGCCGAGATGGCAAAGGTGGGTGGGTACGATTATTTTGTTACCACATTGAGCATAAGCCCACATAAAAATTCACAACTAATAAATATAATAGGTGCAGAGATAGGGCATGAGCTTGGAATAAAATACCTGCTGTCGGATTTTAAGAAACGTGGTGGATATAAACGCTCGCTTGAACTTTCACAGCAGTATGGTCTTTACAGGCAGGACTACTGCGGATGTAGGTTTTCTATGCGAAATAAGCCTTAAATCGACAAGTTCTTGCAATAAGGCGCAAGACTTGGTACAATAAGCAGGCTGTAAAATGCTGTAGTTCTTAAAAACGGAGGAAATAACATGAATCATATAATATATTTTGTAATAGTGGCGGTGATAAGCTATCTGCTTGGAAGCATTAGCTTTGCTGTTATTATTTCAAAAAAACTTTGTGGCGATGATGTGCGCAATCACGGTAGCGGCAATGCAGGAATGACCAATGTACTAAGAGTGTACGGCAAAAAAATGGCCGCACTTGTCTGCATTGGAGATTTTGCAAAGGGAATAATAGCTGTATTTATCGGACGCCTGATATTTGAGAGCGTTGGCATTACTATACTGGACGGCGGCTATGTTGGCGGAGCATTTGCCCTGCTTGGACACCTGTTTCCCGTCTACTTTGGGTTTAAGGGTGGCAAGGGCGTGCTGACCTCGGCCGGAATAATGCTGGTAATAAACCCTGTTGTGTTTTTGTTTTTGGTTCCGGCCACGGTGGTTTTGATGTTTCTTACACGAATTGTTTCGCTCGGGTCGGTTATAGCGGCGGTGCTGTATCCCGTAATAACCCACCTTGTAAATACATATATTTACCACGACGCCTCGCCCGTGGACACCATTGCGGCGGCCTTTATATGTGTAGTAGTGGTGCTTATGCACCGTGAAAATATAAAAAGACTCCTAAACGGAACCGAGAGCAGGTTTGGGCAAAAAAAGCCCACAGACAAGCAGGACAAGTGAAAGGGATGAATTAAATTTATGGCACATATAGCAATTTTAGGAGCGGGTGGATTTGGTTGCGCCCTGGCCCACATGTGTACCGACTGTGGCCACACCGTAATGCTGTGGAGCCCCTTTGAAAAAGAGGTTGACCAGCTACGGCAAGAACGTGAGCATAAAAAACTGCTCCCCGGCATTATTTTGTCAAAGGATATTGAAATTACCGACGATATACAGGGGGCAAGGCTGGCCGATTTTGTCATAGTGGCTACACCCTCCTTTGCGGTGCGCTCGGCCTGTGTGGCGGTGGCCAAATGGGTAAAAGAAGGGGTGCCGGTGGCCTGCGTGGCCAAGGGGTTTGAACCCGAGAGCTTTAAGCTGCTGGCCGATGTAATGGCCGAGGAACTGCCCAAAAATCCCGTTGTAATACTTTCGGGACCGTCCCACGCCGAGGAGGTTGGGCGCGGTGTGCCCACCACCATAGTGGCGGCCAGCACCAACCGTGAGGCGGCCGAGTACGCCCAAGAGCTTTTGATGAACGACGCCCTGCGCATATATGTAAACGACGATGTGGTGGGTGTAGAGCTTGGCGGGGCGCTGAAGAACGTAATAGCGCTGGCGGCCGGCATATGTGATGGCTTGGGGCTTGGGGACAATACCAAGGCCGCGCTTATGACACGAGGGATAACCGAGATTGCCCGCCTGGGCATTGCCTTGGGGGCAAAGCAGGAAACCTTTGCAGGGTTGTCGGGCATAGGCGACTTGATTGTTACCTGCACCTCAATGCATTCGCGCAACCGCAAGGCGGGGCTGTTGATAGGAAGTGGTCTTGGCGCACAGGAGGCCATAACCGAGGTAGGCATGACGGTGGAGGGGTATACGGCGGCGGCCTGTGGCCATCGCCTTGCCGAGCGCCACAACATTCCACTGCCAATAACGGCCGAAATTTACCGTGTGCTGTATGAGAATAAGCCTCCAAGGGATGCTGTGCGTGATTTGATGGTTCGCCCCCGCCGACACGAGTCGGAGGAGGTTTGGCTTAGTAACTGATTGGTGCACCGCCCGATAGATGGGGCTACACACCACCAAAGCCACATAAAAAATCGGGGCGCGCCCGATATCCTATGCGGTATGCATGGACATGGGTGCCACCCCGTGGTTCAAATACGCAAATGTTAACTGCAAACGCGATGATATTTGAGTAATGAACCGAGCTTATTATGTGTGATGTGGCTGATTATATGCGCCAATTAATTCAGAAAATAATGGTTGCAAATTTTGATAGCTTGTGCTAAAATAACTCGGTAGAGTCAGTGGCAGTATCAAAGAATTATGCAAATACTTTGAAATTTGATTTACGGGTATTGCCTAAATAGAATTTGGAGGCTGAAAAATGAACATCTTTGAAATTGTTGGAGCAATCTGCATGATTATCACAAGCATACTGCTTGTTTTGATGATTGTGTTTCAAAACCCCAAGAGCGATGCCATCTCGAGCATAGCCGGTGCGGGCAATTCTTTTATGGATCGTGAGGGCGACCGCTCTTTGGATGCAACACTAAACAAGTTTATCAAGGTTGGCTGTGTTGTTTTCTTCATCATTACTGTGGCTGTGTATGCCATTGGCGCATACCTATAAGTAGCTGCAAACCAAAAAAACGATTGACCGGACAGGTAACTGTCCGGTTTTTTGCAGAACACAGCAGAACGAATGTTCTGTTTTATCTATTTTAACTTGCTTTTATGCCCTACATTGTATATAATTAAAAGAACGCAGTATCCTCAAAAAACACCGCCACATAGGGGATTATAAGTCTGGGGCGGCAGACAGGAGGGTTTGAGAATGGCAGTATCAAACGATAAAGCATCAGGAGATAAACAAAAAGCACTGGAAACGGCACTCAGTCAAATTGAACGTCAGTTTGGCAAGGGCGCTGTTATGAAACTTGGCCAGAATGTGGCCCTAAATGTAGAGGCTATACCCACAGGCTCGCTGGCACTTGATGCGGCGCTTGGCATTGGCGGTGTGCCCCGTGGACGAATTATCGAGGTATACGGCCCCGAAAGCTCGGGTAAAACCACCGTGGCACTACATATCGTGGCCGAGGCGCAAAAGCGTGGCGGCGAGGCCTTGTTTATAGACGTGGAGCACGCACTTGACCCCGTGTATGCGGCGGCTTTGGGCGTGGATATAGATTCCCTGCTGGTGGCACAACCCGACACCGGCGAACAGGCGCTTGAAATCTGCGAGTCGCTGGTGCGCTCGGGCGCTATTGATGTGGCGGTGGTCGACTCGGTGGCCGCCATGGTTACCCGCGCCGAGATAGAGGGCGAAATGGGCGATAGCCATGTTGGCGTGCAGGCCAGACTGATGTCCCAGGCCCTGCGCAAGCTCACCGGCGCTGTATCCAAAAATAATACCACCGTTATATTCATCAATCAGCTTCGTGAAAAAATAGGTGTAATGTACGGAAACCCCGAAACCACCCCCGGCGGTCGTGCTTTGAAGTTTTATGCCTCGGTGCGCCTTGATGTGCGCCGCATTGAAGCCCTAAAGTCGGGCAGTGAGATGATAGGTAACCGCACCCGTGTCAAGGTGGTAAAAAATAAGGTGTCTCCACCCTTTAAGGAGGCCGAGTTTGACATCATGTACGGCAAGGGTATCTCCCACGAGGGTGAGGTGCTGGATCTGGCCGTAAAGATGGATATTATCAATCGTTCGGGTGCATGGTTTAATTACGGCGAAACCCGTCTTGGGCAGGGGCGTGACAATGTAAAGGCCTACCTGCGTGACAACCCCGAGTTCTGTGCGCAGATTGAGGAGAAAATCCGTGCGGGTGGCAGTGAGGCTGTGGAGAAAAAACCGGTCGCAAAGACGGGGCCACGCAAGGTGGGACGTGCCACCGCCGCCATGGATGTGACGGTTGAAGTGGATGAATAATGATACTCACCGATATACAAATTACAAAGCGCGGCAGGTACTCGCTATTTGTGGATAAAGAGTTTTTGTTTTCGGTGCACCCTGAGGTTTTTATAAGGCGAGGGCTGGTGGTTGGGCAGACCGTTACGGTCGAACTGCTTGAGGAAATACGGCTGGACAGCGAGGAGCGCTCCGCCAAGGAGCAGGCACTGAATTTGCTTTCCCACTCGGCAAAAACCTCGGGGCAGCTTTATGAAAAGCTCTGCCGCAGGTCGGACCCTGATGCCGCCGCCACCGCTGTGGCCAGAATGCAGGAACTTGGGCTTGTGGATGACGATGATTATGCCCAGCGCTTCATAGCCGACAAAAAGCACCTAAAGGGCTGGGGCAAGAAGCGTATACTGGTAGAACTGCGCCGCAAGGGGTTGTCGGATGAGGTGATAGAACATGCCTGTGAGGGACAATGGGAAGATGAGGCCGAGCGACTATCGGAGCTTATTGAGCGCCGATATACCCCCCTGCCGGATGACCCCAAAAAGCGCAGCGCATTTGTGGCAAAGCTCATGCGCATGGGATATGAATATGAAATTATAAGACAGGTTCTCAGGCTGTATGATGAGGACTGACGGCCAAATGGCAGGAGGAAAGATGGCAGTAAAAGTTGGAATGGTATCGCTGGGATGTTCAAAAAACCAGGTGGATGCTGAAATGTTGGTGTCCTTGGTGGTGGAAAACGGTTATGAGATTTCAACCAACACCGACGAATGTGATGTTGTAATAATAAACACCTGTGGTTTTATTGAGGACGCAAAGCAGGAGTCGATAAATACAATACTTGAATTTTGCGGACAAAAGGGCGAGGGCAGCCTGCGCGCCGTAGTGGTGACAGGATGTCTTGCCGAGCGTTACCGTGAACAGCTTGCAAGTGAGATACCCGAGGTCGATGTAATACTTGGCATTGGCAAAAATAGTGAGATTGCACAGGTTATTGCACGGGCACTTGAGGGACAGCGTGTGGTTGAGTCGGGGGATAAAAATGCCCTTGATCTTGATGGCGAGCGCGTGATGACCACCGCCCAATACTCGGCATACATAAAGGTGGCCGACGGTTGTGACAACTGTTGTAGCTACTGTGCAATCCCGCTAATACGAGGGAATTTTCGTAGCCGTGGGATGGAGAGTATAGTAAAAGAAGCCAAAGAACTGATTGCCAGAGGGGTTAAGGAAATAAACCTTGTGGCACAGGACACCACCCGTTACGGCGAGGATCTATACGGGAAACTCATGCTACCAAAGCTAATTGAGGAAATATGTAAACTTGAGGGGCTGGTGTGGTTGCGCCTACTTTACTGCTACCCACAACGTGTGAATGATGAGCTGCTAAAGGCCATGGCCGAGCATCCGCAGGTGGTGCCCTACATTGATATGCCGGTGCAACACTGCAATGCCCGAATTTTGAGCGCAATGAACCGCACAGGTGACCGTGAGAGCCTGCTGCGCCAGGTGGAAAATATACGAAAAAAACTGCCCGGTGCGGTACTGCGTACCACCCTTATTGCAGGCTTTCCGGGTGAGAGCGAGCAGGAATTTGAGGAACTTTGTGAATTTGTGCGTGAGGCAAAGTTTGAACGCCTTGGTTGCTTTTCATATTCGGCTGAGGAGGATACCCCTGCGGCCGAACTTGAGGGTATGCTGCCCGAAGATGAGCGTCGCCGCCGTGCAGATGTAATAATGCAGATGCAGATGGATGTGGCCTTTGATGCGGCCCGAAGTGCTGTGGGCAGAGAGCTTATGGTGCTGGTGGAAGGGCGTGATGATAGCGCAGAAAATATGTGGGGTGGACGCAGCTTCATGGATGCCCCCGATATAGATACAAAGGTATGGTTTAGCGCCGATAGCGAGTATTCCCCGGGGGATATGGTTAGGGTGAAAATCACAGATACCGAGGGGTATGACCTTGTAGGTCATGTGACAAAATAACAACAACACAAAGCTGTGATATTCAGTTTTTTGAAAGGGGCAACGCCCAAAATGAATTTACCAAACAAGTTGACTATACTTAGAATGATCATGGTGCCGTTTTTTGTGGCAGCTATGCTGTGGGAGGGCCTTGAGGGGCGGTACTGGTGGGCCTTTGGTCTATTTGCGTTAGCCAGCATTACCGACTGGCTTGACGGCTATATTGCCCGTAGGGATGCCCTGATAACAAACTTTGGCAAGTTTATGGACCCACTGGCCGATAAGGTACTGGTGATGTCGGCCATGATATGCTTTATACCTGTGTTTGGGCTTAGCCCCGTGGTGGTTATTATTATCATGGCGCGCGAATTTTTAGTGACCTCGCTGAGGCTTGTGGCCGCCGCCGAGGGACGGGTAATAGCCGCCGATGGTTGGGGGAAAATAAAAACAGTGGTTACAATGCTGTGGATATGCCTTACACTAATACTGGCCGCCATACAACCGCAGTTCCTGCCCGTAAAAACTATATACATAGTGGGTATGCTGGCCACCACGGCACTTACCGTGATTTCGGGCATAAACTACCTTTATGTAAACCGTGGGGTACTTGACCACAATAATTAATGTATTATTTTTCCATCACACTTGCCTTTTTGGAGGCTTTGTGGTAACATAAAATGGCGATACAACATATCTATAAAAACAGATGCGTTTATCGGGAGAAGTACCCCCATAATTGCCGCAACAGAGATAGGATGCATACCCGCTGAGAGCATCCTTTGGTCGAGCAACGGGGCGAAATGCACCCGCCAGCACCCCACAGCAACCCGCTAAACGGCGGTAATATGGTGGAGGCGTTTGCCTGCGTTAAGGGCTTTGAGTTATAAATTCGGAGTGGAACCGTGGTATATTTATGCCGCCTCCGTCCCCACATGGGGACGGAGGCGTTTTTTTGTGCCCCGCCACGAGAAAATTTCGAAGCCGTAGGTAGGTAAAGTTCACATCAGATAATGCAAGTGATATGAAAGGGGAGACAGCTTATGTTGTTTGAAGGCATAAAAAGAGATATTAACGGAATAAAAGAGCGTGACCCTGCTGCACGAAATAGTCTTGAAGTATTGCTGCTTTATTCAGGACTTCATGCCATAATTATGCACCGTCCTGCCCACTGGCTTTATAAAAATAAGCGCTACTTCCTTGCAAGGCTTATAAGTCAGACAAACCGTTTTTTTACCGGTATAGAAATTCACCCCGGGGCAAAAATAGGCCATGGGGTACTAATTGACCACGGCATGGGTGTGGTAATTGGCGAAACCGCCACGGTGGGGGATAACTGCGTGATATATCAGGGGGTTACCCTTGGAGGTACCGGCAAGGATCGTGGCAAACGTCACCCCGACCTGGAGGAAGGTGTCATGGTGGGCAGCGGCGCTAAGGTGCTGGGGCCACTGCGCATAGGCAAAGGTTCTAAAATTGCGGCCGGTGCCGTAGTGCTTGATAGCCTGCCACCTCAAAGCACCGCTGTGGGTGTGCCGGCCAAAGCCATCCGCCGCAAACAGGGTGCAAAACCCATGCAACAGCTCGATCAAATTCACATTCCCGACCCGGTGTCGCAGGATATTAAGGCCCTGAATGCCCGCATACAAAAACTTGAAAAGTTATTTGAAGCCGAAATGGCTGAGCAAACTAAACAGGTAAAGGCTAAAAAAAAGACCGATCAACAGTGATGTAATCCCACAGTTTTGCCGACGCAGCTTTTCCGCCCGGGCCGCGTCGGGGCAGAAACGGGCAAAAGCCCACCGGCAAACCCCGCCAACGGGCAAAAGCCCGTCCCTGCCCCATCTTGCCCAAACAAAAAATCTGCTATACAAAATGCTCACATAAGAAAGGAACATAAAAACATGAAAGTCTACAACACCCTTACACGCCAAAAAGAGGAGTTTGTCACCATAGAGCCCGGTAAGGCCCTGATATACGCCTGCGGCCCCACGGTGTACAACTACATTCACATAGGCAATGCCCGCCCAATATGCGTATTTGATACCCTGCGCCGCTACCTTGAGTACCGCGGCTATGATGTCACATTTGTGCAGAACTTCACCGACATAGACGACAAACTCATCAACAAGGCAAATGATGAGGGGGTAACCGTAGCCGACGTGGCCGCACGCTATATTGAGGAGTACTGGACCGACGCTACGGGACTTGGTGTGCGCCCTGCAAACATCCACCCCAAGGCCACCGAAACAATAGATGAAATCATAAAGATTGTGCAGGAGCTTGTGGATGCAGGTTACGCCTACCCAAGTGAGGGTGATGTTTACTTTCGTTCCCGCAAATTCAAGGAGTATGGCAAACTGTCTCACCAACCCCTTGAGGACCTTGATTCGGGCAACCGCATAGATGTTGACTCCCGCAAGGAGGATGCACTTGACTTTGTACTATGGAAGGCTGCAAAGCCGGGCGAACCCCAGTGGGAATCGCCTTGGGGTGCAGGTCGTCCCGGGTGGCATATAGAGTGCACCGCCATGATTCGCAAGCACATGGGTCAGGGCATTGATATCCACTGTGGCGGACAGGACCTAATTTTCCCCCATCACGAAAACGAGATAGCCCAGGCCGAGTGTAGCGCACACGGCGATTATGCACGCTACTGGATGCACAACGGCTATATAAATGTTGATAACAGGAAGATGTCAAAGAGTCTTGGCAACTTCTTTACCACCCGTGAGGTGGCAGGCCGTTACGGCTACGAGCCAATAAAGTTTATGATGTTGCAGGCCCATTACCGCAGCCCAATAAACTACAATCTTGAGGTGGTGGAGCAGTGCCGTGCCGCCCTTGACAGGCTTTACACCTCCCGAAACAACCTCGATTTTGCCATGAAAACCCCTGCCCCACAAACCACCGAGGGCGAGAAGGAGTTTATGGATCAGCTTGCACAGCGCAAGGAGCAGTTTATCACCGCAATGGACGATGACCTGAACACGGCCGACGGCATAGCCGCTGTATTTGATTTGGTGCGTGATATAAACACATTTATAGCACAGCCCCGCACCACCCAGAGCCTACAGGCCGCCGCCGAACTGTTTGACAGCCTGACCGACGTGCTGGGTATACTTTACAACCGCAAGGAGGATAGCCTTGACGATGAGGTGGAGGCCCTGATTGAGGAGCGTCAGCAGGCACGTGCGAACAAGGATTTTGCAAGGGCCGATGCAATTCGTGATGAACTGGCAGCCAAAGGGATTACACTTGAGGACACCCCCCAGGGCGTTAAGTGGCACAAGAACTGATATAGCAAGCGTAGCATATGCGCAAAAAAGCTCCCGCCTGATTTTCAGGTGGGAGCTTTTGGGTTTTCGTCCGGCTTTTCAAAAGGTGGCAGGGGTGGGGGGACGGAGTCCCCACGGTCTTAGGTTTGGGGTGTAACAGATCTTGGGTGTTTGGTATCACACCCTGCCCAGCATTTTGGGTCTAAACCACTGCAGGTAGACAATAGATATGTTTGTGAGGGCAAAATCGTAGACGGCAAAAACCAGGTTTCCCATGCCCAGTATTACCAGTGCCGAGTAACGGCCAAAATCGCCAAAACTCTCAAGTATGTCGGGGATGCCAAGCACGTATATAATCACGATGTAGGAAAATACCATGGTGGCGTTAAAGATTGCAAATTTTACAAGTAGCTGTAAGGGCTTAAAGGGAAGACGCTCCAAGAGCCCCTTTATAACGGGATAGTAGCCAAAGAAAAATATAAATAGGAGAGTGGCCTCGCGGTCGGGCACTATTCCAATTGACAAAAGAGACACAGTGGCATACACCACCAGTGCGGTGCGCCAACCCATCTCGGCCACCACGGCAATTAGCACAATGCCCGACACGGCCGGTAGGGCATAGGTGGCAAATGGAATCATGCCTGTCATAAACATAAGCAGTAAACAAAGACCGGCCGCCACTCCGCCAATGGCCACCTGGGTGCTTTTGCGAGCCATACTTAACACCATCCCTCAAAATTTCTAATTAAAAGCCGCCGCAACAACAACGGGTAACACAGTTTGCACAGTAAAATGCGGCGCAGATATCACAGCAACTGCCGCACATCATATTGCCCCCCGAGGAGCTGTTTTGTGTCCCGGGTGCATAGCCGTTTTGGCGTTGCCACAACAGCTGATTGTAGGCCGCACGATATTCCTGATTTTGTGGCTCCATCTCGGCCGCACGGGCAAAATTGGTCATGGCCTGATCCAGCCAACCGCGTGTGTAACATATACTTCCCTTTAGGAAGTACCATTCGGCATTGCGACCGCTTACAGGCACACCCTCAATTAGCTCATCGGCCTCGTTGATGCGCCCTGCATTTATAAGACGACGAATGTCCGAGAAGTGTGAGCCACTGCCTCGGTTTGAGGTCTGCTGGTTTCCCAGGCCACTGCGGCGCTGGCGAACTATTTCGTCGTAGGCCTCGTTTATCTCCTTCATTTTGTCCCCTGCAAGGTCGGACAGGGGATTGTCAATAAAGTTATCGGGGTGATATTTGCGAGCCATCTCCCGATATGCATCCTTTATTTGCTGTTCTGTGGCGTTTGGGGATACGCCAAGTACCTTGTACGGATCTTTCATACCGCAGGCTCCTTTCCGCGTGATTTTGGTATTAATAAGGCTAATATAACCTTGCTTTGACTGGCTCATGGCAGTGGTGGAATAAATAATCCGCTAATGCGCAGGATCATTTATTCATTATCGTGTCCACGCTGTTTTTAAGTCCGAGGCGAAGCACATTATCAATAATGCCCCCCAGGTGGTGGGTGTCCAGTAAATCAGCGCAGAGCGCAAGCTCCGACACAGTAAGATAAAGCGAACCCTTTGCTCGGTCGGTCATATTGGCAAGGTCCTGATCGTCGCCCATCAAAAAAGGGTTGTACCTGTTTTTTTTGCGGTCCTCATCCAAATCATCAAGTGCATCGCAAAGATATATAAACCGCCCCATCAAATAACCCATTCGTCCAAGCACCCGCCTAACATCTTCCTGCGTCGAAAGCTCGGTAAATATGCCCTCAAGCAGTGTGGCGGTGGGGTGGGCGGCCATGTCGGGGTCGGCACAGCGCTGTTTTTCAAGCTCTTGTTGCAACTGCATGGTCTGTGCGGCGGCCAGGGCAAGCTCGGGTCGACGCTGTGAGGCCTGCAAAAACGGCTTTTTTGCAAACAGTCGCAAAAAATGTGTGGAAATGTTTTTTATAAAACCCTCATCGCTTAGGTTGTCGGCAAGTTTGTGCCAAAGAAGTATCATGGCGCAGTCGGCCGAGAGGATGAGGCTGTCGTTGGAAAGGCAGCAGGGGCTCTTTTTTAGCGGATTTATCATGCAACCTTGTGATGCAAAGGCCGGGGTTTGGGGGTTTACCGCCATTGAAAGTGTGGCCAAAAATGTAAAATCGTAGCTAAGGGTCATGCGTGCCATGGGGCCAAAAGAGCGCCCAAGCTGTTTGCATAATCCGCAATAAATTGCCTTATAGGTGCGGTACTGGCCTATTTTCAGTTCGGCATCAAATGTGCGAACATATCCAAACATTCAGCAGTTCCTTTCACTATAACAAAACTCGAAAAATAGTATATCACATTTTGGACATAAAACAAATATTTTGCAAAAAAATAATATGCCAAGTTTCCGCCTTTTCAAGTGTATTGTACACCAAACCGACGTTAAAATGTTTAATAATCTGTAAATATAAGTGATTTCATGTTCGTAACTTGACAACAGCCCCAAAAACCCATAAAATAGTACATTATGCGCCAAAGTACGGCACAGGTGCGAAAATAAAATTTAATCATTTAAATCGATGAACAGGGGGGAGTTTTTTGGCATTCTTCAATAAGGAAGTTGAAACCATGTCACGCAAAGCAATTGAAGAAATTCAGCTAAAACAATTAAAGTGGGTGGCAGAGCACTGCTATAATAATGTAAAGTTTTATCATGACAAGTTTGACAGCAGTGGGTTTAACCCCTCAAAAATAAAAACACTGTCCGACATTAACTATATTCCCTTTACCACCAAGGAGGATATACGCGACACCTACCCCTTTGGGCTGTTTGCGGCAAAAAAGCGCGATATTGTGCGCATACATGCCTCGAGCGGCACCACAGGTAAACCCACAGTTGTGGGTTACACAAAGCAGGATATTGACACCTGGGCCGAGCTTGTGGCAAGGTTGTGTGTGGCGGCCGGTGCCACCCCCGATGATGTGGCGCAGGTTTCGTTTGGTTATGGGCTGTTTACAGGGGCGCTGGGGCTGCACTACGGCCTTGAAAAACTGGGTGCCATGATAATACCCACCTCAAGTGGCAATACCGAAAAGCAGATAATGATGATGAAGGACCTGGGCACCACCGCCCTTATAAGCACCCCATCATATGCTCTTTACATGGCCGAGGAGGCCCGCAAGATGGGCTATACCCCCGATGATTTTTCGCTTCGTCTGGGGCTATTTGGCAGCGAGGGATGCACCCCCGAGATGCGTGGACGCATTGAGGAGGCCTGGGGGCTGTTTGCCACCGATAACTACGGCATGAGCGAGCTAATGGGGCCGGGCGTTTCGGGCGAATGTGAACTGCGCTGTGGCCTGCATATAGCCGAGGATCATTTTATGGCCGAGATAATTGACAGTGCTACCTGCGAGCAAAAGCCGGCAGGGGAGAGCGGTGAGCTTATTATCACCACCCTTACAAAAGAGGGCTTTCCCATGCTACGCTACCGCACAAAGGATATATCACAGCTAAATTACGACACCTGCGGTTGTGGGCGTACCCATGTGCGCATGGAAAAGATTATGGGACGCACCGATGATATGCTCAAAATCCGCGGGGTAAACGTATTCCCCTCCCAGATTGAGAGCGTGCTTATGAATGTGCCCGAGGTTGGCGGACATTACCAGCTACTGCTTCGCCGAGAGAACTTTACAGACACGCTGGAGGTCAAGGTGGAGATTGTGGACGCACGACTGCTTGAAACCTACGGTGCGCTTGAAAAACTGACCAACACAATACATCACAAGCTCAAAACCGTGCTTGGAATAGATACCACCGTAACACTTACCGACCCCCAGACTCTTGAGCGCACAGCCGGCAAGGCCAAGCGCATTGTGGATTTAAGAGAGCAAAATAAATAACCGATATAAAATATGAAGCGGAGGACTACCATGAAAGAATTAATGTTGGGCAATAAGGCCGTGGCCCGTGGCCTATATGAGAGTGGGTGTAGGGTGGTGTCGAGCTACCCCGGTACCCCCAGTACCGAAATCACCGAATATGTGAGCCAGTACAGCGAAATTTACAGCGAATGGGCACCAAATGAAAAGGTGGCCATGGAGGTTGCCATTGGCGCATGTTTTGGTGGTGCAAGATCCTTTTGTGCCATGAAGCATGTTGGCCTTAATGTGGCGGCCGACCCTTTGTTTACAGCCTCATACACAGGTGTAAACGGCGGTATGGTAATAGCAGTAGCCGACGACCCCGGAATGCACTCCTCCCAGAACGAGCAGGATTCCCGCCACTATGCCATAGCGGCAAAGCTGCCCATGCTTGAGCCTGCCGATTCCTCCGAGTGTAAGGACTACGTGGGCATTGCCTACAAATTGTCCGAGGAATATGACACCCCCGTTATTATACGCTTGTCGACCCGCATATCTCATTCTCAGAGCATTGTGGAAACCTGCGAGCGTACCGAGTATGATCTAAAACCTTACGAGAAAAACCCCCAGAAGTATGTAATGATGCCGGCCGCCGCAAGGGGTCGCCATGTGGTGGTTGAGGAGCGCATGAACAAACTTGCCGCCTTTGCCGACACCACCGAGCTTAACAAAATAGAGATGGCCGACAGCTCAATTGGTATCATAACCAGCGGTGTGGCCTATCAGTATGTAAAAGAAGCCATGCCAAACGCCTCGGTGCTAAAGCTTGGACTTGTAAACCCACTGCCCACACAGCTTATCAAGGATTTTGCCGCTAAGGTGGATAAACTCTATGTTGTAGAGGAGCTGGACGGCATAATTGAAAGCCACTGCAGGAACATAGGCATTACCGATGTTATTGGCAAACAGAGCTTTAGCAACATAGGCGAGTTTTCCCAAAGAACCGTGGCAAAGGTGCTCTCCACCCCTGCCGAGGAAGGTCCCAAATTCCCCGAGAACGTGCCTGTGCGCCCCCCTGTACTTTGCCCCGGATGTCCCCACCGTGGCCTGTTTTACACCCTGAAAAAACTGGGTGTAATGGTAAGTGGCGACATTGGCTGCTACACACTGGGAGCCATGCCACCTCTGGGCGCTATGGACACCACCGTTTGTATGGGTGCATCGGTCAGCGGCCTGCACGGCTTTAATGTGGCCAAGGGTGCCGAGTCGGCCAAGAACTCGGTGGCGGTTATAGGTGATAGTACCTTTATGCATTCGGGCATTACAGGTCTTGTGGACATAGTTTACAACCGTGGTAAGTCCACCGTGCTGGTACTGGACAATTCGATAACCGGCATGACAGGACATCAGCACAACCCCACCACCGGTTTTGACATTAAGGGCAATCCCTCGCCCGTGGTTTCGATTGAGGATGTCTGCAAGGCTGTTGGAGTAAGACGTGTTGAAATTGCCGATCCCGGCGATCTTAAAACCCTTGAAAAGGTGATAAAGCAGGAGCTTGAGGCCGACGAGGCTTCGGTTGTAGTGGTGCGCCGTCCCTGCGTTCTTCTAAAGAGCGTAAAGACCGCCCCCGCACTTTGCATTGACAAGGAAAAATGTATAAACTGCAAAATTTGTATGCGCATAGGTTGTCCCGCCATCTCGGTGGTGGATGAGCAGGTGCAGATTGATTCCACCCTTTGTGTGGGTTGCGAGCTTTGCACACAACTTTGCCCCAAAGATGCTATTGTAGGAGGTGCCAAGGCATGAAAACCAAAAATATTATGATAGTTGGCGTAGGCGGCCAGGGTAGCCTGCTTGCCAGTAAACTGCTCGGAAACGTAATCATGAATGCAGGGTACGATGTAAAGGTATCCGAGGTTCACGGCATGTCACAGCGCGGTGGCTCGGTTGTAACATATGTGCGCTACGGCGACAAGGTTTCCTCCCCCGTAATAGAGCTGGGTGAGGCTGATTTGATAATTTCCTTTGAGCTTTGTGAAGCCGCACGTTGGTTGCCTTTCCTTGCAAAAGAGGGTAAGATGATCACCAATAGCCAAAAGATTTCTCCCATGCCTGTTATAACAGGTGCCGCCAAGTACCCCAGCGACATCCCCAAACACTTTGCCGCCACAGGCCGCGACATCAAGGATGTGGATGCTCTGGCACTGGCCAAAGAGGCCGGAAGCGCCAAGGCTGTCAACGTAGTAATGATGGGTATGCTCTCCAACAAAATGGAGTTTACACAGGAAAACTGGACCGAGGCCCTGACACAGTCGGTGCCTGAGAAGTTTCTTGAGATGAATAAAAAGGCCTTTGTACTTGGACGCGAGTCAAAATAATTAGCTGTATTTTGCCATAGTTATTAATTTTTTTAGGGGGAAAAGAAACATGCCTCGCAAATATTGGAATGAGATAGAAACAGCACCACTACACGAAATAAGGGCCATACAGTCATACAGATTGTCGGCCATGGTGCGTCATGTTTACGAAAATGTGCCCATGTACCGCAAACGCTTTGAGGAGATGGGGATTACCCCCGATGACATCCGCTCGGTGGATGATCTTCACAAGCTGCCCTTTACCTACAAACAGGATTTGCGTGATGCATATCCCTACAACCTGTTTGCTGTGCCAATGGAAAAGGTAACCGAGATTCACGCCTCAAGCGGTACCACCGGCAAACAAACCGTTGTGGGCTACACAAAAAATGATTTGGATGTGTGGGGAGAAATTGTTGCACGCTCCATAACAGCGGCAGGTGGCGATGAGCATGACATGGTACATGTTTCATATGGCTACGGTCTGTTTACAGGTGGACTTGGTCTGCACTACGGTGCAAACACCATTGGAGCTTCGGTAATACCTGTGTCGAGCGGCAACACCAAGCGCCAAATTCAGATTATTCAGGACTTTAATTCCACCATTTTGTGCTGTACCCCTTCCTATGCCACATTTATAGGCGAAACCATGCGTGATATGGGCATCACCCCCGACCAGATAAAGCTAAAGGCCGGCATATTTGGCGCCGAGCCCTGGACCGAGGAGATGCGTCGCCGCATTGAGGAACTGATGGGAATAAAGGCCTACGATATTTACGGGCTGTCCGAGATAATGGGGCCCGGCGTAAGCTACGAGTGCGAAGCCCAGACCGGTATGCATGTTTGCGAGGATCACTTTATTCCTGAAATTATAGACCCCGATACAGGAAAGGCCCTGCCCGATGGCACCCCCGGTGAGCTTGTGTTTACCTGCATTTCCAAGGAAGCACTGCCTTTGGTGCGCTACCGCACCCGTGACATTGCCACCCTTACCCGTGAGGCCTGCCCCTGTGGCCGTACACTTGTAAAGATGACAAAACCGGCAGGCCGTACCGATGATATGCTCATAATTCGTGGCGTAAACGTCTTCCCCTCACAGGTTGAAAGCGTACTGCTTGAGGTTGAGCACGCCTCGCCCCACTACCTAATTGTGATTGACCGCATGGGAGATCTTGATACCATGGAGGTGCGTGTTGAGATGTCGCCCGGATTTGAGTTTGATGCTGTGCGCCTTGTTGAGAAGAAGGAAAAGGAGTTGCAACGTGCCATCGAGTCGACACTTGGTATTGCTGTGACCGTAAACCTTGTTTCTCCCGGAAGCATTGAGCGCAGTGAAGGCAAGGCCAAGCGTGTTATCGATAATCGCAAGATGTGATGGCGAATGTTAGATAATATCACCAAATAAGGCCAAAAATATTTGGACTAATTTCGCTGACCATATGTATGCAACCGCTACTACACAACCCGAAAATGTGGTATACTTGACTTAGTGGATTAGATAATGCAATTAAGCATGGAGGAATCTATGGGCGCAAAATCTCGAAGAATTGTTATAGGGGTTGGTGTACTGCTTTTTGTTGTTGGATTTATTATGCTGCTTAGTGCCACTAATATTGGCATAGACATGGCAAATGATGCAATTAAAACAAATGGTGGTTCTATGGATACCGAGATGTATTACTTGATTATGCATTCGAGCACCCTAAGTTTGCAAATTGCAGGTGCAGTAGGTTCGTTGTTTGGTGGCGTTGCCACGCTTATGGCTGTTTTTAAGAGGGATATAGTTAAGATATAACAAATTAGGAGGGAAATGCTGTGACTATAAAGCAACTATCGGTTTTTATTGAGAACACTCAAGGAAGACTTGCCGACATCACCCGAGTTTTGCAGGAGAATAGCATTGATATCAGGGCGCTGTCGCTTGCAGATACCACAAAGTTTGGTATACTGCGCCTAATTGTAGATAACCCGGATGCCGCCGAGGCCTCGCTAAAAAAAGCAGGACTCACCGTTACCCTCACCGATGTAATTGCCATTGGGGTAGATGATAAGCCGGGCGGACTTGCCTCGGCTATATGTGCACTTAGCCATGACGATGTAAACATTGAGTATATGTATGCATTTGTTAGCCGCGAGCACAGCACGGCATATGTTATTGTGCGTGTGGACGACAACGATGCCGCTGTAAAACTGCTTAAGGAAAACAATATCTCAATCCTGCGTGGCAAGGACATCTATACCAACGAATAAGAACCTGTCGCTTGCGCGAAAGGTAAAAACCAAGACCGTGGGGCTTTGCCCCACACCCCTGCCACAGACCGTGGGGCTTTGCCCCACACCCCCTGCCACAGACCGTGGGGCTTTGCCCCACACCCCACAAACTTTTTGAAAAAA
>CAYJGQ010000030.1:0-16933 GCA_964369885.1 uncultured Oscillospiraceae bacterium
ATTTTCCTTGTTATAAAGCACATCTAATCGCCATCAAATCTTCGACCCCTAAGGCATGAGATTTTAGTTCTAAACAAGGCAGACGACGCAGGCACACCGACCTGTGTCAAGGAGGATAACGCAGTTTAGGGTGAAAGCTCACGCCTTAGAGGCGGTCTTTGTTTGCATCGGGTAGGTCTTACCTCGCACGCTCGGCGGGCAACCGCCCACACCGTAGGTGGGGGCGCACCACCTGCGGTGGCGATGGCCTCCGCCCCACCCCCACCTACCGCCTGGCACTGCGTGAGGCTACCGCCATGCACTACCTGCCACTAAGTCCGCCCTTCGGTGGGGGCGGACTTATGTTGTCTAAACCTTGCCTATTGATGGGGACTTTGGCGGTATTCTCTAAATCTATCCGTTTCATGTGGGGAAAGTCAGAAAAATATTATTCTCCACCACAAAGCCTTACAGCAAATTTGTGGAGTTCTGCCACATTTATAAAAGAGATGAAAAACCGCCCCAAAGCCATAGGCTTTGGGGCGGTTAATGTTTTATAGCTAAAAATTAGAACTTTGTTTTGGCCACATACTTGGTATGCAGTACCTTGTGTGCAACATGACTGCCGGGCTTCTCGAGGAACTCGTCGTAGACCGTCTTAATCATGCTGTTCTCATGGCTACGACGCACATCCTTGGCGCTATCGTTGCGGTAGAGAACCCCTGCACGCAGGGAACGGATATCGATGGTGTTGCGAACCTCACCGGGCTGGATGGGCTGACCACCACCGTTTACACAGCCGCCGGGGCAGGCCATGAACTCGATGAAGTGGTAGTTTTTCTCGCCCGATTTTACCATTTCGATAACCTTTTTGGCATTGGTAAGACCGGATGCCACGGCCACGTTAACGGTTAGGTCGCCCACTGTGTAGGAGGCCTCCTTGATGCCCTGGGTACCACGTACGTCGGTAAACTCCACAGGGCCACCCGACTTGCCGGAAATCCACTCAACGGCTGTGCGCAGAGCAGCTTCCATAACACCGCCGGTAGCGCCGAAGATAACGCCTGCGCCGGTAGATTCGCCCAGAGGATTATCAAAATCTTCATCGGGCAGAGCGGCGAAGTCAAGACCTGCACGACGAATCATGCGGGCAAGTTCACGGGCGGTCAGTGCCACGTCAACATCGGGGATACCGTTGCCGGCGGCCGACTGATGGTCACGTCCTGCCTCAACCTTCTTGGCGGTACAGGGCATGATGGATACCGATACAATATCCTTAGGATCAAGGCCATTCTTGTCGGCGTACCAGGTTTTAACCATAGCGCCAAACATCTGCTGAGGGCTCTTACAGCTCGACAGATGGGGAATCATTTCGGGGTAGTAATGCTCACAGAAGTTAATCCAGCCGGGGGAGCAGGAGGTGATCATGGGCAGCACGCCGCCGGTCTGAACACGCTCGATAAGCTCGTTGGCCTCCTCCATGATGGTAAGGTCGGCCGAGAAGTCGGTGTCAAAAACACCGTCAAAGCCCAGACGACGAAGCGAAGCGGCCATCTTGCCCTCAACATCGGTGCCGATGGGCAGACCAAATTCCTCGCCAAGTCCGGCACGAACCGAGGGAGCGGTCTGAACCACAACATGCTTTGTGGGATCGTTAAGAGCATCCCAAACCTGCTGGGTCTGATCACGTTCGGTCAGGGCGCCGGTGGGACAAACGTTGATACACTGACCACAGGAGATACATGAAACCTCACCAAGGCCAAGCTCAAAGGCGCAACCCATGCTGGTTTCAAAACCACGGTTGTTAGGCCCAATTACGCCAACTTCCTGGTTGTGCTCACAAACGGCCGAACAGCGGCGGCAGAGTATGCACTTGCTGTTGTCGCGAATCATGTGGGGGGCTGAGTCGTCAATCTCGTAGTGGGGGAAAGCACCTACATACTTGTTTTCGTTCTCCACGCCGTACTCCTGGCACAGGGCCTGAAGCTCACAGTTGCCACTGCGCACGCAGGACAGACATACACGACGATGGGTAGAAAGGATAAGCTCAAGCGAGGTACGGCGAGAGCTGTGAATTTTCTCGGAGTTTGTAGTGATTTCCATGCCCTCGTTTACGGGATGAACACAGGCAGCGGCTGCACTGCGTGCTCCCTTTACCTCAACAAGACACATACGGCAAGCGCCAATCTCGTTGATCTCCTTTAGGTAGCAAAGGGTGGGGATGCGGATATTGTGAAGGCGAGCTGCCTCCAATATAGTACTGCCCTCGGGTACAGACAAGGGCATACCATTGATTTTAATATTTACATTAGCCATGTTGGTACACTCCTTTCTTTACTGACGCACGATGGCGGCAAATTTACATTTCTCAAAGCAAGCGCCACACTTAATGCACTTGTCCTGATGGATTACATGAGGCTCACGCACCTTGCCTTCGATGGCGTCCACGGGACACACACGAATACATGCGGTACAGCCCTTACACTTCTCGGGGATGATGACGATGCTTGTAAGCTCTTTACATACACCGGCAGGACACTTCTTGTCCTTGATGTGTGCAAGGTACTCGTCCTCGAAGAAATGCATGGTGGAAAGTACAGGGTTGGGAGCGGTCTGTCCAAGACCACAAAGGGAGTTTTCCTTGATGTAGACTGAAAGCTCTCTCATCTTCTCAAGGTCTTCCATTTCTCCGTGACCCTTGGTTATGCGGTCAAGAATTTCGTACAGACGCTTGGTGCCGATACGGCAGGGGGTACATTTACCACAGCTTTCCTCAACGGTGAAGTCCAGGAAGAACTTGGCGATGTCAACCATACAGTTGTCCTCGTCCATTACAATCATACCGCCCGAGCCCATCATAGAGCCGATGGAGAGCAGGTTGTCGTAGTCGATCTCGATGTCGAGGTGCTGTGCGGGGATACAACCGCCCGAAGGACCACCGGTTTGTGCTGCCTTAAACTTCTTGCCGTCGGGAATACCGCCGCCGATCTCCTCGATAACCTCACGCAGGGTGGTACCCATGGGGATTTCAACAAGGCCGGTGTTGCGGATTTTGCCGCCCAGAGCAAATACCTTGGTGCCCTTGCTCTTCTCGGTGCCCATGGAGGCAAACCAGTCGGCGCCCTTTAGAATAATCTGGGGGATGTTGGCATAGGTTTCAACGTTGTTAAGAACGGTGGGCTTACCAAACAGACCCTTTACAGCGGGGAATGGGGGACGGGGACGGGGCTCGCCACGGTTACCCTCAATGGAGGTAAGTAGAGCGGTTTCCTCGCCACAAACGAAAGCGCCTGCACCCAGACGGATGTCCAGATCGAAGCAGAAGTCGGTGCCGAAGATGTTTTTGCCCAAAAGACCCATCTCGCGAGCCTGGTCAATAGCAATACGCAGGCGGTCTACGGCGATGGGGTACTCGGCACGCACATACACAAAACCCTGTGTAGAGCCAATTGCATAGGCTGCAATGGCCATGGCCTCGATGAGTGCATGGGGGTCACCCTCAAGCACCGAGCGGTCCATAAATGCGCCGGGGTCGCCTTCGTCGGCGTTACAGGCAACATACTTTTGGTCGGCGTCATTAGCGGCGGCAAAGCTCCACTTTAGGCCGGTGGGGAAACCTGCACCACCACGACCACGCAGACCGGAGTCCTTCATGGTCTGAATTACATCGGCGGGGGTCATCTCGGTTAGCACCTTGCCCAGCGCCATGTAGCCGTCGTATGCAATGTATTCCTGAATGTTCTCAGGATCAATGATGCCGCAGTTGCGAAGTGCAACACGCTTTTGCTTTTTGTAGAAGTCGGTTTCGTCAAGGCTTTTTACTGTATTGTCCTCGGTCACTGTGTCGGAGTAGAGCAGACGGGTAACAATACGGCCCTTTAGCAGGTGCTCCTGCACGATTTCGTGGATATCCTCCACCTTAACCATGGAGTAAAAAGCACCCTCAGGGTAAATAACAACGATGGGGCCAAGCGCACATAGGCCAAAACAGCCGGTACGCACAATTTTAACTTCGTTTTGCAGTTCGGCCAAGGCCAGCTCTGATTCAAAGGTCGAGATTATGGTCTCGCTTCCCGAAGAAGTACAGCCGGTGCCGCCGCAAACAAGCACTGTGGAACGATACATATTGATGTTTCCTCCTTACTTGACTGCGCCGATGGTATATTCGGCAACTGGTGTCCCGTTAACCAGGTGGTCGGATACAATCTTAGCCACCTTCTCGGGAGTCATATTAACATAGGTAGTTTTTTCTTTGCCGGGTTGGAAGATTTCAACCACCGGCTCGTACTGACACACGCCAATGCAGCCGGCCTGTGCAACGGTAATGTTTGCAAGCTGGCGTTTTGCCACTTCTTCGCTAAATGCGCTAAGTACGGGACGAGCGCCGGCGGCAATACCACATGTGGCCATACCAACAACAACACGGATGTTTTCGGAGTCATCCTCACGAACGCCAACCTTAATGCGCATTTCATCTCTTAGAGCCTGGAGTTCTGCTAAAGATTTCATTGCGTTTTTTCCTCCTGATTAATTGTGTAACTGCGAAGCGTCGGCCTCGCGGGTGTTTTCTTCAATGAAGGATTTTACAAAGGCCACCACCTGAACATCGGAAAGCGAAACATCGCCCAGCACCGCCCTAAACTCACGGGTGTCGGCTGCAAAGCCCTCGGCGTCGGTGGAGTAGCTGTATATAAAATCCATGTTGGGGTTGCACTGCATAAGTGCCGTAAAGGTGGAGGCCATATCGCCTATTGGCATACAGTCCACATGAGAGGGCACAAAAACCGCCCTCACCGTAGTACCTATCCCCACTGTCGAGTCAATAAAAAAACTTCCGCCGCACATCTCGGCCGCCATCTTGAAAAAGGGCACACCAAGTCCCACTTTGCGGGTGGTGCGGGTGGTGTAAAATGGGTCGATAACCTGAGCTACCTGCTCCTGTGTCATGCCACGGCCGTTGTCCTTAATTTCTATGGTCAAGCGGTCGTTTGCAAGGGAGTTTGTAAAGCAGATTTCGACAAGACTTGCGCCGGCCGATACAGAATTTTGCGCCACGTCAAGTACATTTAGCGACAATTCCTGCATCATGGCATTAGTCCTGATACTTTGCCAGAATGTCGTCCACGTCCTCAACCGACAAACGGCCGTACACGTCCTCGTTTACGGTAAGCACAGGGGCAAGGCCACAGGCACCGATACAACGACATGCGTCAAGAGAAAACTTGGCGTCGTCTGTACATTCGCCGTTCTTTATGCCAAGGCGCTGCTCAAATCTTTCAAAGATTTCGCCGGCGCTCTTAACATAGCAGGCGGTTCCAAGACATACAGAGATCTTGTACTTGCCCTTGGGGTTTAGGTTAAACTGAGAGTAGAACGTTGCCACTCCGTATACCTTTTCCATGGGTATGTTCAGCTCGGTGGCAATAATCTTTTGAACTTCAATGGGAAGGTAGCCGTAAATGTCTTGTGCCTTTTGCATGATGGGCATAAGAGCACCGCCCTCGTCCTTGAGTTCGGCAATAATGGCGCGTAGCTCTTTTTCTTGCTGCGGCGTGCCATTAAAAGGTACTGCCGAAATTGTGTTGGCCATACGTTTTTTAACCTCCTTGGCTTATAATGGGGCAGGCTGTCGCCCACCCAATTTTTTGATTGACAATATTATAACATTTTACCACCCCTTACACCACCCCCAAAATGCTACCATAAATACAGAAAATTTTTGTGACAATCTCACCGCAATTGGATGTATTTACAAAATTCTTCAAATTACGAAGGTATTTGGTGTATGTTTCTCCACATAATGGGTATTTTGAAGAATTTTCAATTTGAATTTTTAAGAAAAAAATGTTATTATAAAAGTCGTATTGGGTAAAATTGAATCTTATTGCAAATTAGAGGCTATTTATTCCCAAAAACAGGACTGTTTGTATGTGGATTTGTCCCAAATGGTAGTACATTTAGCATAAAAAACAGCTATAAAGAATTGGAGTGTGCCGTTATGACAGTTGCCCAAATTAAGGACATTTTGGAAGCCGAGATTTTGTGCTGTGAGGAAAACCTTGACCAAGAGGTGCGCACGGCCTGCGGTAGCGACATGATGAGCGACGTGCTGGCCTTTGTAAAGGATCAGTCGGTGCTGCTCACAGGGCTTGTAAACTGCCAGGTTATACGCACCGCCGAGATGATGGACATGGTTTGCGTTGTATTTGTAAGAGGAAAAAACCCGGGCGAGGACATTCTTGAACTTGCCAAGGAGCGCGGCATGGTGGTTATGACCACCTCGTTTAGGATGTTTACAGCCTGTGGACTGCTATACGAAAGCGGCCTGAAGGGGGGCTGTGAGGCGAAATGAGTGATTCAAATGCGCTCCACCTACACTTTGATGTGGATGGTGATGACTTTACCCGTGCAGGCGAGGCCTCGGGCGTGGTAAAAAGTACAATGAAAAAGCTCGGCATGGACTCCACCGCCATACGCAAGGTGGCCATTGCCATGTACGAGGGAGAAATAAATATGGTTATTCACGCAAACGGCGGCACCGCCGACGTGGATATAAATTCTGATGGGGTGGATATCCTGCTTTGTGACCAAGGCCCCGGCATTCCGGATATTGAGCAGGCCATGCAGGAGGGCTTTAGCACTGCACCTGAGTCGGTGCGTAGCCTTGGTTTTGGCGCAGGAATGGGTCTGCCCAACATGCGCAAATACACCGACGACATGAAGGTTGAAAGCACCACGGGACAGGGCACAACGGTGCGTATGAGGGTGAACCTTTAAGGATTTTAATGATTTGGTGTTTTAGTAAAACACATAACCCGCACATGGCGGAAGAATGGAGAGTATACCTATGTGGACAAGAAGTGAGTTAAAGGCCAGAGCCAAGGCAACCTTGAAGGTGAGCTATTGGCAGGCATTTGTGGTTAGTTTGGTGCTTGGTGTAGCTACAGGAGGCGGTAGCAGTAGCGGTTCCTCCTCGGTAAACAATTATAGCGACCAGATTCTTTACGACAACCCATACGCATTGGAAATTGCAATGATTGTCCTTGTGGTAATACTAATAATTATTTTGGTGTCTATTGCGCTGGGCTTTTTTGTGCTTGGCCCCCTTGAAATAGGTTGCAGACGCTACTTCACCAGCGCCACCTGCTATGACTTTAACATGGCAAACATAGGTTTTGGATTTAAAAAGCAGTGGTATTTTAATGTGGCACTGGCCCAACTTTTGCGCAGTGTGTATATACTGCTTTGGTCCCTACTGCTCATAGTGCCGGGCATAATTAAGGGCTATTCATACTCCATGGCCCCCTACATTCTGGCCGACAACCCAAACCTTTCGCCCAGTAGAGCCATAACCCTCAGCCGCCAGATGATGGACGGCAACAAGGCAGATTTATGGGTGCTGCATCTTTCGTTTTTAGGGTGGTATTTGTTGGGGACGCTGGCCTGCTTTGTGGGCATTTTGTTTGTAAATCCCTACGCATACTCCACCGAGGCCGAATTTTACATGATAATTCGCCATCAGGCCATAGAAAAAGGCATAACCTCAAGGGCTGAACTCTGCCTTGAGTGATCTCAAATTCCCTACCGTTTAGGCAGGTTGGAACGGAGACCAAGGATATGGAACAGTTTTGTCATTCGGTTACACTTGTAAAGGAAAACTGCAAGGGCTGTACCCACTGCGTAAAGCGTTGCCCCACCGAGGCCATTAGGGTGAGGGATGGCAAGGCGCGTATTATCAGCGAGCGCTGTATTGATTGTGGACAGTGCATAAGGGTATGTCCTCACCATGCCAAAAAAGCGGTGAGCGACCCACTTTGCTCCATGGACAAGTATAGCTACAAAATAGCACTGCCGGCCCCTGCCCTTTACGGCCAGTTTAACAACCTTGAGGACACAGATATACTGCTAAGCGCCCTTGAGGACATGGGCTTTGATATGATTTATGAGGTGGCAAGGGCGGCCGAGCTTGTATCCAGTGCAACACGGCATTTTATGAAGGAAAATCATGAATTTCGTCGACCCATCATAAGCTCGGCATGTCCTGCGGTGCTAAGGCTTATAAGGGTGCGTTTTCCCAGCCTTTTGCCCAATGTGTTGCCGCTACACCCCCCTGTGGAAATGGCGGCACGACTTGCAAAATCCATAGCACAAAAGGAAACCGGCCTGCCAATGGAGCAGATAGGTACCATGTTTATCTCGCCATGTCCTGCAAAGGTTACGGCGCTTAAAATGCCTCTGGGTGCACAAAGCAGTGCCGTTGACTGCGTGGTGGCCATAAGCGAGATTTACCCCGTACTGCTGGGCCACCTAAAGGAGCTTGCTCAGGTGGACGACCTTACACGTTCGGGGCGCTCGGGTGCGAGGTGGAGCATAAGCGGCGGCGAGGCGGCCGCCACCCTAAACCAACAGCATCTGGCGGCCGACGGAATAGAAAATGTAATAAAGGTGCTGGAAGACCTTGAGGATGAGAAGTTTCAAAACCTCGATTTTGTAGAGCTAAACGCCTGCTCGGCCGGCTGTGTTGGGGGAGTGCTGGCGGTGGAAAACCCCTACATTGCGCAGGCCAAAATAAAGCACATTACAAGCTATCGCCCCGTGTCCTGCAACCATGTAGAGCCGGGAATTCCACAGCCCTACTGCTGGGAGGAGGCCGTTGAGTACCAGCCGGTACTACAGCTTGACAGCAACCTGCAGAAATCCATGCAGATGATGGCCGAAATGGAGCGCATAGAGGAGGGGCTGTACGGCCTTGATTGTGGCTCCTGTGGCGCACCAACCTGCCGTGCATTGGCTGAGGATATAGTGCGTGGATTTGCCACCGAGGAGGCCTGTATTTTCTTGGTGCGCGATCAACTTCAAAGTATCGCCGAGGAGGTTGGCAAGATAAGCAACCTAATGCCATCGGTGGGAAAGAGGGAGAAAAATGAGCGTGAAGAATAGCGACCTGTTAAAGCTTGGAGATTTTGCCGCCCAAAATGCCGCCGACGACCGCGAGATTACCGAGGTTTACTGCTGTGATCTTTTGAGCATTGTTATGGGCAAGGCTCCTGCCGACGGGGCATGGTTTACCGTAATGGGCAACCTAAACTCGGTGGCGGTGGCCGCCCTTACCGACGTTTCCTGCATAGTGCTTTGCGAGGGGGTTACAATGGATGCCCCAGGCCTTGAAAAGGCAAAACAGCAGGAAATTTCGGTATATACCACACAACTTGGGGTGTTTGCGGCCGCACAGCGCGTGTGGGAGGAACTACAAAAATAAAGCATAAAGGTGGGATGTGTGGTGTTAACGCCGATATTCTACGACCTGCACATCCATTCCTGCCTGTCCCCATGTGGGGATGTGGACATGACACCCAACAATATAGTCAACATGTCGATGCTAAGTGGTCAGCAGCTAATAGCTATAACCGACCACAACAGCTGTCGCAACTGCGAGGCGGCCATTGAGGTGGCAAAGGAGCTTCCCATAACGGTGTTGCCCGGCATGGAGCTTACCACCTCGGAGGGCATACATGTGGTGTTCATACTGCCCGACCTTGAGCGGGCCATGGAGTTTGATCGCTATGTATACGACCGCCTGGATAGGGTGGAAAATCAGCATGAAATTTTTGGCGAGCAGATTGTGATGAACAAGGATGACCGCCCCATTGATACCGAGCGCTTTTTGCTGGTGGGTGTGACCAATATCAGCATTGATCACACCTATGAGCTTGCAAAGAGGTTTGGGGGGATATGCTGGCCGGCCCATATAGACCGTGCCAGCACCAGCTTGATGTCGATTTTTGGCATGGTGCCCCCCGATCTGCCCCATCCCACCCTTGAGGTGCACCACCCCGAGGCTTTTTTTGCGGGGGGTGCGCAGGCCGAAGTGCAAAATAGCCGTAAAATAATCACCAATTCGGATGCGCATATGTTGACCCAAATTGCCGACGCCAAAAACACCCTGATGATGCAAAGCTGTGACTTTGAGGGACTGAAAAAGGCGCTGCTTTGGCCGTGAGCAGATAACAAATAAAAGCAGGTATTTGCATATGCAAATACCTGCTTTTTTGTAGTAGCAATTTGGGTTAGGCCTTGGTTTTGGCGTCCAACAATTTGCAGATCATGCGTCCGCACTTGTATACATCACCACACCCAAGTGTAATTATAAGGTCGCCGGGTTTTGCATTTTGTGCCACATGCTCGGCCATCTCCTCAAACTCGGGGAACCACACACTGCCCTTTATTTTGTCGGCAAGGTCACTTGTGTATATATTGTAGGTGTTTTTCTCCCGTGAGCCCATTATTTTGCTCATAACCACCCTGTCGGCTATCGACAAGACCTCGGCAAACTCCTCAAGAAGCATGGCGGTGCGTGAATAGGTAAAGGGCTGAAATACCGCCCACACTCGCTCAAAATCCATCTCGGTGGCGGCGGTCAGGGTGGCTTTTAGCTCGGCCGGGTGGTGGGCGTAGTCATCCACCACTGTTATGCCCTCAAACTCCCCCATGACCTCAAACCTGCGTCCGGCACCGCCGAATTTTTCGGCGTGGGTGGCAATTTGCTCGGGGCTTACCCCTGCCATGTGGGCAGCGGCGGCCGCCGCTACGGCATTGCATACATTGTGTCGCCCGGGTATGCGCAACTGCATTTTGCAAAGCTCGCGCCCCTTGTGCATAAGATCAAATGAGCAGCGCACACCCTTGTGCTGAACAATGTTTACAGCGTAGTAGTCGTTGTGCGCCCCAAGGCCAAAGCTCACCATGGGGGCGTTATCAAGTCCGTTTATGGTGTCTATGGTGTTTTGGTCATCGCCGTTGTAGAGTATACATCCGGTGGCCAGGGAGGAAAACTGCCTAAAGGCCGCCTTTATGCCCTCCATCGAACCAAAAAACTCCAGATGGTCGTTGTCGACATTTAGTAGCAGGGCGGTATGGGGCGAAAGCTCAAGAAATGTGTTGGCGTATTCGCAGGCTTCGCAGGTCATGACCTCCCCCACGCCACGGCGGCCATAGCCCCCAATTGCAGGGAGTTTACCCCCAATAACGGCGGTGGGGTCAACCCCTGCACCAAGCAAAATTTGTGTAAGTAGGGCGGTGGTGGTGGTTTTGCCGTGGGTGCCGGCCACACATATGCTGTGGGCATACTGCCCGGTTATAACCCCAAGCAGCTTTGAGCGCTCCCACAAAGGTATGCCCGAGGCCTTGGCGGCCACAAGCTCGGGGTTATCCTCCATTATGGCGGCCGAGTAAACTATAAGGTCGGCCCCGTTAATATTCTCTGCCGCCTGGCCCATCTTCACGGGTATGCCCATGGCCAGCACCATGTCCACAATGTCACTTGGGTTGTTGTCCGACCCTGTGATGCTGTAACCCTGTGGGTGCAAAATTTGCACAAGCGGAAACATGCCCGAACCGCCAATGCCTATAAAATGGATGTGTTTTACCCCCTGGGGTATTTGTTGTCTATTACTATTCATTTTGTCGCCTCCGACCAAAATTTGCAATTGTGCTATAACATCTCATCCTATTATATTGCATTTTGACCATAAAATAAACAGTCTGAAAAATTTTTAGGCCGAGTTTGGCAATTTTGTAGGACAAAAATATTAAATCTACCCTTATAAGCGGCACACCTTGCTGAATAAATGCACCCTGTCGGTCAAATAATATGTGATAGACAGATCAATTTAAATATTGTGACAAACGGAGGAATCCCCATGGAAATTACCGATATTCGCATACGAAGAACCTATCAGGACAGCCGCCTAAAGGCGCTAGTGTCGGTCACGGTTAGTGGTGATTTGGCGGTGCACGACATCAAGGTTATAGAGGGTCCTGAGCGGTTGTTTGTGGCCATGCCCAGCCGAAAGGATGAAAACGGAACCTTTAGGGATATAGCCCATCCCATCACACCTGCCGCCCGAGTAGCCCTTGAGCAGGCCATCCTTGACAGTTACCACCGCTATATGGCCAACGCCACCGCCGAGGAGGAGGGCAGGGCCACCCCCTCTGCCGAGTCCTAAGAAATGCTAAAGATAGTGGGCGCAAACCACCCAAAGCGGGAAGGTTTGCGCCCTTTTGGCATTATTTTTTGTCCCATGTCATAGGTATATATCATATATCATGGGAGGAGGAATGCCCTTGAGCGATCTTGAACTTTTAGCCCGCATAGTACGCTGTGAGGCCGAGGGTGAGGGGGAAAACGGCATGAAGGCGGTGGCCTGTGTCGTGATGAATCGTGTGAACATACAATATGGTGAGTATGGACGCACCTGCATCGACATACGCTCCACCATATACCAAAAAGGCCAGTTTGACTGCGCCCGTGAGGTGGTGGGGGGCAAAAACAACCCACGAAACATATACAATTTGTCGGCATTGCAGGAGCACTACGACATTGCAAACTGGGCCATTGCAGGAAATCGCCTTAGCAATTTGGGGTTTGCACTGTGGTATTTCAACCCATTTTCGCCCGATTGTAAGCCCAATTTTCCGGTAAAATCGGGGCAATTTGTTGTCCGTATAGGCGATCATTGTTTTTACAACCCCACAAGCTACTACTCAAAGACCTAAAAAGGAGGTTTTCCATTGGCAAATGACATGCGACCCATCAGAAATGAATTTGTTGTGCCCCCCACCGAAAGCTTTAACAACGAAACCATGCAGGGCTCTATGCAGCAAATACTTGCGGCCAATATTGGCACAATTGTAAACTGCGATCTTTTAATAGGCACGGGCAACCTAATACGCAAAGAGGGAATACTGTATTCTGTGGGGCGCTCCTACTTTACCCTAATGGACACCCCGTCGGGCGGACGTTATACCGTTTGCGATATATTCTCACTAAAGTTTATTACATTTATACATCCGGGGCAGATACAGGAGTTTGCAGGCTACCGAGCCCCCGAGCTTGCGGGCGAGGGCCAAAGTGGCATGAGCGGCCTTAGCACCAACCAGTACGGCACCACCCAACAGCCCCAGAGCTTTGGGCAACAAAACAGCGGCGGATTTGGGCGGTTGAGGTAACAGCCACCCACAGGGCGGCAACAGGGCAAAAAGACCTCATCTTTTTGCTTTGCTGCCGCCTTTTTGTAGGCTTTTGCTGTTGTATTATTTTGTCAATAATGGTAAAATAAACGTTGGTATATATTAGGCTTTGGGTCTTTAATTTTGCGGTTAGGCCCTGCGCCTGTTGATGTTACACGCCCCCCATGGGGGCTATATTGTGTGTGAGGGATGGCGAAATTGTGCCGAAAAACCGGCAGATTGGAGATTTTTATGGCGATTGGATTTGATAATCAAAAGTATTTGGACATGCAGTCCAAGCATATTTTAGATCGCATAGCTTTTTTTAACAATAAGCTGTATTTGGAGTTTGGCGGAAAGTTGTTTGACGACCTTCACGCCTCACGCGTGCTACCGGGGTTTGCCCCGGACAGCAAGGTGAGAATGCTCACCCAACTGGCCGATAAGGCCGAAATTTTGATAGTAATCAACTCCTATGACATAGAGAAAAATAAGCTCCGCGGAGATCTTGGCATAACATACGGCGACGACCTTTTGCGCCTGATAGATGAGTTTCGCGGCATTGGCCTTTATGTGGGTAGTGTGGTTATAACCATGTACGACGGACAACCATCGGTGGAGGCCTTTAAAAAGCGGCTTGAGGCACTGGGCTTAAAGGTTTACCGACACTACCCAATAGCGGGATATCCTGCAAATCCCTCGCTGATTGTAAGCGAGGAGGGGTTTGGCAAAAATGAATATGTGCATACCACACGCCCCTTGGTGGTGGTTACCGCACCCGGCCCGGGCAGTGGCAAGATGTCGACCTGCCTTTCCCAGCTGTACCACGAGTACAAAAGGGGGGTAAAGGCAGGTTACGCAAAATTTGAGACCTTCCCAATATGGAATCTACCTGTCAGCCACCCGGTAAACCTGGCCTACGAGGCCGCCACGGCCGACCTAAACGATGTAAACATGATAGACCCCTACCATCTTGAGGCCTATTCCAAAACCGCCACAAATTATAATAGAGATATAGAAATCTTCCCGGTGCTTGATGCCGTGTTCCAAAAGATAATGGGTAACAGCCACTACCTATCACCCACCGATATGGGGGTAAACATGGCCGGCAAATGCATTGTGGATGACGATGTTTGCCGTGCGGCCTCGGGGCAGGAGATTATACGCAGATATTACAGCACCATGTTTGACTACCATCAGGGCAAATGCGACATCGAGCAGGTGCAAAAACTTGAACTGCTAATGAGCAAGGCAGGGGTGTCGCCCGAGAGCCGCCCTGTGGTGGCCGCAGCCAATGAGAAGGCTGCCGACACCGCACTGCCCTCGGCGGCCCTTATGCTGCCCGATGGCCGCATGATAACCGGCAAAACCTCCTCGCTTCTTGGTAGTTCCTCGGCGGCACTACTAAATGCCCTCAAGGCACTTGGCAATATCCCCGACGAACTGCACCTAATATCCCCCAATGTAATCCAGCCCATTCAGCAGTTAAAAACACAGTATCTTGGCAACCTAAACCCACGAATGCATATAGACGAGATACTTCTGGCACTATCTATAAGCGCCCTCACCGATGAATTTGCACGCAAGGCCATGGATATGCTGCCCGACCTGCGTGGCAGTGAGATGCACAGCTCGGTAATTTTGGCGCAGGTCGACTCCCACACACTGCGCAAATTGGGCGTAAACCTTACCTGCGAGCCGCAGTATCAAAAGAAAAAACTATACCACGGATAAGCACCACACCGTAAAAAAGCACCTCAAACCCTAAGGGTTTGGGGTGCTTTTTTGATGATGGACCATCTCAGTGACAGCCACCTGCACAGCAGCTGTTATCCGACGACTTCCTAAAAAACCTCTTGGTGAGGTGGAACAATACAAGTCCGCCAAATATAACCGCAACGATTATCATATACAGTGGGAATCCATGCTCATGTGGGTCGGCGGCCAGCCTTGATATGCCTGTGTAGTTAAAGGCTTCTATGATATAATCCAGCAGTAGGCCAAAGGCAATGGAGCAAACCGAGGCGCAGACAAGATATATTGCCAAAACCTTTTTACCAAGGGTCTTTAACAGTATTGTAAGCGAGGCGATGTTAGTTACGGGTCCTGCAAATAAAAATACAAATGCCGCCCCGGGGGAGAGCCCCTTCATAATAAGCGAGAGGGCTATGGGTATGGAGGCTGTGGAGCAGATGTACATTGGTATGCCTATAATTAGCATTATGAGCATACTTACAAGGGGATTTGTGATGGCCGACAGCCACTGCTCTGGCAGTAGGGTGCTTATGAGCGCCGCAATTAGCAGTCCTATGACAAAGTGCAGTGATATTTCCTCCAAAAACTCGCCAAAACCGTAGGTAAAAACACTCTTTAGCTTTTCAAAAAAAGTTGGCTCGTGCTCTACTGCCACCTTGGTGGAGCAGCAACTATCGGTGGGGGCAGGCTCCGAGGTTTTACAGCAGCCGCAGTCGGTTTTTGGCGGGGCAATTTCATCCTTGTCGTTTTTGCAAAAAATGTTGGTAACAATTCCCGCCACAATGCCCGAAATAAAGGCCGCCATCGCCCTGTAAACGGCAAACAGTGGTCCCATTAGGCCGTATGTGGCAATAAGGCTGTCGACACCGGTTTGTGGTGTGGAGGTCAAAAAGCTTACCACCGCCCCCTTGGAGCCGCCGCTTTTGCCCAGATATATAGCGGTGGGCACAACCCCACAGGAACAAAGAGGAAGTGGAACCCCCAACACCGAGGCCTTTACCACCGACGAGGTGCTTTTTTTGCCTATGTGTTTTAGTATAACATCCTTTTTTACAAAGGCATGTAAAATACCTGTGAAAATAAGACCAATTACAATGTAGAACGACATGTCTACAAAAAGCTCCCATAGATTATGTAAAAACATGATAAATCCTCCTATTTGTGGCTGATATGCCTAAGACCCATGCTTAAAATAGCATGAATGTGTTCATCGTCAAGGCTGTAAAAAATATTATTTTTGTCCTTGCGTGTTTTGACAATTTTGTTGAGCTTTAAGAGCTTTAGCTGGTTTGAAACCCGCGGCTGCGAAACATCAAGCAAAATTGCAAGATCCTTGACGCAAATTTCGCTGTGCAACATGGCCAGCAGTATTTTAACACGTATAGGTTCGCTAAAGGTCTTAAAAAAGAAAGAAAGATTCTCGGAAATTTCTTCGTTACTTATTAGCTGTTTTACCTTTTCGGGGGTGCTGCAACACAGCTCCTGCATATTCATCACCTCGACATAACTATATCATGATATAGTTATATTGTCAATGCCCACAAAAAACCCCACAGAGGCCGAGGTTTTTGGGTAAAGGGCAGACAAGTGAAAGATTGGGCAGAAAACTGCTATGCTTCAAAGAATTTGCGGTGTAAAACCATAATGCGACACCACATATCAATTTAAGCCGCCGCTGATTAACCTTAGCGGTTTTAATTTAAGCATACAATTTGTGGCCTTGGGGGGAGATGCTTCAGCTTAGCACAACATGAAAATGTTGTTTTGGGATGTTAAACAGGGAAGTGAGGAGAAAACAGAAAAAATCCTTCGCAGTGATGCGAAGAATTTTTTTGGTTGGGCCGGTGCGATTTGAACGCACGCATGCAGGAGTCAAAGTCCTGTGCCTTACCGCTTGGCGACGGCCCAGTATAATGTTAAACCCACCCGCCCCAAGGGACGGGTGAGCTAATGGGGTGGATAATGGGAATCGAACCCACGGCCTCCAGAGCCACAATCTGGCGCGCTAACCAACTGCGCTATACCCACCATATTTAACTAAAAAAAGAACTGGCGCGCCAGAAGGGACTCGAACCCCTGGCCTACTGCTTAGAAGGCAGTTGCTCTATCCTGCTGAGCTACTGGCGCATATAGATGCATCGCCGAGGATGACCTTGTGGCATAAATTGGAGCGGGTGATGGGAATCGAACC
>CAYJGQ010000030.1:16943-19624 GCA_964369885.1 uncultured Oscillospiraceae bacterium
GAACTACACCCGCACAGCGTGTTGCCGACTCGGCGACGAAGTATATTTTACCAAACCCAAAGGGTATTGTCAATACTTTTTGCAATAATATCGATTATTGTCGTTATGCAGAGGGCTTGGCCTTTAGTAGGCCAAAGGGTTTGCCCAGTGGCAGGAAGACCCTGCCAAAGGTTGCATTAAGCACATTGGCCGCGCAGGCGTAAAACGAGGTAAGTGCAATTAGAAGCTCTGCATAGGCTGCGATATCGTGTGCAAGATGGGGCAAAATGTTAAACGAGCTGAGCGTAAGACCCAAAAACAAAAAGCATATAAGCACAAAAATGATAAATAAAGTTTTGTTAACCTCCATGGAGCCTATGGTCATAATAAATGTGAATATGAAGTAGCCAAGGAAGGCAAAACCAAGCTGACGAGGGTCGGCTGATTGCTGCATTTCGGGGCCAAATACGCCGTTTTGTATCATCCAGGTGCCGGCAACGCCAAGCCAAAAGAAGCCGTAGCCGCAAAAGGCGGTAGCACCAAATACATTTTTGAGCTTAAGATCTACCATGCCGGCATAAATTTGTGCCGCAGCACCCAAAAAAATGGCCCATGGAATAATAAGCGAGGTTCCGTCGGTTAGTCCGAGTTTTTGCGAGGAGGCCACAAGTGTGACCATGGCAAGCCCCAAAAGGCCTATGGCCGAGGGGTTGCCCGACTGTACCGATACCTGAACCTGCTCAGTTACTGTGTGATTTGTCTGCATAAATATGAATATTCCTTTCAGTTAAAACCACAAAATAGACCTTGAAAGAATGGTCATATTTTATGCTATGTTTTGGGTTAGCCCAACCGGATGATGGAAACGGCGCAAAATTTTATTGGTCTGATTATTTGCGTTTGGACGCAACACATAATTTGTCATTATATGCTAAATATTAACATTATATTACAGTTTTTGCAATAGGAAAATAAAATAAAATCCGTGATTTTATGCGAATAAATAAGACTAAATTCAGATAGTGAGGAGCGGCAGGGGCAAAAGTTGCAAATTATGTACAAAGGCAGACCGACACTGCGCATACTCGGACGTCACACACGCCATAATACCAACATACGGAGGTGTGAATATATGAATATATTAATTCTTGATCATTATGCCGGCGGTCCCGATTTGGGGGCCGAATACCGCTCTTACTACCTTGCAAAGTTTTGGAAAGGGCAGGGGCATAATGTTGGTATTTTGGCGGGGCAATACAGTCACCTGCGACACCGCAACCCAAAACTACGGGAGAATATAGAACGTCATATAGTAGGTGGCATAGATTACAAATTTGTGGCCACCCCGCGTTATGTCGAGGATGTGACGGGGCGTGGGCGCAACATAGCCTCTTATGTGGGGCGCACCTGGGCCGTGGCCGAGGAATTGGCCGCCCAACATAAACCCGATGTGGTGCTGTCGGCCTCGGGCTATCCGTTTGAGGTTTACTCGGCGCAAAAAATAGCCAAGGCCGCAGGGGCGGTGCTGATATCTCAGGTGGGGGAGCTTTGGCCACTGGTATATCAGGAGCGCTTTGACAAGGCGGCAAACAGTCCCTCGGTAAAGATGATTTCACATGCACAGCGCAGAGCCATGGCGGTGTCGGATCATGTGGTGAGCCTGCAACCCGATGGGCTGAACTACCTCTCAAAATTTGGGCTATCCCCCGACAAATGGAGCTATATACCCAGTGGTGTTGTAATAGGTAATGAGCAAAAACCGGTGACAGCTCGTAGCGGCGTAATAGCCGAGCAGAAAAAGCCGGGACAGATGGTGGTGATGTACTGTGGAAGCATTGGGGCAAATCATGACCTTTCACATTTTGTGCACAGTGCCGCTTTAATAGGCCCCGACGTGCTAATGGTAATTGTGGGCAACGGAGGCCATAAAATCACCCTAAAGCGCATAGCCACAGAGCTTGAGTGCAGTAATATTTTGTTTTTAGACCGTCCCTCAAGAAGGGGTATGGGTGAGCTTATGCAGCAGGCAGACTGCCTTTTCTACTCACCGCCACTGCTGGGGGAGGCCTACAAGTACGGCATGGCCTCAACAAATTTGCTGGGATATATGCTAAGTGGCAAGCCGGTAATATGCGATACCCCTGCACCACACCACCCCGTAAAACTGTGCGAGGGCGGCGTGGTACTGCAAAGTCGTGATCCTCAGGAGGTGGCAGGAGGGATACGCCTTTTGGCCGCCATGAGCGAACAGGAGAGGTCCGAAATGGGAATGCGTGGGGCCGAATATGTAAAAGTTCACTTTGACTACACCCATATTGCACAGCAGTACATGGATTTGATGGGGCGGCTTGTGGCCAAAGGCTCATAATGTGGGTGGTATAAATTTCTTGACGTGGTGGGAAAGTCGATATACAATGTAGATGATAGGCGTATATAATTAAAACCACACCAAGGCCTGCCCATGGGGCACCCACGAAAGGATTTGTGAAACGTGATACTTGCAATTGACATTGGCAATACAAATATGGAGTTTGGTATATGTAGAGAGGGACGGGTGCAGGCCTCCTTTAGGATGGGCACAAACCGTGAGATTACATCGGATGAAGTAGGGCTGATGCTGATGCAGTTTTTTGCCTTTAATAAGGTGGACAGGGACGATTTTGATGATGTAATTATAACCTCGGTTGTGCCGCAGGTTATGT
>CAYJGQ010000030.1:19634-21686 GCA_964369885.1 uncultured Oscillospiraceae bacterium
GGTGGCAGGGGTTAATCTGCCCATACCCATGAAAAACTGCTACGGCAACCCGGCCGAGGTGGGTGCAGACCGCCTTGTAAGCGGCTTTTCGGCCTACCGCAAATATGGCGGCCCGGTTGTGGTGGTAGACTTTGGCACCGCCACAACCTTTGATGCCATAGACCATGAGGGTTCATATCTTGGGGGAGCTATTCACCCTGGTATAAAAATATCCATGGAGGCTCTGTTTGCCAAGACGGCAAAACTTCCCAGGGTGGAGCTTGTAAACCCCGGCTCGGTGATAGGGCGCACCACCGTTACCAGTATGCAGTCGGGTGTGCTTTTTGGTTATGTGGGCAGTGTGGAGTACATAGTGCGCAAAATGAAGGAAGAACTGGGGGGGCAGGCCAAGGTGGTGGCCACAGGCGGCCTTGCTCAGATGATAAGCGGTCACACCCCTATTATAGACCTTGTCGACCGCTCTATAATTTTAGACGGACTGCTCACAATGTACAGGGAATATAAGATGGGCTAAACGGTAGGAAATGGGTGGATTTATCACAGCGATAAATCCGCCTATAAATATGCGCAAATTCTTGACATTACCCGTGCCCTGCGTGGTATACTGTATCATGGCAAAACCAAAAGAAACTAAAAACCACAACAATTGTATAAAAAATCACGGTAAAACATTGTGGATTTAACCACCATGACACCCGGGAATGGTAAAATGAGCGGTTGAGCCACATATAATAAGCAATCATACCGAGAGGAGCAAAAAAATGGATTACGCAAAAGAATCACTTCGTAAGCATGAGGAGTGGAGGGGCAAAATTGAGGTAGTATGCGCCGTTCCTGTTAAGACAAAGGAGGATCTTTCCCTGGCATACACACCGGGTGTGGCACAGCCCTGCCTTGAAATCCAAAAAGATCCCGCCAAAAGCTACGAGCTTACACGCCGTCACAACATCTGCGCCGTTATAACCGATGGCACAGCCGTGCTGGGGCTTGGTGATATAGGGCATACAGCCGGTATGCCGGTTATGGAGGGCAAATGTGTACTGCTAAAGGCCTTTGGCGATGTTGACGGTTTTCCACTTTGTGTCAACACAAAGGATGTAGACGAGTTTGTAAATGCCGTGGCCCTTATAAGTGATTCGTTTGGCGGAATAAATCTTGAGGATATATCGGCTCCACGCTGTTTTGAGATAGAGCGCAAGCTCAAGGAGCGCTGTGACATTCCCATTTTCCACGATGATCAGCACGGCACTGCCATTGTTACGCTTGCAGGGCTTCACAATGCCCTAAAGCTTGTGGGCAAAAAGATTGAAGATGTAAAAATTGTAATAGCAGGGGCAGGGGCCGCCGCTGTTTCCATCACCCTGCTACTTCACACCGCAGGGGCTAAAAATGTTCTGCTGTGCGACCGCAAGGGAATTATATACAACGGACGCACCGAAAATATGAACCCATTTAAGCAGGAAATAGCCGAGGTGAGCAATCCAAATGGTGAAAAAGGCGAGCTTGCCGATGCTGTGGTGGGAAGTGATGTGTTTATTGGTGTGGCCGCCGCAGGTGTTATGACCACCGAAATGGTAAAGACCATGAATAAGGATGCCATAATATTTGCCTGTGCAAACCCCACCCCCGAGATCTTTCCCGACGATGCCCGTGCAGGTGGTGCAAGGGTAATAGCCACAGGACGCAGTGATTTCCCCAATCAGATAAACAATGTATTGGCCTTCCCCGGCATATTTAGAGGTGCGTTTGATGTGCGTGCAAGCGATATAAACGAGGAAATGAAGTTGGCTGCATCCAGGGCGTTGGCCGCACTTGTATCGGAGGAAGAACTGTCCGAGGAATACATTATTCCTGCCGCTTTTGACCCCCGTGTAGGCCCTGCTGTGTCGGCCGCCGTGGCCGCTGCCGCACGGGAAACAGGGGTAGCTCGCATCTGATAGCCCCACACCCCGGCCCAAGACCGTGGGGCTTTGCCCCACACCCCACAAACTTTTTGAAAAAAAGTTTGACCCAAAACTTACGCACGCCCCCGAGCCTTTGGCCGGGGGCGAA
>CAYJGQ010000031.1:0-21339 GCA_964369885.1 uncultured Oscillospiraceae bacterium
TTTTGGGTCAAACTTTTTTCAAAAAGTTTGTGGGGTGTGGGGCAAAGCCCCACGGCCTTTGGCCCAAGCAACAAAATTCATGGTGCTTTTGCGTTTATAATACAAACATTAAAAATAAAAATATAACAGTAAGCTTAAAATTACGCTTTAGTATAAGATATATTGAGCCGTAGCCAAATCCGTATACAAAAGCCAACAGCCCCACCGCAACACTGTTTTGTGTGAATATATGTACTAATCCCCAACTCAAAGCCACCGCAATGCCACCGTATGGAATATTTGATTTTTTAACCCAGGTTTCACACATTTTTTGAAACAGCACAATCAAGGTTGTTACAATAAGAATTTCGGCAAAATAATATATATGCTGTGCGACAAAACCAATTGATCCTGCATTTGCATACTCAATCAGCACCTTAAAATTGCCCCAGCTTGCATAATTAAACGCTATACCTATAATTACTAAAATAGTAGCCATCAGGTAGTTTTTTAGCGTGACTTTTCCACCCGACTGCAAAAAATTAAAATTAAGCTTTTTAATGCTTATTTTATTAGCCACTACAAATATTAGCCCCCATAAAACTGCGGGTATGATTCTTGATAACACCTGTGCCGCATATCCCCACTCTATAAATGTTGCACCAATTATAAAGCCAAAGGATAACTGCGTAACTATGTCAATTAGCACAACTACTATAAACGTACTTATTCCAAGCAATAGATAATGACTACCTTTTGTAAGCTTTTGTTCCGACATCTATATCTCCCTTCGCCACCTGCTAATATGTCAACTAAATCAAAAAGACGAATAGTAAATAGCTATTGGCTACCTACTATTCGTCTAATCGTTGCTATTTAGTACCTGCCATAAATTTATTTATGCACAGCCCACTAAATTTACATTTGTTTTTGCACCTAAAGTCTTAGTCCGACTCCTTGCAAAGGAAAAGCAGCTCTTCCCACTTGCGGTCAACCTCGGCCTGGTAGGCCTCAATCATCCACTCGTTTCCGGCCTTGAACATATGGGCAAAACGGCCCTGACGGCGTAGGTAATCCTCAACCGGCAGTTTGTTTTTGGGCTTGTAGTTTAGTGTCCACACGCCGTTTTCGTACTCAAACAGCGGCCATACACAGGTTTCTACAGCCAGCTTACAAATGTCCATAAGATCAGCAGGATCATAGCGCCAGCCACGGGGGCAGGGTGCCATAATGTTCATAAAGGCCGCACCCTCGGTGTAAACAGCCTTTCTGGACTTTTCGGCCAGGTCCTTAAAGTTGCCAATAAAGGTGGTCTGGGCAACATAGGGCACATTGTGGGCCGCAATTACCTTGGTCAGGTCCTTCTTGTTCTGGGGCTTGCCGGGAATAACTGTGCCGGCAGGCGAGGTGGTGGTGTCCGAGAAGGAGGGGGTGGAACTACTGCGCTGGATACCTGTGTTCATGTAGGCCTCGTTGTCGTAACATACATAAACCATGTCGTGTCCACGCTCCATAGCGCCCGACAAGGACTGGAAGCCGATGTCATAGGTGCCGCCGTCACCGCCAAAAGCGATGAACTTGTAGGTGTCCTTTACCTTACCCTTCTTCTTTAGCACGCTGTAGGCAGCCTCGGCACCACTAAGGGTGGCGGCGGCATTCTCAAAGGCGTTATGAATGAAGGAATCCTGCCAAGCTGTGTAGGGATAGAGGAAGGTAGATACCTCAAGACAGCCTGTGGCGGCACAAATTACCGCTTTATCCTCGGGCTCGAGCGCTCTTAGCACGGCACGCACCGCAACAGGTGCACCACAACCGGCACACATACGGTGACCGCCGGCCAGACGTTCGGGCTTGCGCATTTCTTGTTTTAGTTGGTAAGCCATTTTCCAAGCCCTCCTTATTCTCTTACTTCAAGATAGCGGTAGGTTTCGCCCACGTCGCCATCCTTCAGGATTTTTTCAAGTGCATCATAAACAATGCGGATACTTTCAACACGCACGTCGCGTCCGCCCAGACCGTAGATGTAGTTAACCATCATAGGGGCGTCCTTTTTGCCGTAAAGGGCGGCACAGGTTTCGGCGTATACAGGACCGCCCTGGCCACTAAAGCCCTCGGCCTTATCCATAACAGCCACTACCTTAACGCCCGAAAGTGCCTTTGCAATTTCCTCGGCGGGGAAGGGACGGAATACACGGATTTTTACAAGGCCAACCTTTTTGCCCTCGGCGCGCATACGCTTTACGGTTTCCTTGGCAGTACCGGCCGAAGAACCAATGATGACCAAAGCCATCTCGGCATCTTCCATGCAGTACTCCTCAATGAAGCCGTAGTCGCGTCCGCTAATGGCGGCAAATTCCTTGGCAACATTTGCAATAACACCCTTTGCGTCCATCATGGCCTGAGCCTGCTGACGCTTATGCTCGATGTAGTAATGAGCGGTGTCGTAGGGGCCAATGGACATGGGGTTCTTGCTGTTAAGCAGGAACTGCTCGGGGTTGTACTCACCCACAAAGTTCTTTACCTTGTCATCCTCCACAAGCTCGATATTCTCGATGGCGTGGCTGGTGATAAAACCGTCCTGACAGATCATAACGGGAAGCATAACGTCGGGGTGCTCGCCAATACGCATGGCCTGAAGCATGTTGTCATAGGCCTCTTGGTTGTTCTCGGCGTATATCTGAATCCAGCCGCTGTCGCGTGCGCCCATCGAGTCACTGTGGTCGTTGTTGATGTTGATGGGGCCGGAAAGGGCACGGTTTACACAGCAAAGTGTGATGGGAAGCCTGTCCGAGGCAGCCACATATAGCATCTCCCACATGAGGGCAAGGCCGCAAGAGGAGGTGGCTGTTACGGTACGAGCACCGGCAGCCTGCGAGCCAATACAGCTCGACATGGCCGAATGCTCCGACTCAACTGCGATAAATGCAGTGTCAACCTCACCGTTTGCCACATACTGTGCAAAGTACTGAGGAATTTCGGTACTGGGAGTGATGGGGAAGGCCCCCATCACGTCGGGATTAATTTGTTTCATGGCAATGGCTACTGCCTCGTTGCCGGAAAGTCTTTCTCTTATACCCATTAGGGGTCACCTCCTTTTATTCGTCTTTGCCAAATGTTATAGCGTCAAAAGGACAGACCTTATAGCAGACGCCACAACCTTTGCAGAAATGAAAATCAAAATCTTCACGCTTGCCCTCAGCATTTATGGGGATGGAGCTATCGGGGCAAACAGGTGCGCAAAGCAGGCACTGCTTGCACTTTTCGGCAATAAATGCCGGCTTGTTGCTGCGCCAGTCGCCTGTTTTAACGGCGGCCGATGTGCCACCCTCGTAAATTGCGCCACCGGGGGTGATATCTTTCCATAGGATTTGTTCGTTTATCTCGCTTGCCTTTTTCATCCTACCGACACCTCCTTCATTGCTCTTTTAAGGGCGGCCAGGTTGCCCTCAATCATCTGGGGCTTTGTGGCAAACTTGTGGGCAAACGAGCCCTCCATGTCCTTTACAAAAGCCTCCTCCTCAACAACTCCGCTAACCTTAACAATGGCGGCCAGCATGGGGGTGTTGGGGAATATACGTCCAAGGCAATCCTCCGAGATGGTGTCGGCATCTACGGCGCAAACCTTGCCTGTGTAGCCGTTCATGAGGGGACGAAGCTCCTCGGGGGTTTTGTTGGAGTTTACAATTATTGCGCCCTCGGGGCTAAGGCCCTTTGTGCAGTCAACGGCTGTTAGCAGACTCTGGTCTACAACAACAACAAAGTCAGGATCATAAATATTGCTGTGCACCGTTATTTTTTCACTGCTAATGCGGTTGTAGGCGGTTATGGGTGCGCCCATACGCTCGGGGCCGTACTCGGGGAAGCCCTGAACATACTTACCGGTGTTAAATGCGGCATCTGCAAGCAAAAGGGAAGCAGTTTTTGCGCCCTGTCCACCGCGTCCGTGCCAACGAATTTCCACGATATCATTCATGTGGTTTGTCCTCCTTACTGTATTTACGGGTATTAAAATATGCCTGCGGCGATGCACTTGTATCGCCGCAGGCATCTATTGCGGGTAATGCTTATCCAAGCACCTTTAGAGCTTGTTCAAACTCGGCGATGATGTCCTCTGCATCCTCAACGCCTACCGATACACGAATCATGCCGTCCTCAATGCCCATCTTGTAGCGCTCGTCGCGAGCAATTTTGCCGTGGGTCATGGTTGCGGGCTGCTCGATAAGGGTATCAAGGTCGCCAAGGCTTACGCAGTACTTTGCCATGTGGCAAGCATCAATAACCTTCTTGGGGCCCTCAATGCCGCCCTTTACGTTGAAGCTTACAATGCCGCCGTAGCAGTCCTCACGGTACATGCTCTTGGCAAGTGCGTGGTGGGGATGGCTCTCAAGGCCGGGGTAAATAACCTTTTCAACTGCGGGGTGCTTTTCAAGCCAGCGTGCCAGTGTAAGAGCATTGTGGCAGTGCTGCTTCATGCGCAGGTGCAGGGTCTTAAGACCACGCAGCTGTAGCCAGCAGGAGAAGGGGCTGGGCACAGGGCCAAGCTCCTGATACATCGAGCTACGGATCTTGTCCACAAACTTAAAGCTACCGGCAATAACGCCGCCAATGATGTCGCCGTGGCCATTGATGTACTTGGTGGTGCTGTGTACAACAACGTCAATGCCAAGCTCGAGGGGACGCACGATGTAGGGCGAGGTGAAGGTGCTGTCGATGATCGAGATAACATTGTTCTTCTTGGCCCAAGCTGCAAGACCGGGCATATCCACAACCTCAAGGGTGGGGTTTGCAAGGGTCTCGGCATAAACTGCCTTGGTGTTGGGGCGAAGTGCCTTGTCCAGTGTTGCGGGCTCAAGGTCCTCAACAAAGGTAACGTCAATCTTTAGTTCCTCAAAAATCTGGGTAAGCAGGGCGTAGGTGCCACCGTATACAGTGCGGGAAGCAATGATGTGATCTCCGCTGTGTGCGGCGTTCATTATGGCAAGAGATATTGCAGCCATACCCGATGCTGTGGCAAGTGCTGCCTCTGCACCCTCAAGGATTGCTACCTTATCCTGAAAATCATTTTGGGTTGGGTTGCGCGAACGGCCGTAGGTGTAAATACCGTCCTTATCGCCCGAGAGGTAACGCTCCATTTTCTCGGAGGTCCAAACATATGTGCTGTTCATAAACATAGGTGCCAATAGTGCTCCGGTTTCGGGGTCGGGGCTCTGGCCACCATGTACTGCTTTTGTTCCAAAACTACAGTTGGTCAAATCCATTGTAATCTCTCCTTTTGTTATCGTTTGTTTTTACTTGCCTGATATATTTATAAGCACTTTTATGTGCTTAGGGCCGTTTTTGATAAGCTCCTCAAAGCCGTCCTCCACCAAGGTGTCAAGGGTGACCTCACGGGTTACAAGGCCGTCGGCGTCAATCTTACCCTCTGAGATGTAGTCAAGGGCCACACCAATCTCGTCCACATGTGCCTGGGAGGTGTAAAGCTCGCGCTCGCCCTCCTGGAAAAGGTTCATGGGGAATACAGGGGGCTCCTCGAACACGCCCATAACCATAAGTTTTGCGCCGGGCTTTAGCAGCGAAATGGCGCTGTCGAGTGTCTGCTGGAAGCCTACACACTCGTATACAACGTCGGCCATTTTGCCGTTGCTCCAGCCGTTTACAAAGTCCACAAGGCTACCATCGGTAACGTCAAAGTAGTCGCCACCGTAGCTCTCTATGAGCTCCTTGCGGTCCTTGCCCACGCTGGCAACCAAAAGACGGGAGGCCCCGGCAATTTTGGCGGCCAAAAATGCGCCTATGCCTATGATGCCCGAACCTATGATAACCACATCGGTACCGGTGATGTCGCCCATTAGGCGGGTGGCATGAATGCCACAGGCCAGAGGTTCTGCAAGTGCTGCCTGACGCTGGGTTACGTTGTCGGGCACCTTAAACAGACGTGCGGCCTCCACTGCAACGTAGTCGGCAAATGCGCCGTCAAGGCCTACGCCCAAAAAGCCAAGCTTCTCACATACATTGTATCGGCCGGTGCGGCACATCTCACATGTGGCACAGCACAGGGTGCCGTTGGCGCTAACACGGTCGCCCACCTTCCAGCCCTCTACGTCGGGGCCAATCTCCGAGATAACACCCGAGAACTCATGGCCTATGGTCAAAGGTGCGGTTTTGCCGGTGAGGCGGTGGGGTTTTTCTGTGGGGATAAAGTTGGGTCCCACATATTCGTGACGGTCGGTACCACAAATGCCGGCGTAGTCCACCGCTATGACCACCTGTCCTTTTTGTGCCTTAGGTATGTCTTTTTCTTCTATGCGCAGGTCTTTATACCCGTGCCAGACTGCTGCCTTCATTTTGCTGTTCCTCCTGTTTAATAAAGCTATTGTTTTAAGTTAGGCCGTGTTTTTCTCCCGCATATCCTTGCGGTCAAGTTCAATTATGGCCTTGGCGGTTTGGTCGTCGGTTATCCGGGTGTTTGCAATACCACCCCTTAGCGCCCCCAGTATGGCGGACGCCTTTTCCTTTCCGCAGGCAAGGCAAACCACATTTGGTATCTCACGCAGGCTATCCAGTGGGATAGACATTATAAGGTCCGATGTGTCAACCCTTACCTCTTTGCCGCTTTCATCGTAAAAACGCATACATATGTCCCCCACAGCCCCATTGTCCTCAAGCTGTTGCAGTGTGTCATAGGGGATGTATCCATCCTTAAACAGATCGCCCGTAGGTGTAACTGCGCCTATGCCAACCAGCGCAATGCTGGCCTTGCGCCCAATTTGCATCACCCTATTCACCAATGGGTCAAGGGTAAGGCTCTCGTGCACCTCGGCATTTGGGGCCTTGGCAGGACAGTAAAGCAGTTCGGCATTGCAGCCCCCTGCCATGGCCAGTTGCAGCGCAAGTTTGCTGGATTGCAGTTGATTCATCTGGGTGTCCAGTCCGCCAACAAGCTGTACAACACTCACGTTTTTCTCACCAAGGGGTGACATTCTCTGGGTTAGCTCCAACAGGGTGCGCCCCCATGATACTCCTATTATATCCCCATCCCGCACAACACGGTTTAGGTATTCGGCACCGGCGCGCCCCACATCTTCCATAATGCTTTTGCTTGTGGGCACTATAATTATTTCGCGCAGTCCCCAGCGGTGCTCAAATCTGCGCTCAAGCTCGCTGTGGGGATGGTTGCCCACAATTTGTGTGCGCACCATGCCACGGGACTTTGCTTCGGCCAACATGCGGCATATCTTGCTTTTGGACAATCCCAGCTGAGCCGCAATCACATTTTGAGGGATGTCATCCACATAGTAGGCCGAAGCCACTTTTGTAAGCAGTCGTTCGTAATCATCATACATGAATATCTCCCACCTTTCTCGCTGAGTTGTGTTTGGTTTTTATTAAATATTACTGTCCGTAGGTTCCGAATTTGCGCATGACCTCAATCATCTGCTCGTCGCCGATAATTTGGGGTTGATCGGGACCCGATAGTGATTTTGTGCGGTAGTAAAGCTCGGCTACAAATTCCACTGTGGCCACATTGTCAAGGGCCTCGGCAATATTGCTACCACCTGCCAACATTCCATGGTTTGCCAGCAGTACAGCATAGCGACCCTCCATACTCTCCAGCGCACCCTGTGCAAGCTCGTAGCTTCCGTAGGTGCGGTAGGGTGCACAACGTACATCTCCGCCGGCCACCCCAAGGGCATAATGCACGGCCGGCAGTGTCCAACCCATGCAAGATATAGTGGTGCAGTAGGTGCTGTGGGAATGCACCACCGCTAAAATATCACTGCGGTTTTGGTAAAATATGCGGTGAAGATCAACCTCGCTTGATGGTTTGCGTATTCCCTCCACCACCTGGCCATCAAGGTTCATTATTACAATGTCCTCGGGGGTGGTGTCGTGAAATGCAATGCCACTTGGCGTTATGGCCATGAGCTTTTGTGTGGGATCAAATATACTCAGGTTGCCACCTGTGCCGGTGGTAAGTCCTCGGTCAATCAACAGCTTTCCGTAATCAACAAGTTGTTTGCGCTGCTCGATCATAAGCATATTACATGTCCTCCCAATATCAGTTTTTAGGGCTAAACTGTGCCTGCTCGTAGGAGATATATCCACCGGTAACATTCACAACATCAAAGCCGTTTTGCACCAAAATGCGGTAGGCCACATGTGCTCTTATGCCAACACGGCAGAACTCTATGATCTGCTTAGATTTATCAAGCTCGCCCAGACGCTCACGCAGTTCGTCCACGGGGATGTTTACAGAACCCTCGGGATGACCCTGTGCAAACTCCTTGGGGGTGCGCACGTCAAGCAGTATGCTTGTGTCGGTATTGCGGTTTAGTGCATAGTCCCAGTCCACCAGCTTGCTCTTGCCCTCCAAAACATTCTGGGCAACATAGCCAAGCATGTTTACGGGGTCTTTGGCCGAGGAGAAGGGAGGTGCGTATGCAAGCTCCAGCTCGGGTAGATCGGTAACCTTTGCGCCAAGACGCATGGCGGTGGCCATTACGTCCATACGTTTATCAATGCTATCGCGGCCAACCATCTGGCAACCAAGTATGTTGCCCTGATCATCGTACAGCATCTTTGCGGTGATTTGTACAGCACCTGGGTAGTAGGTGGCATGGGAGAAGGGGTGAACAATGGCCTTATGGTAGGCAATGCCCTTTTGCTTTAGGCGGCGCTCGGTAACGCCGGTGGCGGCACCTGCAAGGCCAAACACCTTGATTATCGAGGTGCCCTGTGTTGCCTTGTAGCCTGCTTTTTCGCCACAAATAATGTCGGCCACTATGCGACCTTGCTTGTTTGCAGGGCTTGCAAGGGGCACGCCCACGCTGTCGCCGGTTACAAAGTCGGTAACTGCAATGGCGTCACCCACGGCGTATACGTCGGGGGCATTTGTGCGCAGCTGGTTGTCAACAATTATGTGTCCACGCTCGCCAAGTTTCAGGCCCGAATCGGCAAGAAATGCAGTGGCAGGACGCACACCAATGGCCATAATTACAAGATCGGCAGGGATGCTCTTGCCCGACTGGGTGGTAACATTTACCCCCTTGTCGGCAGGCTTTATGCCGGCAATGCCGTCGCCCAGTACAAGATGCACGCCGTGGTCGTCAAGCTCTTTTTCCAGCACGGTGGCCATGTCGTCATCCAGAGGGGGCATAACGTGGTTTGCGGCCTCCACAAGGGTTACATCTATTCCACGCTCGCGCAGGTTTTCGGTCATTTCAAGGCCAATAAATCCGCCGCCAACTACAACGGCCTTGGCAATTCCACCCTTGTCAACCTCGGCCTTAATGCGGTCGGTGTCGGGGATGGTGCGCAGGCTCATAACCTGAGGTAGGTCAGCCCCCTCAATGCCTGCCGGGATAAAGGGCTCGGCACCGGGCGAGAGAATAAGCACATCATAGCTTTCCTCATACTCACCCTTTTGGGCACTGTCAACCTTTACCACCTTGCGGGCGGTATCCAGGCCAACAACCTCACTAAAGGTGCGCACATCAATGGCAAAACGGCTCTTCATGGCCGCAGGGCTCTGCACAATAAGATTACTGCGCTCCTGTATTACCTCACTTATATGGTAGGGCAGACCACAGTTTGCAAACGAGATGTACTCGTCACGCTCAAGCATAATTATCTCGGCGGTTTCGTCAAGTCTACGCAGACGGGCTGCCGCCGATGCACCACCGGCCACGCCTCCAACTATTACAACCTTCTTTCCCATTGTGTATATCTCCTTTCGCCATTTGCGTATTTTATGGTTTTGCAGGCCTGTTAAGGGGCTCGCCCTTAATCCAGCACAGAACATCCTCGGCCAACATGGCCGACTGTATGGCCGTAACATCGCTTGAAGCTCCCCCGATGTGTGGGGTTATAAGAACATTCTCAAGCGCCAATATTGGATGGTTTTGAGGCAGTGGCTCCTGCCAAAATACATCTATGGCCGCCCCGGCTATCTCTTTATTTTGCATTGCCTGTAAAAAGTCGCTCTGCTCCACAAGCAGTGCTCTGGAGGTGTTTATGAAGTAGGCCGTTGGCTTCATGCGCTCAAAGGCCGCCTTGTTCATCATACCGTTTGTTTGTTCGGTGCTTTTGCAGTGTAGGCTCACTATATCGGCCTGCTCCAAAAGCTCTTCAAACCCCACAAGGGTTATGCCCTGCGGCGGTGTGGCACAGTAGGGGTCATGGGCTATAACACTCATGCCAAGTGCCATGGCCTTTGCGGCCACAAGTTTACCTATTGCACCAAGCCCCACAAGTCCAAGGGTTCTGCCAGATATCTCGGGGCCGCCGTAGGTGGAATGCAGATTCTCGCCCGGTGTGTCCCATATTACATCGCCGCTTTGGCAGTGCAGTGGGGTGTCGCTTGGGGGGGCAAGGTATCTTCCCGATTTTAGCGCATGGTGGGTAGCCGAAATGTTGCGCACAAGTGACAACATCAGCCCAAGTGTAAACTCGGCCACACCCGAGGCATTGCGCCCTGGGGTGTAAACCACAGGTATGCCCCGCTTGGCACAGGCCGCAACATCCACATTCACGGGGTTTCCTCTGGCCGCCGCCACAAATTTAAGGTCGGGCAGTTTTTCAAGCATCTGTGCCGTTAGGGCCTCGTATCCGTTTACAAAGACCTCCACACCCTCAAGCTTTGGCATTATTTCCTCGGTTGTGGCTATAAAGCCGGTGCTCACCCATCCGCCGTATGTTATGTCGCAGTGGGGGGAAATAAGCTGGGTGGCCTTGTCGGTAAGTCTTGCGGTAATAAGGGTTTTGTACCTCTTCATACAACACCTCTACAAAGTTTTTATGCGCTTATCATGCCTGTTTCAAGCAGTACTCGGGCTGTGTACATGGCGGCAGTTCCCACAACCGATGTGCATTTGTCATCGCTGTGTGCGCCTGCGGCCTCAAAGCCCTCTTTGTCCTCGGCCTTGGTTATGTGGAAGGCACGGCCGAAAATGTCCTTGTGTATATCGTGGCAGGTAACACTGCCGTAGGTGTCAATAAATCTCTGGTGGAGTTTTGCGCTAAGCATCATGGCGCGATCCTTCTCCTCCTTGTCGCCGTCTATGAACTCAAGGCGACGTCCTGCATACTTGCCAAGGAAAAGCAGGCCGCCCGAATAGCCACCACATGCGCCATCACCAAACAGACCCATACCGGCTGCAAAGGTGTTGGTTATGCGGAAAAGCTCGGGATCCTTGTGGTCGATGCAGTCAAACAGGGCCAGCAGTGTGCACTGGGCACATCCGCGGTAAACCTTTTCGTAGTGGTAGCCAAGCTCGTAAACCTTCTTTAGCAGCGCTATGGTTTTTTCATCCTCTATGAGGGTTTGTTTCTCGGCAATGGCCTTGGCTGCAAGATGAATTTCCTCAAGCAGTTCTACCTCAAACTCAAAGCCCGTCTTGGCCAAGATCTCTTTTTTGTCCCAGCTTCCTTGTGTAAAGAAGTGGCAGGCCATGGCGCGCGCGGTGTAGTAGGTAAGTGCCCCACCAAGACGTACTGCCTTGGCGGCCTGACATAGTGCGGGGGAGAGTTTATTCTCGCCTGCGGGGGTGGCTGCAATTGTTTTGGCGTCCTGTCCCTCTACGGGGGCGGCCGACAAAATTTCGCTTATTAGCTCATATGTGAAGTCGTCGACACCGGCTGCCGCCATGGCTGCCTTGGTCGAAGCTGCTATTTCCAAGAGTTGGGTTGATGTTAGATTAATGGGTTGCATCATTGCTATACCTCCTAATTTGTGTTACACAAATTTGCGCCCTACCTTTGGCGCATTGGCATTTTGTATGCCTTTCAACGCTAAACCGCCCCCTACACATCGTCAAAAATTGACGATGTGTAGGGGTGGTGTGTTTTACTTAGAGGGGTCAAGTAGAATTTTTAGTCCCTGCTTGTTGTCAACCAGTTCAAAAGCTTCCTTGTACTGGGACATAGGCATTACATGGGAAATGATGGGGTCAACGTTTATTACACCACGTGCGATCAGCTTAAGAGCCTTCTCCCAAGAGGTGGGTATTTGTGCATGGGAACCAAATACGGTAAGTTCCTTTTTCTTAATGTTGTGGAAGTCGATATCAAGGGTGTTGTTGAACACGCCCATGGGGATAAATACGCCACGACGACGAACAACATTCATTGCAAGGTCAACAGCGGGACGAGAGCCGGCGGCCTCAACCACCACGTCGGCGCCGTAGCCGTCGGTGTAACCCTTGGTAACTTCGATAAGGTCTTCCTCGTCGAGGTTTACAATGCGGTCGATGCCAAGTACGTTCTTGGCAAGCTCAAGGCGGGGAACGTCACGGGTAAGACCTGCCATAATTACAAATGCACCCTGCGACTTTGCAGCCTGAGCGGTGAAAAGACCAATGGGGCCGGGGCCAAGCACAACAACAACATCGTTTACCGAAACGGTGTAGCGCTCGGTCATGGAGTGAACACCACAGGCCAGAGGCTCAACAACAGCGCCCTGATCAAATGTGATTTCGTCGGGCAGAGCCATAAGGCTGCCGGCCCAGTTTACGCAGTATTCGGCAAAACCGCCGTCTGCTGCCGAACCAATGCCCTTACGCTCGGGGCAGTGGTTGTACTCGCCAACCTTGCAGTAACGGCAGGTGCCGCAAACATGGTAGGTGGTCTGGGTGATAACACGCTGACCAATTTCCCAACCTGTTACACCCTCGCCCAGCTTATCAACGGTGCCCGAAACCTCATGACCAAGGATTACGGGAGGACGAAGAGCAAAGCCGCCGTCGTTTACATATACGTTGTCGGTTTGGCATATGCCTGCACGCACAACCTTAATTCTAACCTGGCCGGGGCCGGGCTCGGGCATGGGCATATCCATATACTCAAAATTACCGGGCTCAATCTTTGTTTTTACCAGTGCTTTCATCTGAAAACCTCCTATTAATTCGGCTAACATTAACCTTATCTTACAGGGCTTTTCGCTCGTTCCAAAAAGGTTCCATGGATGGGCGCAGTGCCACAAACTGTTTATACAGTGACATCAAATGTTCATGGGGTTTGCTTTGGGGTTCAAAGGACTTTTGTTCCTGTGCATTTTTGGGGGCAAAGCTGTCGGTGTGGCCAAGTGCCACCCCAAGGGCTGTGGCCATGCCACATATCCCAAGCTCCTTGCCCGCCGGGCGCACAACCGAGCTGTTAAGCCCATGTGCGGTAAGCTGGCAAAGCAGGTCGCAGTTGCTACCCCCACCCGATATGTACATTACGCCATCGCCATCGGGAAGATAATTGTAGCAGTCCATCAGCGAGAATATTACCCCCTCATACACAGCACGCATCATATCGATGGCGGTGTGCTCGGTGCGCAGGCCATAAAAGCCGCCGCAGGCCGAAGGGTTCCTAAAGGGTGCGCGCTCTCCGTAAACATAGGGGTGATACAAAATACCTCGCGCCCCCATGGGTATTCCCTCAACGGCGGCGTCCAGCTCTCCAACCGAAAGACCGGGCGCCAGCACCCCTTTTGCCCAACCTATGGTGGCTGTGCCGCTTTGGGCGGCCATTACCCAGAGGTATTTATCGGGCAATATGCTGCGAAGTATCCCGCCAAAGCTCTTGGCGTGGTCAACCTGTTGTGCCGAAACCAGGGTTTCGTTGCAAAGTGTTGTGCCAAGTATGGTGCATTTATCACCAAGGTTTACAGCCCCTGCGCCAAGGCATACGGCCGCCACATCGATGGCACCCATCATAACCGGTACTCCCTGCGGTATGCCGCAAAGCTCCGAAGCCTTTTGGCTTACCCCACCCAGTATGTGGGTGGAGGGGTAGGTTTTGGGATGCATCTGCGCCGACTCGGGTATACCCATGAGCTCAAGCGCCTTTGGCAGTAGCTCCATTGTAAATATATCGGTGGTTGCATTGGAACGGTCGGAATGGTCGGTGGCAACCTCTCCGGTCAGCTTGAAGTTCAGCCAATCTTTGCAGTGAAACACATGGGCTATGCGGGCGTAGTTTTCGGGGTTGTGCTTTTTAACCCAACACAGCTGATATGGCAGCGATGAGGTGGAAAGCCCCGTGGAGTGGTTTTCCCGCAGATATGTGTCTATCTTGGCGCGGTCGGGTAGCTCAAGTTCGCTTACCCGTGTGTCGTTCCACAGTATGGCATTGCCCACAGGTTTGCCCTGAGCGTCAATAGCCCACAGGCCGTCGCCCTGTGCCGCAATGCCCACACCCTCAATTTTGCTCCATAGTTCGGGGGATTTTTTGGCCAGGTGGTTTGTAATTGTGCAAAATAGCTCCCACAGGCCATCCATATCCATTTCGCAGTAGCCCTCACGGGGGTGGAGCACGGGTGCATCCTCCCCCGCAATCTCAAGTATTTTGCCACTGCCGTCCACCAAGGCCGCTTTTACACGGCTGGTGCCGGAGTCTATACAAAGATATACGTGATTATCCATCAAAATGGCCTCCTTTGGTGGATTATTCACCCAAATAGGCGGCTGTTAGGCTCTCGTCGGCCAACAGTTCCTCACGTGTGCCCGAAACAGCAACAGTACCAACCGACATGATGTATGCACGGTGGCATATTGTCAGGGCCTTGTTTGCATTCTGCTCAACCAGCAAAATAGAGGTGCCGTCACGGTTTATCTCCTGGATGATGTCAAAAATCTGGGAAACAATGATGGGGGCAAGACCCAACGAGGGTTCGTCAAGCATCATCAGCTTGGGACGTGCCATAATGCCACGTGCCACGGCCAACATCTGCTGCTCACCGCCCGAAAGGTGTCCGCCATACTGCTTCTCACGCTCTTTAAGACGGGGGAACATGGTGTACACACGCTCAAAATCCTTTGCAATTTCGGCGGTGTCGTTGCGCAGACAGGCACCTGTTTTCAGGTTGTCGGCAACGGTTAGTTTTGCAAAAATCTGACGGCCCTCGGGCACATGTACAAGCCCGTGCGACACAACGTCGTAGGGTTTGGGGTCAATGGGGTTGCCCAAAAACTCAATGTTGCCTGCGGTGGGCTTCATAACAGATGAGATGCACTTTAGCAGTGTGGACTTGCCGGCGCCGTTTGCACCAAGCACCGCTACAATCTCACCCTGGTTTATTTCAAGAGAAACGCCCTTGAGCGCCTCAATGCCGCCGTATGCGGCCTTTAGGTTATCAATTTTCAGCATTCTCATTCACCTCCAAGGTAGGCGTCGATAACAGCCTGATTGCTCTTAACCTCGGCCGGTGTGCCTGCGGCAATGGTCTTGCCAAAGTTAAGCACGGTAACCGAGTCACACAGGTTTGTAACAACGTCCATGTGGTGCTCAATCATCAAGATGGTGATATCAAAACTACTCTTGATTTCACGCACAAACTCTACAAGCTCCATCGATTCGTCGGCATTCATGCCTGCGGCGGGCTCGTCGAGCAGTAGTAGCTCGGGCTTTAGCGCCATGGCACGGGCAATCTCAAGCTTGCGCTGATGTCCGTAGGGTAGGCTGCTTGCCTTTTCCTCTGCACGGTCCTCAAGGCCAACAATCTTAAGCAGACCCATTGCATGATCTATAAGCCACTTCTCACGCTCGCGGTAGCGGGGTGCACGCAGAATTGCCTCGGGCAGGGTGTAGGTTGCGTTCTCGTTGCTGGCAATGATAACGTTCTGCAAAACACTCAGGTTTGCAAACAGACGAATGTTCTGGAAGGTACGTCCAATGCCAAGCTGGGCCACCTTGTGGGGGGCGGTCTTGGTTATGTCCTTGCCACGGAAAACAATGCTGCCGCCATCGGGCACATATATTCCTGTGATGTTGTTAAAGATGGTGGTTTTGCCGGCGCCATTGGGGCCTATTAGGCCATGGATTTTGCCGTGCTCCAAACTCACGCTGAAGTCATCGATGGCTCGTACGCCACCAAAACGTTTTTCCAAATGGGAAATTTCAAGTACTGCGCTCATTATTTGACCTCCTTCTTTGCGAATTTGGCTTTTATATTGCCCGGTATAGCCTTAACGTTTGTGGGGAAATGTCTAAACCACTGGATGGTGCGCTTGAGCGAGAATTCGCGGTAGCCGTAAAGACCATCGGGCTTAAACAGAATGATAAGCACAACTGCCAGTCCGTAAAGAAGCATACGGTACTCGGCAAGGCTTCGGAACACCTCGGGAAGAAGTGTTACAAGGATAACGCCCAATACAGAGCCTGTTAGAGAGCCAAGACCGCCGATAACGGTGGTGGTGATAAGCTCGCTGGACTTTGCAAGGTTGAACATTGAGGGGTTGATGAACATGCTGTAATGTGCATATAGTGCGCCTGCCCAACCGGCAAACACGGCGCTCATTACAAAGGATAGCTTCTTGTAGCGGATAACGTCGATACCCACGGCCTCGGCGGCGATGTCGTTCTCACGAATAGCGGTGAGGTTACGGCCAAACTTGGAGTGGATAAAGGTCCAGGCGATGATGAATGCGGCAATGGCACAACCAAGAGCTACCCACATGTTTGTGTGAGGAGCAATGCCCGAGAAACCACGCGCACCGCCTGTTATGTCCTGGGTGAAGTTAAATAGTACACGAACACCCTCACCAAAGCCAAGACAGGTTATAAGGAAGTAGTCACCCTTTAGACGGATGGTAAGCGAGCCAAGTAGGAAAGCCACAAGACCGGCCATTACAATGCCGCCCAAAACAGCAACGGGGAAGGGTATGCCAAAGTTTACGGTCATAATTGCGGCGGTGTAAGCGCCAATGGACATGAAGCCTGCATTACCAAAGGAGAACAGGCGGGTAAATCCGGTAAGGATGGACATGCCCAAAACTGCGATGACGTTTATGCACACGAGTGTGATAACGCCCTGTTGGAAACTGGATAGGATCATTGTTTTCACACCTCTTTCTTATGCTTTATCTTGAACATCAACGCCCATCAGGCCGCTGGGTTTAACGAGAAGTATTACAATAAGCAGGGTAAATGCAATGAGGTCACGAAGGCCGGAGTTTAGATAACCCGAGGCCATAACCTCTATTAGTCCAAGCAGAACCGCACCAAGTATGGCGCCGGGAACACTACCAAGACCACCCATAACCGAGGCTACAAAGGCCTTAAGACCGATGTTACCCATGGTGGGGTATACGTTGTACTTCATGCCAAGAAGTATGCCTGCAACGCCTGCAAGGGCGCCTGCAAGGCAGAATACCATGGCGATGTTGCGGTCTACCTTTATACCCAAAAGGCTGGCTGTACGGCCATTACATGCAATGGCACGAACATGTAGGCCAAACTTTGTTTTGTTGATGATAAATACGAGTATACATAGAACAACGGCGGTGATGCCAAGGCTTACAAGGTCAAGTACGCCTATGTAAATCTCGCCAATTTGTACCGAAGAAACGGGAAGTACTGCGGGGTACTGCTTAAACTTTGCGCCAAAGACGACCGTGGCAAAGTTTTGGTAGGTGGTTGAAAGACCCATAGCCGCTACCATTAGGAACATGTTGGGCGAGCCATTGTTACGTATGCGACGGTAGGCAATGCGCTCGTTAAAAAGACTGATAAGTGCAGCGCCGGCAACGCCAAGGACGGCCGAAACAATGAAGGGTAGATTTGCCGAGGATACCGCCATAAATGCTATGTAAGCACCAAGCATGGCCACCTCGCCGTGGGCCCAGTTTGAAAAGTCCAGAAGACTATACACCAATGCATAGCCGGTGGCAATCAGGGCATAGATACCGCCCATCGAAATGCCGGTTACCAACTGTTGTAGGAACATTTTCTTCACCTCTCTATTTAAGTGTTTGGTCGTACATTTTTCGTCTAAATTCGCTATAATGATTGTTCTTTAAGTGCGCAGGACGCCCTCCAACCCAACATAGTGGTGGGGTGCCTTGCGTTAGTTGGGCGGCTTCCACCGCACCTAAATACCAAAAATTGGATAAATGTAGTGAAATTAATTGCGGGTTGCAAATTTTTTTCACTAAGGTGTGCAAAATATGGGGAGGAACGCGGTTCCTCCCCATATGGTTAGGCTTTATTCTTACTTGTAGATACCGTCGTATGCAAACTGGCCATCAGTGTACTTAAATACAGCGATGTCACGAGCGGGGTTGTGGGTTGCGGGATCCATGGTCATTTCGCCAAGTAGACCTGTGAAGGTTGTGGTGGCTTCAAGAGCATCACGGATAGCAACAGGATCATCGGAACCTGCACGCTCGATAGCATCAACGATCCACATTAGACCATCGTTACCAAAGAGGCACTCGGCTTCAAGAGTGATGTTGTACTTTGCCTGGTATTCTTCACCGTAGGCAGCAGCCTCAGGGGTGTTGAATCCGATACGAGAAACGAAAGCGGAGTTCTCAAGAGCGCCGCCAGCCATATCGGCAAGCTCAAGGGAGTCCCAACCGTCAGCGCCAAGCATGTAAGCGTCGATGCCGAGCTCACGAGCCTGCTTAGCAATCAGAGCAACGTCCTGGTAGATCCAGGGGATGAAGAGAACGTCGGGATCAGCAGCAGCAATGTTGGTAAGCTGAGCACGGTAGTCCTGGTCACCGCTCTGTGCGGATTCGTTAGCAACGATAGTACCGCCGCCTGCCTCGAAGGTGGAGATAATGAACTCCGAGATACCGGTGGAGTAAGCATCGTTGATGTTGGTGATGATAGCAGCGTTGGTGTAACCCTGGTCAAGAGCGTAACGGCCAAGGATTTCGCCCTGGAAGGAGTCGATGAAGCAAAGGCGGAAGGAGTAGGGGTGCAGGTTGCCGGCTTCGTCAACTGTTACAAGCTCATTGGAAGCAGCGGTTGCAATTACAGGAACCTGAAGCTCGGTGGCAACAGGAGCCATGGGGATGTTACAGCTGGAGAAGTTTGTACCAACTACAGCCGATACGCCGTGCTCGTCAACAAGGTTTCTGTAAGCATTAACCGAGTCAACAGGATCGCCACGGCCGTCAACGCCGATGATCTCGATGGGACGACCAAGAACGCCACCCTCAGCATTGATCTTTTCAGCGGTCATAAGCATACCGTTAAGGCCAGCCTGGCCCCAGTTAGCGGTATCGCCAGAAAGAGCGGAAACATAACCGATTTTGATGGGTTCGCCTTCGGGAGCAGTGCCCTCGGCTGCATCGCCCTCGCCCTCAGCTGCGGGAGCATCGGAAGCAGGAGCTTCCTCGGTGCTGCCACATGCTGTGAACAGCGAAACTGCAAGAACCAAAGATAACAGGATAGCTAGAATTTTTTTGACACTCATTGATAAAGTACCTCCTTAGTTTTATCCCAAAATCCAAAGCACCTCACCCTTCCGCACGAGCGTTCATAATACTATGTACACTTCGTGATGTGGTCCTGTGGATCTTAGTAATACAAAAAATTAGGCAACCATCGATTTTCATTTGCTGTTGGCCACGTAGGGCTTCATTGCCCTCCTCAAAGTTCTGTTGTTGGCTTTCCATAACAAAGATGTTAATCGATGCTTGCTCTCTCAAATTACAGCAACGACTGCAAGGGGACCCTGCATGTCTGTCGTGTCTGCCACCCCATATTAGCAACATGTGCCCTATGTGTCAATGATTTTTTTGGTAATGTGGTGTGTACAAAGGTAAATTTGTAGAATTTATTTTCGTATTTGAAATTTATTGCATTCTTTTTCTGTACATAAAGTCAAAAAAATTAACATTTTATTTGCAATTTGCACAATCAATTGTCATTTTGCCCAGTTGCACGGCTCAATTTTTCATGATTTTAACGAAAATCATCTTGAAAGCTCAATATTGGCTCATATTTTGGCACCAATACCACTATAAACCATGTGGTTTGCTTTTGTATACTTGCGTATCTATTGAACATGCTTCCATATTATTCCCATTGCTTATATTATGGCCAAAACTTTCCGGGCAAAAATCCCCGATATTTTCGTGCCGGCAGGGCGTTTTACACACCATTTTTGCAGCAGAATTATTTAATCCATAATTGACTGCTGTCGCAACAAACAAACAGCCCCACCTTATTATAAAGGCGGGGCTGTTTGTTATGCGTCTTGTTTTGTATCGGCTATTTGGATTTCCCTGAGGTTTACACCCTGGGGCATCTCGTAGGCAAACTTTATTGTTTTTGCAACATCCTGCACGGTTATGCTGTCGGCCCCTACCGATTCTTTCCATACATTATAACCGGCCTTAATCTCATCGCTGGTGGTATGGCTAAGTAGTTCGGTGTCAACAGCGCCGGGGCAAACCCTCATAACACGCACATTGTGCGGTGCCATCTCCATGCGTGCCACCTCGGACAGCCCAACAACACCGTATTTTGAGGCGCAGTAGGCGGCATGATTGCCAAAGGGCTTAACCCCTGCAATGGAGGATAGGTTAACAATGGTGCCACACTGGCGTTCCTTCATGTCGTTCATGACAATCTGCATTCCGTTCATAACGCCCATTACATTAACATCCATCATTCTTTGCCACTCGGCGGTGTCCTGTGTTTCAAGGTTGCCAAGTAACATCAGCCCTGCATTGTTTATCATCAAATCGGTTTTGCCAAACTTCTCCTCGGCAAATCTTACGGCCGCCTCAAACTCATCCTTGTTTGTCACATCCACCTTTTTGCAGATGCAGTTGGGCAGGTTTAGTGCCTCTAAAATCTCCACACGTCTTGCCAGCAGCAGCACGGGGTAGCCGTCTGCACTGAACATTTTTGCAAGTTCCTTGCCAAAACCCGAGCTTGCGCCGGTTATTACTACTAATTTTTTCATTTTGCTCTCTCCCTGTTGACTTTTTATCATAACGGTATAAAATACTGTATTAGACCTTTTTAATTTTAAGTAGGATTATTTGTTTAGTCAATAAGGCACATTTTTTTCGCTAAGAGAAAAGAGGGTAACCAATGGAAAAGCTCCGTATAAATTCAGAAATTGAAATAACCCTTAAAATGATAGGTGGCAAATGCAAGCCCCTTATACTATATATGTTAATAGAGGACGGCCCGATGCGTTTTAAGGACCTTATGGGTTCGGTCACGCAGATTTCTCAAAAAACCCTTACAAATCAGCTCCGAGAGCTTGCGGCCGATGGACTTATAACAAGGGAAGCCTTTAGCGAAATTCCCCCTCGGGTGGAGTATCGTGCTACACCACGGGGCGAAACCCTCTTCCCTATACTTGAATTAATGTGCGAGTGGGGCGAGAAAAACAATGACGGCAGGTTTGAAATTGTAAACCCTCAGTGCTAATTTTTTTGCAATGTCACAACCAAAACCGATTTTTTTCTGCCATACATTTGACTTTTTGGGATATATATACTATTATATGATACGGTTGTTTTGTAACCCCACCAAAAACGCCTTAAAACTTTTGGCCGTGGTGCAAGCGTATGTGAGCAGTGCGACAATGCCCTGGGAGGGCGTACAAAGCACAATGTTAAACTT
>CAYJGQ010000032.1:0-4014 GCA_964369885.1 uncultured Oscillospiraceae bacterium
ACTCGCTACCTCCACCTTGGCAAGGTGGCGCTCTACCAGATGAGCTAAACCCGCAGCTGGTGGCTCCGGTCGGAATCGAACCAACGACACGCGGATTTTCAGTCCGCTGCTCTACCAACTGAGCTACAGAGCCAGGAATGGCGACCCGAATGGGGCTCGAACCCACGACCTCCAGCGTGACAGGCTGGCGTACTAACCGACTGTACTACCGGGCCAAACCATGGTGGGAACAACAGGGCTCGAACCTGTGACCCTCTGCTTGTAAGGCAGATGCTCTCCCAGCTGAGCTATGCTCCCACAGTTTATCGCCTCGATTTGCTCGGTGCGACTTTGCTATTATACAACACTTTCACAAGCTTTGTCAATACGTTTTTTCAAAAAATTTGACATTTTTTTTGGAAAAATTATTCCATGTTTTTCGGGGTCTTCTAAAGTGGCATAAACACTGGAAATGTTGGGGTTTTCATCAAACAGCTACACCGCCGTTACAATGAAATTAGTGCAAATTTGAGGTCGTTTTTTAAATTAAACCTGTCGATGACATAAATTTTTCATCCAAAAAATTTATGTCAAATATTGCCTTGGTCGCATGAACATTTTAAGGTTTTTTTGCCAAAGCAGTAAATAAACCTTACTTTACAGGGTGAATCATAATAGACAAATTCATCATATAAGCTCGGGTGGCATACTGCCCAGCATCGCCCTACAAGGCTTCGGCGGCGTTACAAGGTTTTTTGTGCATTACATAAAGGGATTGCCTTGCAACTGCGCAGAACGTCCCTGCTGAGGCTGTGTGGCCTGTGAGCGGCTACACCCCCCCCACCATGGCATCTAAAAGCGTCTGCAGTCTTACCGCCCTTCCCTCACACCACCACAAGATACCTCAGGTCCTCCACCTTCTTCTCCCCTATTCCGTCCACACGCTGCAAATCCTCCACCGAGGAAAACGGCAGAAGTTCTCGTTCGGCAATTATCCTTTCGGAGATGACCTCACCTATGCCGGGCAGGCTCATAAGCTCCTCCCGTGTGGCCGTGTTCACATTGACAAGCCCTCTCTGCTGCTCTGAGCCGCTTTGTGAGGGTTCCTGCCCCTCACTTGCGGCAGATGCACCATCCGCGCCCCACGGGGTCTCTGCTCCCTCCTGAGGCTGTGTATGTTGATCTGTGGGCAGTATATATGTATCCACAGTGAGTGGCTCTGCCCTGTCAGGCCGCTCGATAAAATTTATTAGCAATATAAGCCCGCCAAGCACAAGAACACTTAGCAATATAAGCTTTAACATCAGCGTTTCATTCAAGCCACTCACCTCTTTTCTCTTTATAAACAAGCAGGGGCACAGACAAATGATTGTCTGTGCCCCCAATTTGCGCCTGTGGGCACAAATGTTAAATTACTTTTTCTTTGCAATAACCTGCTTTGCCTTTTCCACGATGTTCTCGGCGCAAAGCCCAAATTCCTTAAGAAGCTGCTGGGCAGGACCGGAGCGACCAAATACGTCCTCCACGCCAACACGAGCCATGTGTGCAGGGCAACCCTCGGCCAGAGCCTCGGCCACGGCCGAGCCCAGTCCGCCGATGATGGAATGCTCCTCGGCGGTAACAACTGCACCGGTCTTGGCGGCATTCTTTATTACAATCTCGCTGTCAAATGGCTTGATGGTGTGAATGTTTACAAGACCTGCGCTTATGCCCTCGGCCTTTAGCATCTCAACAGCCTTTATGGCCTCGCTGGTCATAAGACCGGTCGAAACGATGGTAACATCGTCACCCTCGGCCACCTGTATACCCTTGCCAATCTCAAACTTATAGGTGTCGGGATCGTTAAAGATGGGTACAGCCATTCTGCCCATACGGATGTATACGGGACCCTCGTACTCAACCGCTGCAAATACAGCAGCCTTGGCCTCCACATCGTCGGCAGGGTTGATAACCACCATGCCGGGAATGCCTCTCATCAGGGCGATGTCCTCGTTACACTGGTGGGTAGCGCCGTCCTCGCCAACCGAGATGCCGGCGTGGGTGGCACAAATTTTTACGTTGTTGTGGGGATAACCCACCATGTTGCGCACAGCGTCGTATGCGCGACCTGCAGCAAACATGGCAAAGGAGCTGGTAAAGGGAATATACCCGCAGGTCGAAAGACCGGCAGCAATACCAATCATGTCGTTCTCTGCAATACCTGCATTAAAAAAGCGCTCGGGGCAAACCTTCTTAAATCTTCCTGTCTGGGTGGCAGCGGCCAAATCGGCATCCATTACAACCACCTTGGGATTGCTCTTTGCAAGTTCTACAAGCGCATCACCGTAACTCTGTCGTGTAGCCTTCTTTACAACTTCAGCCATGATTACACCTCCAAAGACGCAATCACTGCGCCAAGCTCTTTCTTTGCAATCTCATACTCCTCATCACTTGGGGAGTGGCCGTGCCAATCAACATTGTTCTCCATGTAGGAAACGCCCTTGCCCTTAATGGTCTTGGCAACAATGGCGGTGGGCATACCCTTGGTGGCCTTGGCCTTTTCAAGGGCGTCGGCAATCTGGTCAAAGTCATGACCATCAATATTTATAACATTAAAGCCAAAGGCCTCAAACTTCTTGTCGATGGGATAGGGCGAGCAAACCTCGTCCACAGCGCCGTCGATCTGAAGGTTGTTGTTGTCGATAAATACGCACAGGTTGTCAAGCTTTCTAAAGCCTGCAAACATAGCGGCCTCCCAGATTTGACCTTCCTGGATCTCGCCGTCACCGCAAATAACATAGGTGCGGTAGTCCTTGGCATCAAGCTTTGCTGCCAAAGCAATGCCGCAACCGGCCGATATGCCCTGTCCAAGCGAGCCTGCCGAAAAGTCCACGCCGGGGATCTTTTTCATATCGGGATGTCCCTGCAAAATATGAGCCGACTGTCTAAAGTTTTTAAGCTCGTCCCTGGAGAAATATCCTTTGTGTGCCAGTGCTGCGTAGTAGCTGGGGCAGCAGTGACCTTTAGAAAGTATAAAACGATCACGGTTTTCGTCCTTTGGGTTTTTAGGATCGACATTCATCTCCTTGAAGTAGAGATATGTAACAATGTCGGCCGCCGACAACGCACCGCCGGGATGTCCCGATTGCGCCGCATGGACAGCACCCACTGCATCCAGCCTAATTTCTGCGGCCAGACGGGCAAGCTGTTTCTTATCTGCTTGATTCATACTGCATTTTACCTCCCAAAATTTTAGTATAACACATATATATCAAACCCGCCTTGGCGTGTTTTGATACCCTAAAAATCCGTGAAACCTCCAAAATAATGACTGCGATCATTACCTTAAGTGCAACTCACAAATTTGGTCTGCCAGTTCAAATGTTTTAGCAGTGCCTACTCCAATATTATAAGCTACTCGGGGGTGGTTTTGCAATCAAAATATCCACTCATTATATATTTTTAATAAGTGTAATCGGTTTATCAAATTATTTCGGTGCCACCCCACTCAATTACAGTAAATCCGCTTCTTGTAAATGGTTCTATATCCTGTGGCTCTATCTCGATTTTTTCATCAAGTGCCTTGTAGGCCATAAATACACGTTGTATGCTGTCGGGTTGTGGTTCTATTTTCAGCACTGCGTTGTCGGTGTATACATCGGTCTGGAAGGTGATTAGATTGTATTCATTTTCTATCATTCGTGGCACCCAGTATACAATAAACTCGTTGTACTCCACAGGGGTAAGCCCCATATATTTTAGTTTTTCTATCAAAAAGGCCTCGGTGTCCCTGCCTCTTACCACAAATCCCTTGCTCAAATCGTAATCTATATCGCTATATCCCTCCCAAAATAGGTAGGAATACTGTTCTCCATCACTTATAATGCTACCATTCGGGTTGGCTGTGACCTCCCATCCATTCTCATAGGCAGGATAGGTGTACAATAGTTCCCCGTTAAAGTCAAGCTTTATCATAACATCTGTTGTCTGCTCGGGGTAAAGATATATAACCGGCTTTTCCACCACAATTTCTTCTGGGGGCTCATCTGTCGGCTT
>CAYJGQ010000032.1:4114-20925 GCA_964369885.1 uncultured Oscillospiraceae bacterium
GGCTCATCTGTCGGCTTGTCCTCAACACAACCTGTAAAGCTCATCACCAAGCACAATGTCAACAGCACAAACAACAACTTTTTCATAGTTATATCCATTCCTTTCTGCGACAAACTAAAAACCTCTTAGGGTATGACATAAAAACCTACGCTGTCATATATTTATGCATTTTATTTTAGCTTTAGCTGAGAAACAAATCCTGTGAAGTAGTCGGGCAGAGGGCTGTCAAACTCCATATATTCCCCACTTTTGGGATGTATAAAACCAATTGTTTTGGCATGAAGACACTGCCCCTTTGTTCGGGTTATAACCTTTGATGGGCCATAGACCTCATCCCCCACCACCGGGTGGCCAATATGGGCCATATGCACCCTTATTTGGTGGGTGCGCCCCGTGGTAAGCTCAAGCCCCAGGTGGGTATACCCCTCGTAGCGCTGTAATACGGTGTATAGTGTCTTGGCCTGCCTTGCGGCACTGCCATTCACCGCCATGCGTTTGCGGTTTGTGGGGTGACGCCCTATGGCCTCATCCACCTCGCCGCTGTCCTGTGTAAAACCAAAATACACCATGGCTTCATATCGGCGTGTAAAGCTGTGCCGGCTTATTTGCCCTGCCAAATGCAGGTGGGCCTCATCGCCCTTGGCCACAATCAAAAGTCCGCTGGTGTCCTTGTCAATGCGGTGTACAATGCCGGGACGTATCACGCCGTTTATGCCCGATAGGCTGTCGGCACAGTGCCACATAAGGGCGTTTACCAAGGTGCCGCTGTAATGCCCCGGCGCCGGATGCACCACCATTCCCTTGGGTTTATCCACCACCAACAGACTCTCATCCTCGTATACAATGTTAATCGGGATGTTTTCGGGCTCTATTGTAATGGGCTGTGGGTTTGGGATGGAAACCTCAATAAGTTCGTTCCCGTTTAGCTTGTAACTCTTTCCCACGGCCTTTGTGCCGCACAGCACAAGCCCCTGCTCGCAGAGCTTTTGCGCCATGCTTCGATTTAGCTCCTGTAACTGCTCGGACAAAAATCTATCTATGCGCTGTCCTGCATCACTTTTGGTGACCTGTATCGTCATCTGTTGCATCTGTGGCTCCTTCAATGGGTGTATGCTCGCCCGAGTCGGTCGCTGTCTTGGCCTTTTTGGCCAATATTCTTTCCTCCATCATAACATAAATGAGGATAAGCCCCGTGCCTATAACCACACAGCAGTCGGCCAAATTAAACACCGGGAAATTTATAATCTCAAAGTAGATGTAATCCACCACGTAGCCGTTTTGCACCCTGTCAATTAGGTTGCCAACACCACCTGCCACTACAAGTGCCAGGCTCCAGGTCATAAACTTTGAGTTAAGGCGCCCTGAAAACATCCAGACAAGTATCAAAGCCAGCACAATGCCGGTTACAACTATGAGAAAGGTCTGCATGCCCTGCATTATGCCAAAGGCGGCACCGTAATTTTCGTGATAAATAAGTGACAGCACCCCCGAAATAAGGGTTATGCCCTCCTGCATTAGGTTATCGACCGCCCACTGTTTTATGAGCTGGTCAAGCAACACAAGCAGTGCCGCCACAGCCGTTGCAATAATTGATAGAGCCATGAGAAATTCTCCGTTTCAGCACCGCCGCCGCCCTTTATGGGCGGCAGTGGCGGTTGATTATTGTAAATTGTCGGTATAACAGATTATTTATATCGCACATCTGCGGTATCAGGCACATACAAATAAAAACCATGTGAGTGCGCTCAACTTATATGCTGTGCTAATAAAAAACCTTACTTTAATTGGCTCAGCCCACAACCTGCGAACAACGCTCGCACAGCTCGGGGTGTTTGGCATCGGTTCCCACATAGGGGCTAAACTTCCAGCAACGCACACACTTATCTCCATCGGCCGACAGTATGCTGAGCGACAGACCCTCAACGGCCTCGTCCACAAATTCGCCTGCTGTATCGTTTGCAAGCTCAACCTGCGACACAATAAACAAGTCGGCAAGTTCCACACTATCCATGGCATTTAGGAAGTCGTACAGCTCGCCCTGTGCGTGTAGCACTACCTTGGCCTCAAGGGGTTTGCCTATGAGCTTTTGGGCACGGGCATTCTCAAGAGCCTTGTTAGCGGCATCACGCAAAATTAGTATGCGGTCCCAATGTGCCACAAACTTCTCGTCCACAAGGTTTTCCTCAACGGTGGGAAGTTGGTTATACATAACGCACTCTCCGTCGTAGGCCTTGTCGGCAGGGATGAACTTCCAAATTTCATCGGCGGTAAAGGCAAGTATGGGGGCAAGCAGTAGGGTCAGCTTGCGCAGAATTTGATATATGGTGGTCTGGGCGGCACGACGACTGAGCGACTCGGCGCCATCGGCGTAAAGCCTATCCTTTAGCACATCAAGGTAGAAGTTGGAAAGATCCACGGTGCAGAAGTTGTGCATGGCGTGGTAAATAACATGGAAATCAAACTTCTCGTAACCCTCGGTGGACTTGGCCACAAGGTCATTTAGGCGGTACAGTGCCCATTTATCAAGCTCAAGAAGATCATTGAAGGCCACCTGATCGGTCTCGGGGTTAAAGTCGTTTAGGTTTCCAAGGATATAACGTGCGGTGTTACGAATCTTACGGTAACCCTCTGAAAGCTGTTTTAGAATGTCCTTGGATATGCGCACATCGGCGTGGTAATCCGAGGAGCAAACCCACAGACGCAGGATATCGGCACCGTACTGCTCTATAATTTCCTCGGCCAAAATACCATTGCCAAGCGATTTACTCATCTTGCGGCCGTCGCCATCCACCACCCAGCCGTGGGTACAAACGGCCTTGTAGGGGGCCTGGCCTCTCCATGCAACCGAGGTCAGCAGTGAGGACTGGAACCAACCACGGTATTGATCTCCACCCTCAAGATAAAGATCGGCAGGCCAATGAAGCTCGGGGCGCTCGAGTAGCACTGCGGCGTGGGAACAACCCGAGTCAAACCAAACATCCATGATGTCCTGTTCCTTTGTAAAGCTGCCACAGCCACACTTTTCGCACTTTGTGCCTGCGGGTAAAATATCACAGGCCTCATTGGTGTACCAAGCGTCGGAGCCCTCCTTGCGGAAAAGGTCGGACACGGCCTTTATGCTGTCATCGGTGACCAGGGTTTCTCCACAATCCTCGCAGAAGAATATGGGAATGGGTACGCCCCATGTGCGCTGACGTGAGATACACCAGTCGCTTCGGTCACGCACCATGCCTGCAATTCTATCCTCGCCCCAGCCGGGAATCCACTCAACGCCCGATATGGCCTTTAGTGTGTCGGGCTTAAAGTCCTCCACCGAGCAGAACCACTGCTGTGTAGCACGGTATAGCACCGGCTGCTTACAACGCCAGCAATGGGGGTATTGGTGGATTATATTCTCGCTTGCAAACAGGTGACCGGTTTCCTTTAGATGCTCCAAAATCTTTTTATTGGCCTGATCGGTGGTAAGGCCTGCAAACTGCCCTGCCTCCTCGGTCATATTGCCCTTGTCATCCACAGGAACCACAATATCAATTTCGGGGTAGTGCTGTACGCATACCTCATAGTCCTCGGTGCCGTGGCCGGGGGCGGTGTGTACACAGCCTGTGCCACTCTCAAGGGTTACATGGTCGCCCAAAATCAGCATACCCTCACGATTTAGGAAGGGGTGGGTGTAGGTCATGCGCTCAAGCTCACTGCCGGCAATATTGCCCAGCACCTTGTAGTCGGTTATCTCGGCCACCTTCATGGCCGACTCCAGTAAATCTGTGGCCAACAGGTAGTACTCGCCATTGGCCGACACCAGCGAATAATCGTAGGCTGAACCAAGGCAGATGGCCATATTGCCGGGAAGTGTCCAGGTGGTTGTGGTCCAGATGATCACCGAGGTTTTGGAAAGATCTGCCCCCATTGCGGCAAGCTTGCCAAAGTCATCCTTTAGGGCAAACTTTACATAAATTGAGGTGCAGGGATCCTCGGCGTACTCAATCTCGGCCTCGGCCAGCGCCGTAACACAGTCGGAGCACCAGTACACAGGCTTTAGACCCTTGTACATATAACCCTTCTTGGCCATCTCGCCGAAAACTTCTATTTGGCGGGCCTCAAACTCGGGGCGCAGGGTAAGATAGGGGTTGTCAAAATCGCCAAGCACGCCAAGGCGCTTGAACTGGTTTTTCTGATTTTCCATGTAGTGCAGTGCAAAGTCACGGCAATGGCGGCGAATTTCCACCTTGGAAGGTAGATTTTCAACCCCGAGCTTTTTCATGGCCTTAAGCTCGATGGGCAGTCCGTGGGTGTCCCAACCGGGAACATAGGGAGATTTATAACCCATCATATTTTTAGAACGAACTATTACATCCTTTAGCACCTTGTTTAGTGCGGTGCCGAGGTGTATGTCCCCGTTTGCATAGGGAGGGCCATCGTGCAGTACATATACAGGCTTGCCTTCGTTTTTGGCAATCATCTTGTCGTATATGCGCTCCTGTTCCCAATTATTTAGGGCTTCGGGTTCCCTTTTGGGCAGAGCTGCCCTCATGTCAAAACTTGTTTTTGGCAGCTTTAGTGTGCTGTTGTAATCCTGGGACATATTGTTTATTCGCTCCTTGCAATCTTTTTTTATTGTTAAAATGTCATCTCACGTCGATGTCATCTCCAAAAAGCAGTTCTCCGTACTTTGATACATACCGTTGGTATGGGGTGTTGCCCGTGGGTTTTTCATCGGGTAACTCGACCTGGAAATCATCCTCTTTGGCTAAATCAGGTGCCGAGGGGGCTGAGCCGTAGTTCAGATCATTCTCCCGCAAATCATCCTTATAAAAATCAGGGATGTGGGTCATGGGTGGGGCTTTGGGTTCGGGTGCCTTTGGGGGTTCGGGCTCGGGGGTAGGTGCCGTTTGCACCGGTGCTATATTCACGGGGGCTGCCGGTGGGGTGGGTGGCTCGGTTCCCTCGTATTCGGGCAACATATTTATCATCTCTATGTGAGATTTGTAAAGCTCTATTAGCTTATTTCTAAAGTCGCTGACCTGAAGCTGCATGATTTCGTATCTGCTACGCTCCTGCTCGGCCTGCTGCTTTATCGAGCCTATGGTCTGCTCGGCGCGTGTCATGGCATCGCGCACAATTTCCTCGGCCTTTGCCTTGGAGTCGCGCAAAAGCTCCTCAGATTTTTCCTGGGATTCACGCAATAGTTCCTCGGCCTTGGCCTTGGAGTCACGCACCACGCTATCACCGAGTTTTTGAGCACCTATAAGGGCCGAGCGCATACTCTCCTCGTCCTGACGGTACTCCTCAAGCTTTGCGGCCAATATTTCAAGCTTTGCCTCAAGGTCTTCGTTATCCCTCTCAAGCTCGCTCACCGCCTGACCCACCCTATCAATGTAGCGATCAACCTCCTCTACACGGTACCCAAAGGGGGCCTTTTCAAATGTTATAGCCTTGAGTTCCTCTACCAAATTCATAAATATATCTCCTCTCCCACTGAGTCCATTGGCGTGATCACTTAACATTGAAGATATAATACACATCCCTGCCATTTGGCAGGTCTATATCACATCCTCCACGCTATATACAGCTACTATTTTGCTTTTATCCTATCGATTTGTGCACCAGCAATCTTGTTCTTCCCTTTTTGGAAAGACCGAGTATTTGCTGTATGCGGTATCTTCCGTAACCCTTGATTGTTATGCGCTCGCCTTCCTGGGCCTGCTTGTCCACCTTGTCGCAGGGACAGTAGGCAAGGTTTACAGCCCCTGATTTTATGAGCGCCGCCGCCTTTTCACGGCTGAGGTTGGTCAAAAAGGCCACCACACAGTCAAGACGGAGCGAGCTTACTGTGCCACTCATCTCCTCCACCCTGCCCATGCCGGGCAGTGGCTCGCAAAAGCCCTCGGCAATCTTCACCCCAACACGCCCCACAAGGCCAAGCTCCAACATAATTAGCTTTGCCGCCACGGGGGCTGCAAATATCACAGCCCTGCCGGGTTCCACCAGTATGTCTCCAAGGGTTTCTCGCTCAAGCCCCAGTGCCAAGGTGGCCCCCAAAAAATCTCTGTGGGTCAGTTCATCCTCGGCTCGGCAGGTCAGGCTAAGCGGGGTAATGGGAAAGTCCTGAGAATCGGTGTAGGGGGGAAATACCCCAAGCATAACCCGCTCGGCCCCCTCGTGTCCTCCCCATAGCCTGAAATTATCCCAGCCGTTTTGTGCAAGCACACCGGTGGCAAGTAGGGCCTTGCGTCCATCAAGAAAAGGTGAAAAGGTTTCGGTATAGTGTTTTTCGCATCGAGCCATCATATCCTCAATGCGCCTACAAAATATGGTTTCCTCGGGTGATTGGGCAAACACTCCTCCCGACATTTATAAAAACATGCCGCTTGAGGAAAGCTCGTCCAAAAAGTCATCGCCCATTATGCCCACGTTGTAGGGGGTTATGATGTAGGTGGAGTTTGCCACCTTTTTAATCTGCCCCTCATTTGCATAGGCTACGCCGCTTAAAAAGTCGATAAGACGGCGGGCAACCTCCTTGTTGGCCGACTCAAGGTTGAGCACCACGGTGCGCTTTGCATTTAGGTGATCTGCAATGGTGCTGGCATCCTCAAAATGTTCAGGCTTTACAAGTACCACCTGAAGTTGTGCAGTTGCATGTATGTTTACAACCTTGTTGCCCCTCTTTGTGTCGTTGGGCGACATGCTGATGTCATTGTCGTGTGTGTGTTCATGACGAATTAGAGGAGTATCGCTCTCCTCGCCAAATTCCGATTCGTAATCGTCATAATAATCTTCGTCGGGCATACCCATCATTTCCTTGAACCTATCCATAAATCCCATAATACTGTTCCTCCGTATTTTTTTGGGCACTTCAATAATAGCCCTTATTGTCGCTTACCAAACAAGGCCGTGCCTACCCTTACCACGGTACTACCGCAGGCTATGGCAGGGGCAAAATCGGCCGACATTCCCATGGAGAGAACCTCCATGTTAACATTATCTATTTTTTTGTGGCTTATGTCAACAAATATCCGCCGAGTTCTGTCAAAATGGCCCAATGTTTCGTCTAAATTTTGGCAAATTGGCGGTATTACCATAAGTCCTTTGATAAAAATGGCCGGAAGAGTGGAAATTTCGGCCACTGCATCCTGAATTTCCTCGGGGGTAAATCCACCCTTGCTGTCCTCATCCCCAAGATTAATCTCGAGCAAAATATCCATTGTTATGCCACGCTTTTCGCACTGCCTGCTAATTTCCTTTGCAAGGCGCAGGCTATCAACCGATTCTATCATGTCTACCTTGTCAACAATTTGGCGCACCTTGTTGGTTTGCAGTCGCCCAATAAAATGAATACTGCATCCCTCTTTGTTGTAATCGTCATATCGTGCGCAAAGCTCCTGGGCGCGATTCTCTCCAAGCAGTGTAACCCCTGCCGCTATGACCTCATTCACCTCGGCCGTCGTGCGGGTTTTTGTAACGGCCATCAGGCGTACCTGCTCGGGTGGGCGGCCTGCCTGCTGCGCCGCACTTTTCATCTCACTTAGAATTTTTTCCACACGCCCTGCGGCGGTGTCGCTAAAATATTGGTTTTCCATCGTACAAATCAACCCCCTCTACCACAACCGAATCAAACATTTTTATGCTGTTTTGTAAACTTGAGTTCTCACTGCAAATCTGGTATCCATCGCCCTGATATATCACCTCAATGGGCTTAAAGCGCAGCTCGTACCCCGTGGACACATAAACCCCCACCGTGCCATCCTCGGTGCGCACGGCGCTGTTACTCACACGCAGTCCGCTGTGCTGGGTAAAGTGCACCTCCACATCGGTACTGCGAAGGGATAATATCTCGGGAATTATGCGGTCGCTTTTGAGCACCACCACGGCATTTTGTTCCTCAACACTTAGGCTGTAAATCTCCATGGTTATGTCCTCAATGCTGCCACCCTGAAGCCTCACCTGCACCTTATCGCCTGGTATAAACTTTTCGGCCTCACGGGCAGTGACCACAAGCCCCAAGTACCAGTTGTGGCTGGTCATTATTTTTCCGGGCAGGTCACTGCGTAGCTGGGTTGGGGTTTCTATGGCCGCGCTTAGCATGGTCGAATCCATTGTCATTAAATTTTCGGGTGTATAGCTGCCCTCCTGGCCATCGGTGTAGCGTGAAAAATAGCCCTCTATTGGTGCGGCAAGCGTATCAATATACCCCGAAACCTGACCTTGTAGTGCCGACATTTCCTGCTCAAGCTCATTGATGGTAGCGCTAAAGTCCTGCACCTCACCCACCGAAAGCTGACGCTTACTCATGTATTCCAAAAGGTCATTGCGGCCCCTGAGCGCCTGTGTGGCATCTCCTGCGGCCGCCGCCTGGGCTGCATCGCCTATTATTTCCTCTATGCGCACCGACAAGGCCTCGGCATTGGTATACTGATATGATCCAGGCTGTTGCACCTCGCCAAGTAGGGCTATTTGCTCCTCAATTTGGGCAATGCGAGCCACATTTTGCGCCTGTGTTTGGTCGTTGTAATATTCCACAATGGTGGTGCCCTTAATAACCTTTTCACCCTCATCGGCCGAATAGCTCATAACGCCGCCCACACCGCCCGTAACAACCTGCTCTGCCCGTACCACCAGTCCCCTTGTTTGCACCTTATCGGTTACGGTGTATAGGTAGGCTGTTTCGGTGCGGTAGGGCTGATAAAAGTAGCGATATCCCTGATATCCCGAGTAGACAAGCAGTACCAACACCGCAAGGATAGACACCACTTTACCTGTTAAATTGTTCACGGTGCCACCTCCTCGACATATTATCGGTCACTTTACCTGTAAAAGCACTCATTTATTATCTGCACGGCTCTATCCGCCAGCTCGTCCCGCCCCAAAAATTCATCGGTGTTTAGGAGGTTGTACCCCTCACCACGTCTGAACCAGGTCATCTGTCGCTTGGCATATCGTCGGGTTTCGGTTTTTAGGTTCTCTATGCAGTGCTCCAGGCTGTTGTGCCCCAAAAAATAGGGCTCAAGTTCTTTATATCCTATGGCCTGGGCCGCCGTCTTGGATAGCGCCAATCCCCGAATATATTCAGCCTCTCCCAAAAGCCCCATCTCCATCATTTCATCCACACGGCCTTCAATGCGCTCATACAGCAGTGCGCGGTCGGTGGTGCCAAGCAGTATTTTGCAAGGGTTGTAGGGGCTGTTTGTCAGCTTAGAGCGTCGCACATGCTCGCTCATGGGTATGCCTGTAATGGCGTATATCTCAAGCGCCCTAATAAGCCGCCCAAGGTTGTTGGGGTGAAGTTTTTCGGCCGTTTGCGGGTCTATTTCCTTTAACTCCTGCCAAAGCACCTCACTACCCTCGTTCAGGGCACGCTCTCGCAGTTTTTGGCGCATAGGCTCCGACTCGGGGCTGGGGGCAAATTTTATGTTCTGCAAAAGCGAATCAATGTAAAGCCCTGTCCCCCCCACTACTATGGGAAGCCTGCCACGGGATATGATGTCATTTATCACCTGTGCGGCCTGTTTTACATATAACGCCACCGAGTACTGCTCGCCCGGCTGTAATATATCCATCATGTGATGTGGTACCCCACGCATTTCCTCCGAGGTGGGTTTGGCGGTGGCTATATTCATCTCTTTGTAAAGTTGCATGGAGTCGGCCGACACCACCTCACCGCCACACCTAAGTGCAAGCTCCACCCCAAGCCCGGTTTTACCCGAGGCGGTGGGACCTGCCACTACCACAATATTATGCTTTTTTGGTGGGTTACTGCTTGTCATCGGTATTCTCCATAATTATATTCAAAATAGTGTTGTTGGCGGATGGGTTGTCCCTTGCCTTTTATGTAATTCGGCCAAACATCTTCTCAATGCTATATTTCCCAAGCTCCACCACTATGGGGCGTCCGTGGGGACAAGTGCGCAGTGTGGGATCGGCCGAAATATACGCCACTATGGCTTGCAGTTCCTCTGGGGTGCTTTTGTGCCCCGCCTTTATGGCGGTGCGGCAGGCCACCGAGTGAAACAACTCCTCGAGCACATGCGGGGTTATTTGGGAGCTTTGGGTTACAAGTTTTTGAGCTATCTCCTCAACCACGGCAGACACATCGGCATGTGGAAGTAGCACCGAGGTTTCCCGTATAAGCAGACTGCCCTCGCCAAAATCTTCAGCCATTATGCCTATGCGTGCAAATGTGTCTAAATTTTCCAGTGCCACGCTGTACTGCTCCCGTGATAGCCTTACGGCAATGGGGGATAACAGCACCTGACGCACCGCAGTATCGGTTGTATCCTTTAGGCGCTCAAATATCACCCGCTCGTGGGCGGCGTGCTTGTCAACCAGCAGTATTCCACCCTCGTCCTCAAGTATCAGGTAGGTTTCCAACACCTCCCCCACCAGTCGACAATCTGTAAGGCGGTTTTGCGCCGTGCCTTGGGGCTGTGGTGCCTCTTGGGCTGGGTGCTCCTCCACAAAGGTGGACTGTTTTTTTGGGGGAATGTACTGTGTCGGCTCTTCCGACACCTTGGTGTCATCGGCCTTTTCGCCCGGCCAAAATGAAGCCAAGGTCTTTGCCACTGCTGCCTCATCATTATTGGTTTGCGGCCTTTGGCGTGTGTAGGCCGTAGCCCGTCCGCTCCACACATCATCGGGCTCGGGGCGGTTTATGACCTTACCAAGCTGTGGCACTGTACTGTTGCGTCCAAGCACAAGCCCCCCATCCTCCAGTACATTTTCCTGCGATTTCATCCCCCTTAGGTTGTTTTGCGATGGGAGGGTTTTGGGGTTTGTGTACTGCTCCGGGGTGAATTTTTCCTGCTGTCCGCTGTGGGGGGCGGTGGTTATGCTCAGCGGATTTACCTGTGCACCCACACGCCTTTGTGGGGCAGGGGTAATATTTCCAAGCTCTGCAAGGGTCTGCTTGCAACCGTAGTATACAAGCTCAAATATCTGTCTTTCGTCCGAGAAACGCACCTCGGTTTTGGCCGGGTGTACATTTACATCAAGGCTGTGCAGTGGGATGTTTAACATAAGTACACAGCTTGGAAATTTGCCAACCATTGCACTTCCCTTAAAGGCCTCCTCAAGGGCGGCCACGCAGGTGCGGCTGTGTATAAACCTTCGGTTAATAAAAAAGTTTTGATGTCCACGGCTGGCCCTTGAGGCATCGGGGCGGCCAATATATCCTTCCACCGAAAGCCCTCCGCGGCTGTAGCTAAGTGGGGTCATACCCTTGGCAAACTCCCTGCCAAACAGAGAATATATGGCGGTGTACAGTTCCCCATCTCCCGGGGTTTTTAGCTTTTGCTCCCCCTCACGAATCAGGCGAAAGGCAATTTCAGGGTGGGACAGTGCAAGCTTTTCCACCACCGAGGCCACTGCATTTCCCTCGGTCACATCCTTTTTTAGAAACTTCATGCGGGCGGGGGTGTTGTAGAATATATCCCTTACCACAATGGTTGTTCCCACAGGGCAACCGGCCTCCTCGATGGGCAGTGCCTCTCCCCCCTCTATAACATAGCGGCTGCCAAGGCTCTCCCCCTCGCAGGCGCTCAGCATCTCGACCCTGCACATGGCCGCCACCGAGGCCAGTGCCTCGCCACGAAACCCAAGTGTGGCGATGCGCTCAAGATCCTCCTGTGTTACCACCTTGCTGGTGGCGTGGCGCAAAAAAGCCTTGGGGATTTGCTGTCGTGGGATACCACAACCATTGTCGGTCACCCGCAGGTAGGACACCCCACCCCTTTGTATCTCTACCGTCACCGAGGTAGCCCCAGCGTCTATTGCGTTTTCGCACAGCTCCTTTGCCACGGCCGAGGGGCGTTCCACCACCTCGCCGGCCGCAATAAGCTCGGCCACCTGTTTATCTAACAGTTTTATTTCGGGCATGGTTGTCCCCCCCTTTTTGCACAGCGCTTATCACTAATCCTGCTTTGTAAGTTTTTTGAGCTCAAACAGTATGCCCAGTGCCTCAAGGGGGCTTACCGTGTTTTCATCAATGCCTGCCAGGCGCTCAAGCACGGCATCCGAGGCCGGGTTGCCAAGGCTCATTTGGTAGGACTGCTCGCCTTTTGGCTTTAGTGTGCGTATTTTGGCCGGTGCGGCCACACTGCCCTGCTCCAGCTGGGTCAGCACCTCTCGGGCACGTTTTACCACCCAGTCGGGTATGCCGGCCAGTTTTGACACCTCTATGCCATAGCTGTCGTCGGCGCCACCGGGAACTATTCGCCGTAAAAATGTGATGTCGTCCCCTCGTTTTTTAACGGCAATGTTATAGTTTTTTACCACAGGTATGTGTTGTTCCAGCTCGGTGAGCTCGTGGTAATGGGTGGCAAAAAGGCTTTTGGCCCCAAGTTTATTTTTATCCGCAATATATTCTATCACGGCTCGCGCAATACTCATGCCGTCAAATGTCGAAGTGCCGCGGCCAATTTCATCGAGTATTAGCAAACTTTTGTTGGTGGCCGAGCGCAGTATATGTGCCACCTCGCTCATCTCGACCATAAATGTGGACTGCCCCGAGCTTAGATCATCGGTGGCGCCCACACGGGTGTATATGCCGTCTACCACGCCTATATGTGCCGATTTTGCCGGCACAAAACTGCCTATTTGCGCCATGAGCACTATAATGGCAGTTTGGCGCATGTAGGTTGATTTACCTGCCATGTTGGGCCCTGTAATGATGGCTATTTGATGATGGCCACCGTCAAGATTTGTGTCGTTTGGTACAAATGGGGTGGAAACAAGCTGTTCCACCACAGGGTGACGCCCCTGCGATATTTTTACCCCGTCGGAAAGATCTACTGTTGGGTGGCAGTAGTTGTTGTCGGCCGCCACCGTGGCAAAGCTTTGCAGTACATCAAGCTTTGCAATGGCCGAGGCGGTGCGCTGTATTCTGCCCAGTTGCCCAGCTATATTTTGCAAAAGCTCGGTAAACAGTCGGTGCTCTATGGCCAAAATTTGCTCATTGGCACCCAGCACCTTGTCCTCCAGCTCCTTTAATTCCTGGGTAATATATCTCTCAACCGAGGCCAAGGTCTGTTTTCTTATGTAGTGGGGTGGTACCATATCCTGATTAAGTCGTGTGACCTCGATATAATATCCAAACACCCGATTGTATCCAATTTTAAGGGTTTTTATTCCTGTTTGCTCACGTTCCCTTTGCTCCATGGCCGCCATAACGCCCTGGGCATTTTTGCTCAAACCACGAAGTTCGTCAAGCTCCTCGTTATAGCCATCCTTTATTGCTCCTCCATCACGAATATTTGCGGGAGGCTCGTCGCACAGTGCGCTTTCCACAAGATGGCACACATCGTGCAGCGGGTCAAGCTCTCGCCGTACCGCCTCCAGCATCTGGGAGGACACCCCACCCAGCATATCACAAAGCGGTGGGAGTTTTAGTAGTGTAAAGCCAAAGGCACGCACTTCCCGAGGGGTGGCGCTGCCGTAAATTATGCGGGTTAACAGTCTCTCGAGGTCATACACTCCGCCCAGTTGTTCGCGGATGTCCTCACGCAACACCGTGCCACAAAATAGCTCCTCCACCCCTGCCAAACGTCGCCCAATGGCGGTGGGGTTTTTAAGTGGTTGTTCCACCCATGACTTTATCATGCGCTTGCCCATGGCGGTGCAGGTTTTATCCAGCACCCACAAAAGCGAGCCCTTGCGCTGTCCCCCACGCAGTGTCTGGGTTAGCTCAAGGTTTTGTCGGGCGGTGGGGTCAAGGTTCATGTATCTGTCCTCGGCATACAGGTCAGGGGTGGTCAGGCGCTCAAGTCCGTTGCGCTGTGTGCGCTCCAAATATCCCAAAAGTCCACCCAGGGTGGACACCATGGCAGGATTGTGCTCAAAGCCCTGCATCTGGGAGGGCTCAAAGTGTCGTGCACATATCTCCCTTGCCATGTCAGAGGCGTAGTCCTCATCCTCGCCAAGGTCGGCCGTGCAGGCCAGGCGTTTTTTTATAAACGCCCCAATGTCCTTTTGATCTAAAAAACTGCTATTGAATATGATTTCACTGGGGCAAAACCGCCCAAGCTCCTCCATTACTCCTCGGTTTTCCAAGGCGGGAAGTCCTGTCAGTTTTACCTCTCCTGTCGAAATATCGGCAAAGGCAAGGCCGTAGCCCTCCTTTGTGCAGGAAATACTGCATATGTAGTTATTGCTACCCTCATCAAGCATACCCGGCTCCATGAGGGTGCCGGGGGTGATTACCCTTACCACCCCACGGCGCACCATGCCCTTTGTTTGGGAGGCGCTTTCAAGCTGTTCGCATATGGCCACTTTGTAGCCCTTGCGTATCAGTCGTGCTATGTAGCCCTCACAGGCGTGATGGGGCACGCCACACATGGGGGCACGCTCCTCAAGGCCGCATTCACGCCCTGTGAGGGTGAGCTCAAGCTCCTTTGAGGCCAGCAGGGCATCGTCAAAGAACATCTCATAGAAATCTCCCAGACGGTAAAATAAAATTTGCCCCTTGTGCTGCGCCTTTATCTCAAAGAACTGTTTCATCATGGGGGAAAGTTTTTGCATTTGCTCAGGTGTAAGCACCGCCCTGCCTCCTCTGCTGTTTTGTCATGTTAGCACCAAGGCCTGCCCCGGAGGGGCACCCTCTATGTGCATCTAAAATAACGCCTTTGTGGTGGGTAAGGCCATTTGCTCGGCCATGCACCCACGGCGCAACATCATAAATATTTTAGCTTAGCTGCAACCTGCACATGATGAGCAGCTTCCGCCACAGGCAACGTCGGGTTTTTCCTCAACTGTATCGGGGTCTTGACCGTTGGAGCTTGCCACAATTATTTCCTGTACAAAGGAAAGCAGGCTGTCCATCTCACGCTTGGCCACATTGTAGGCCACCATCTTATCATTCTCCATTACCTTTGCATACAGCTCCTTTAGTGCCGCATCAATGGCCTGCATGGTTTCGGGGTTTTTGTCGGGGTTTTGAATTTCCTGCTGAAGATCAATTTTTTTAAGGTTGAATTTGCCTATAAGGTCCTGAAGCACCTCGTCTTTATCGGCCATATCCTGTGCTGCTTGATATGCTGTATAACGGGGGTCTTTTTGAATTTCTTTGCCAAGCTCTCTTGCCATCTTGATAACGTCCATGTTTTTTCCTCCTGCGCTTTGCGCATATAATTTGCCCTATCCATAGGGCGGCATATAAATAATAGCACATATTAATGGCTAATTATTCTAAGTGTACCTGCCTGTGCAGGTGTGGTGTATCCTGTCCAAATAGGCTCTTTGCCAAACTTATTATGTGAGAGTGCTACTGAATTTCTCCGTGTACTGCACGATTAAAGGCGGCCGTTATGCAAACTTTTGCAAACTGTCCAACCAATGTTGGGTCGCCCTTTAGGTGCACAAGCACATTTGTATCGGTGCGCCCCGTAAGGTTGTGACCCTCGGATGTTTCTTGTCTACTCTCGTTTTCAATTAACACCCTGAAGGTTTTGCCCACCATGCCCTTATGAATATTTTGGGCTATGCCCTCCTGCACCTTTAACATCCGCCTGAGCCAGGCCGATTTATCCTGTGGTGGGGTGGGGTCCTCCATTTCGGCCGCCTTGGTGCCGCTTCGGGGGGAGTATATATAGGTAAAAAGACCTATAAAGCCTATTTTTTGGATGAGTTCCATGGTTTTTTCAAAATCTTCTATCCCCTCACCCGGAAATCCCACTATTATATCGCTGGAAATTGTAACGCCTGGTATGCGCTGTTTTGCGTAGCTCACAAGCTCGGTGTATCGCTCGGCTGTGTATTTGCGGTTCATCAGCTCCAAAATTCTATCACTGCCCGACTGTACCGGCAGATGCAAATATGGGCTTACCTTTTCACACTCGGCCATGGCATCAATTAGCTCTTTGGTGCAGTCCTTTGGGTGGGAGGTCATAAATCTTATGCGAAAATCGCCATCTATGTCATTTATTTGCCGTAAAAGCTCTGCAAAATCGATGTACTCTTGCTTGGGTAGGCCGTGACCATAGCTGTTTACATTTTGGCCAAGCAGGGTTATTTCCTTGTATCCCTCGGCAATAATTTCACGGGCTTCACGCAAAATCATCTCGGGGCTACGACTGCGTTCCCGCCCTCTGACATATGGCACTATACAGTATGAGCAAAAGTTGTCACACCCATACATTATGGGTAGCGAGGCCTTAATCCCTCCCTGTCTGCGGGTGGGAATTTGCTCTACAACAGATATATCGGTTTCACGGTAGTCCAGCACACGTTTTTTGGTGCTCATGCGCTCAAACAGCATCTCGGGCAGGCGGTGCATAGCATTTGTGCCAAACACCAAATCCACATGGGGAAAGCTCCTGCGCAGACGCTCCACAACCTCTTTTTGCTGCATCATACATCCACACAGCCCTATTACAAGATCGGGATTGTTACGCTTTAACTGCTTTAGCGCACCAACGTTGCCGTATACCCTGTCCTGCGCCCCCTCACGAATGGCACAGGTGTTTAGCAGTATCAGGTCGGCCTGCTGTGGTTCGGTGCAAAATCCATACCCAAGTTCGGCCAATATTCCCTCTATTTTTTCACCGTCGGCCACATTTGCCTGACAGCCGTAGGAATGCACATAGGCAAGATAGGTGGTCTTCTCACCGCTTTCTAAATACCGCTGCATTTTTTGGGTATATTGTAGCTGTGAGGATAGGTCGGTGTAGTCGATTTGGTAATGGGTTTTGCTCAAGGCTTTTTACCTCCAGTATGACATAACAATTCAGTATATTGTACCATATTTGAGGGTGTGGGTGCAAGTGGTTTTGACCGCTTGTGGGGCGGCCGCATGGTCGCGGCAGAACTCTCCCCCCACCCACACG
>CAYJGQ010000033.1:0-19911 GCA_964369885.1 uncultured Oscillospiraceae bacterium
GCCCAAAAGTTTTACGACTTGTCCCCCGGCTTAAAAATAAGCGCCACCAAAAAACTAAACACCACCGCCGCCGTTATGCCGGCCGATGAGGCGGTAAGCCCTCCGGTTATTACCCCCAAAAGGCCATCGCTGTCCACGGCGGTGCGCACCCCCTTGGCCAACAGGTTGCCAAAGCCGGTAAGAGGCACCGAGGCCCCGGCCCCTGCAAACTTTACAAGAGGCTCGTAAAACCCAAGGCCACCCAGTACCACACCCCCCACCACAAAGCCCACAAGTATGCGGGCAGGGGTAAGTTTTGTGTACTCAATAAATATTTGTCCCACAAGGCAGAGGGCTCCCCCCACCAAAAAGGCCTTTAGATATTCCATAGCTACTTCCCTTTAAGATTGTAATATAAATTTGCCATGCATTAACGCCGTTACGAGGATAATCCCGAAAGCCACAAAAGATGAGCCACGCCCGGTATGCTTTCACCCTGTTGACAGGTGGTGGTCGACATAAGTGCGCCTGTGGCTGCAAACAATATATTTTGCAGTCCCCCATCCCTTATGCGACCAAGCAGTAACGAACAAAGCACCGAGGCCGAACACCCACAGCCCGACCCACCTGCCCCCACCTGTGGGTGCAACTTTGGATCAAACAACATAAGCCCACAGTCCGAGTGGTTTTGCTGGGCGTGGTAACCCTCTCGTCGTAAAAGCTCTATAAAAAGCTCAGAACCAACCCGCCCCAAGTCCCCGGTGATTATAAGATCATAATTAGTTGGATTTGTGGCGGTGTCGGCAAAAAAGTTGCAAAAAGTGTCGGCCGCCGCAGGTGCCATGGCCGCCCCCATGTTGTTGGGGTCCTTTATACCAAGATCAATTATTCGCCCAAAGGTAACCCCCCGCACATATGGCGGAGCGGTGCCGGGCGCCACCACCGCCGCACCTGCCGCCGTGGCTGTCCACTGAGAGGTGGGCGGTCGTTGTCCGCCATACTCCAGCGGAAAACGAAATTGTTTTTCGGCACTGCAAAAATGAGATGAGGTGACGGCCGCCGCCCTGCGGGCAAGCCCCCCCTCTACAAACAGCGCCGAAAGTCCAAGCCCTTCGGCCATGGTGGAGCAGGCTGCAAACAATCCTATAAGCGGTACACCAAGCTCTCGCAGGCCAAAGGTAGAGCTAACACACTGATTAAGCAGATCCCCTGCAAAAACATAATCAAGGGCATCCGAATTTATTCCCCCCTTTTTAAGGGCGGTTTCCATGGCCTTGTGTTGCATGGCGCTTTCGGCACTTTCCCAGCTTTTTTGCCCAAAAAGACTGTCCTGCGATGTGTAATCAAAATATGGGCCAACAGGCCCCTCGCCTTCCTTTTTACCGCCTATGGCCGCCCAGGCCTCCACGGTGGGGGGATTTTGCATTATAAGGGTGTATTTTCCCTGACGTTTTGCCATGGCAATTATCTCCTTTGTGTAAATAATCCGCACATTTGTCCTTGGCAGCTGCATCTAAAATAAAAGCGCCCTGCCAATAGACCTTTGCTTTACGCCTGTGTTAGGGCAAAATATATCAGCCCATATGCCACCGAGGCCAGTGTTCCATAGACAATTACAGGGCCTGCAATTATAAACATTTTGGCCGAAAGTCCCAACACATACCCCTCGGACTTAAACTCAAGCGCAGGCGAGCAAACGGCATTTGCAAAACCTGTTATGGGTACAAGGGTGCCGGCCCCTGCATAGCGTGCAAGATTATCGTAAATTTTAAGCCCTGTGCAAAGGGTGGATAACATTATCAAGGTGACCGATACCATTGTATAGGCCGCCGACACCTCCATGCCCACCGAGGTGTAGAAGTTTAAGAGAAACTGACCAAGCATACATATGCACCCACCCACAAGATATGCGCAAATAAATCTGCGCAGATGTTTGCCGGGTGGCGAGGCTTTTTGTGACATGTTTTTGTACTGGTTTGGGGTAGGACGCAAGGCGGTGGCCTCCTTTGTAACTTAGTTGTTTTGCGCCATGGGTTTTTGTCTTGGTGGTGTCAAGGGCGGATTGGGCTTATGCCCGCGGAGCGGGGTTCTCTGCGGGCTGGTGCCCATGCCGTCCGCGGCGCTGCCAAGGCGAAAAAGCAGGGTGCAGGCACAAGCGTAGGACATGCACAATGCTATTATGCAATTTTTGCGCAAAACTTCCCTGTTAGTATTGCCGAAATAAGGTCTATAATAAATTAAATAATAGTGGTTAAAAAATGGGTTATAATGGGGGATTATTTGTAAGGATTAATGTAAAATACAGTAAAAAACAGCTTTATGGCTTTGTGTATATGAAAAAGCGTTTAGTTGTGATATAATAAAAAGAGTTATGCCCAACCTTTGCCAAATGGAGGAAATGATATGAGCATTAAAAAAGAGAATATTCGCAATTTTTGCATTATAGCCCATATAGATCACGGCAAGAGCACCTTGGCCGATCGCATTTTGGAGCTTACCAGTGCCGTAACCAAGCGTGAAATGGCCGATCAGCTACTTGATAATATGGATATAGAGCGTGAGCGTGGCATTACAATAAAGGCCCGTGCAGTAACACTCGACTACCTATCCCAAGATGGAGAAACCTATGAGTTTAACCTAATAGACACCCCGGGGCATGTGGACTTTAACTATGAGGTGTCGCGTTCCCTTGCGGCCTGCGAGGGGGCAATACTTGTGGTGGATGCCTCCCAGGGCATAGAGGCGCAAACCCTTGCCAACACATATCTGGCTGTAGAGCATGACCTTGAGATTGTGACGGTAATAAACAAAATAGATCTACCTGCGGCCGACCCGGAGAGGGTGGCCAATGAGGTGGAGGATATAATTGGCATACCTGCACTTGATGCACCTCGAATTTCGGCCAAAAACGGGCTGAATATTTCCGAGGTAATGGAGCGCATTGTGCAGAACGTACCTGCCCCAAAGGGGGATGACACCGCCCCGCTACAGGCCCTTATTTTTGACTCCTACTACGATATTTATCGTGGTGTTATGGTATATGTGCGTGTTATGAGCGGAAGTATAAAGGCAGGTATGCGCATACGCATGATGGCCACAGGGGCAGAGTTTGATGTGGTGGAGGTTGGCCAGATGCAGGCCACCGCCCTAAAACCTGTGGAGGAGCTTTGTGCAGGACAGGTGGGATATATTGCCGCCAGCATAAAAAACTTAAGCGAAACACAGGTGGGCGACACCGTAACCGATATAGACAATCCCGCCGATGCCCCACTGCCGGGGTACAGGCAGGTAAACCCCATGGTTTACTGCGGCATTTACCCTGCCGATGGCGCAAGATATGCCGACCTGCGTGATGCACTTGACAAACTTCGCCTAAACGACGCCGCCCTTTCCTTTGAGCCCGAAACCTCGGTGGCGTTGGGCTTTGGCTTTAGATGCGGATTTTTGGGACTACTGGACATGGAGATAATACAGGAGCGCTTGGAGCGCGAGTATAATCTTGATCTTATTACCACCGCACCCAGCGTAATATATAAACTGCACATGGTAAGTGGCGAAACAATACTTATTGATAACCCCACAAACTATCCCGACCCCTCACAAATTGCAGGGGCTGAGGAGCCGTTTGTAAAGGCAAGTATATTCACCCCTGCCCAGTACATAGGCAGTGTTATGGACCTTTGCCAGGAGCGCAGAGGTATTTACAAGGATACCCGATATCTTGACACCGACCGCGTGGAACTGCATTATGATTTGCCACTTTGTGAGATAATATACGACTTTTTTGATGCCCTGAAAAGCCGCACAAAGGGCTATGCCTCCTTTGACTACGAGCTGGATGACTACCGTCAATCAAAGCTTGTGAAACTGGATATACTATTAAACGGCGAGGTTGTGGATGCGCTTTCCTTTATTGTTTACGCCGAAAACGCCTACCCAAGGGCAAGACGCTTGGCCGAGCGCCTAAAGGAGCATATCCCACGCCAGCTATTTGAGGTGCCAATACAGGCCGCCATAGGTGGCAAGGTTATTGCCCGTGAAACCGTAAAGGCCATGCGCAAGGACGTGCTTGCCAAGTGCTACGGTGGCGACATCACCCGTAAAAAGAAACTGCTTGAAAAGCAAAAAGAGGGTAAAAAGAAGATGCGTCAGCTCGGCTCGGTTGAGGTTCCGCCCGAGGCATTTATGGCGGTGCTAAAACTCGACGAATAAAAACCAAAACTTGCAGTAATAAATTCACCCATTCTTAACACATTTAATATAATGGTGTGCTAAAATAACACCCATTATATTAATAGTAGCGCCCACCGGGCCTACATATCTACTTTGGAAAGGACGGACAACCCGTGAATCTCTTGTTTTTTCTCACACCAAAACAGGACGTTGCTTTTTTATATAACGACTGCACCCTGCGTCAGGCGCTGGAAAAAATGGAATACCACCGCTACTCCACCATACCTATTATAGATCGCAACGGACTTTATGTAGGAACCCTCTCGGAGGGTGACCTGCTTTGGCATATAAAACGCCAACTACCCATGGACACCACCGACTTTGACAGCCTGCCCATGGCCGAAATACCACGCCACCACGATTACAAACAGGTCTGCGTTACCACCACCATGGAGCAACTCATGGAGGCCACACTGCTTCAAAACTTTGTGCCGGTTATCGACGACCGTGGGGTGTTTATAGGCATTGTAACCCGACGACGCATAATGGAACACGGCCTTGAGGCGCTTTTCTCGGCCATGGACGGGAAATAATTCTACCACACAGCCCCAAGACCGCGGGGCCCTGCCCCACACCACGCAAACTTTTTGAAAAAAAGTTTGACCCAAAACTTTTCATCCCCCTGCCTTTGGCCGGGGGCGAAGTTTTTTGTGGCTACACCAATTATATGTATTTCTTGGGCGGTGGCGCCCACTGTGTGGCCAAAGCCTCGGCCCCGCCCCTGCGCCTACTGCCACCCTCCCCCACTGAGGCCCCAAAACTATGCAGGAGGGCACAAAATGGCAAACCGTGGCCAAAACCATTAGCAGGACAAGGGATATGTATTGCCCAATACCGGTAAGTAAAGGTAAAAATAGCCACAGCCTATTCAAAGCGAAAAAAACCTGTTATAATGTGTAACTGCTGCTTATATTGATTGGCGCAGAGCTTATCACTGCGTAGCAGCCACCCGAAATGCCTAATAAATTCGCCGGGAGCTGTGATGTAATGCAAATTGATTATAGAAACGTAAAAGACTTTAAGGAGAAAGATTTAGAGGAATTGTTTCTTTCGGTGGGGTGGTCCTCCGGTAACCATCCTGAAAAATTGGTGCTTGCCATGAAGAAATACGCAAGTGTTTATTCTGCGTGGCATAATCAAAAACTTGTAGGCCTAATTAGCACTATGGACGATGGAATAATGACTGCGTATACACATTATCTTTTAGTAAACCCATCCTATCAAGGCAAGGGAATTGGAAGACGGCTTATTAATATGACCAAGGAGCATTATAAGGACTATACAACCTTAATCTTGATATCGTATAACAAAGAGGTCGATTTTTATAAGCACTGTGGTTTTGAAGAAGGTCAAGATAAAACACCAATGTTTATTAGCTCGCTTGAAGTATTATAAGCAGAGCATACCTATATGCCTGCCCAAGGTGAGCGCCATAACAGGCATATGAATTAGAGCACATAATAATTAAAAAAACAGCACCCTAAAAATAAAAAAATATTTTTTTAATACACATGCAATAAAACGGCCCTGTGGTGAGTTATTGTAGTGAAGGGACAAAAGGGAGGAATTAAATTATGATTTTGTTTGGTTTGACGTCAACCGAACAAGACCAAATAAGCCAAAGCGAAAAACTCGATGGTCTGCTACAAGCGGTTGCCCAGGGTGGCAAGGAGGAGCTTGGAAGACTGTACCACGAAACAAGCAAGGCAGTATTTGGTTTCGCCCTGTCTATTTTGAAGAACACGCAGGATGCCGAGGATATATTGCAGGAGGTTTACATCCGCATATGGCAAAGCGCCACGCAATACAGTTCGCGCCAAAAGCCAATGGCCTGGATACTAACCATAACCCGCAACCTATGCCTATCACGTTTTAAGCAAAACGGAAAAACCCTAAACATGACACCCGAGCAGTGGGAAACCGTTGCAGAGGATAACAGTATGTTTTCGGTGGAGGATGGTTTGGTGCTTAGTACAATGTTATCCCACCTAAATGATGATGACCGCCAAATAGTGGTGCTTCATGCAGTGGGTGGCCTAAAGCATAGAGAGATTGCGGCAATGCTTGATATACCATCATCCACCGTTCTTTCAAAGTATTCACGTTCCCTAAAAAAACTAAAAACTTTACTGGGGGAGGATTAAAGCATGGAAAATCACGATATGGAAAAAAGAATAGATGACGCCATGTCCCACTGCGTACCCGATGTGCTGGATAAAATCCTCGACCGGTGTGCAGAGCAGAAAGGAAACGTGGTTATGATGACAGATATTAAGACAAATACAAAAAGAGGTTTTAATCCCATAGGAGTTATAGCGGCATCATTTGCGCTGGTTGTTGCAGGATTTTTTGGAATGCAGTACTACGGAGCAAATTATCAGGTAGTTTCTACCGTTGGTTTGGATGTTAACCCAAGTATAGAGCTTGAGGGCAATGCCAAGGAGCAGGTAATGGCCGCCACCGCCCTAAATGAGGACGGCGAAATGCTTCTTGAGGGACTACAGCTTGAAGGCCTTTCGATCGAAGAGGCCACCAATGAGCTTGTAAATGCTATGATTGCCAGCGGAAAAATCTCGGAGTTTGAGAACTCGGTTCTGGTATCGGTACAGAGCGATGATGACAAGGCCGACGAGCTTGAGGATCGTCTTGTAAAGAGCATAGCCACCACCCTTGAGCAGAACAACATTGACCCTGCCGTATGGGGACAGATTATTGATGATGTGGACGATATCGACGACCTTGCAGAAAAAAGTGATATTTCAAGCGGCCGCGCAAACCTTATAAATCAGGTTCTTAGCGTAAAGCCTCAGTACGACTTTGACGATCTTGATGACCTTGATGTACACGAGCTTATGCTTCTTCTGCCCCAGGATGCCGCCGCAAATGCCGGTATTACAGGTCAGGGCACACCCAACACTTCGGGGTATCTTGCCCCTGCCGATGCCCTTAGCGCCGCCCTTGCCGCCGCAGGCCTGACCGCCACACAGGACATCACCGACTTTGACGACATGGACTTTGATTACGAAAATGGTCAGATGGTTTACGAGTTTGAGTTTGAAGTTAACGGCCGGGAATACGAGTACACCGTAAATGCAACCACCGGCGAAATTGTAGTTGAAACCGACGACGATGACGACATGGACGACGACGATGACGACATGGATGACGACGATGACGACATGGATGACGACAACGACGACATGGACGACGACAACGACGACATGGATGACGACAACGACGACATGTACGACGACAACGACGACGATGACGACAACGACGATGACGATGATGACGACGATGATGACGACGATGACGACGACAACGACTAAAATCAATGCATAATAAAATTAAACCGACAGGGTGGAAAACTTCCTCCTGTCGGTTTTTTTATACCTAACTTGGTGTATAGATCAGTGGTGAATTGTGGCAGGTGGAATTTGCTCCTTTGTATAAATAAAAAAGAGCTCAATTATTAGCGAAGACATATCGTCCTCGTTGGTAATTCCCGTGGCAATAAAAAGTTGGTAAAGCTCATTATTATGAGCTTTTAGCAGGTGGTTGCGTATACTGCTTCCAAACCCGAGGTGGTAAATGTGTAGATTGCTGTAATGACACATAGCAAATTCTACAAGCTCTTTTTCACCAAGCAGTTTTTTAAGGTAGGGGAATTGCTTCTCTATATGTTGTATTAGTTTCATACGCCTCCTCCCTTATAATACGTTTATGTAACGTATTATAAGGCAAAATATATGTTAATGTCAAGTAAAATACTTTATATTAACGTGAGAAAAAATGAAAAAAATACAATTTAGTGGAAACAAAAATATTATATTTGATCTACTTCGCAAAAATAGGCTTGCAAACAAGTTGACCCAAGGACAACTTGCGGCCAAAATGCAGGCTATGGGGGTCAATATTGACCAACAAATGATAAGTAAAATTGAGCACAATCAAAGATTTGTCACCGATTATGAGCTGGCATGTTTTTGCGAAATTTTAAGGATTGATTATAGCGAACTGTTTGAAAATTTTCGCAACAATTATAGGATATAGTTTTAATAACGAACCTAAACCGACAGGGTGGAAAACTTCCTCCTGTCGGTTTTTTTGTGGCTACGGCCGCTCTGCCCACATCTGCCCTACTGTTAATACCTGTGTTTTATGGGGCAAATTGCCCTGCTGCCATGGGTGTAAAATTATTTTTAAAAAGGGGTTGACTCTCGTCGAAAAAATGGGTATAATATACTTCGTTAGTCACGGCAGATTGTCGGCGTTCGATCCCGATCATCTCCACCAAAAAACCACTCGAATTTTCGAGTGGTTCTTTCTTTGCCTGAAAATTTTACAGTAAAGCAAAAATTAAGCAAGGCGGTCTGCAAGAATTATCTTGTAGGCTGTTTTTATTTTGTGCAAACCTTTTACCATTTACATTTTATTAACAGTTTAGGCTAAAAATATACTTGAAGGAATATAATTATGTTATATAATAATTACAATATATAAATATTATAAAATATAATAAATTTGGGTGGAGGAAATAAAATGGAGCAATCTGATGCCAAAAAATTAACCGAAGCATTTAGAAAACTAAATAAACAGCTTCGTAGCATGGGCGATTTTGCCCACACAAAGCATGGCCTAACCATGCTTGAGTCCAAGGCTATGGAGGGTATGTGTGAAATGGAGGAGGAAGGCGGGAGCGCCATAACGCCCTCCCGCCTTAGTAGGCATATGGGAATGCAGGCGCCAATAATTTCCCCCATACTGACCACACTTGAGCGCAAAGGCAATATTACCCGCCGCCCCGACCCCGACGACCGTCGAAGTGTTGTTATTAACCTAACACAAAGCGGACGAGAAACAGCACTTACAATACTGGCAAGAAGACAGCAGATGCTGGAGTCTTTTGTGAAGAGTTTGGGTCAAAGAGATACGGCCGAGCTAATACGCATAATAAGTAAGATGGAAGAATTTTTAGGGCAAGAACATATGTCACGCATGGGAGAGGAATAAAACGATGAAACAAATACTAAAGGGCTTAAAACCCTACACCGCCATGGTGGTGCTGAGTGTGGTGTTGGTTATGGGCAGTGTGGGCAGTATGCTCTACCTACCAAGCTATATGGCCGACATCATAAACGAGGGGGTACTGGGTGGCGATATGTCCCTCATTCTGGAGATAGGGCTAAAGATGCTAATCATAACCCTGTTGGGGTCGGCGGCCATGGTGGGCTCGAGCTATTTTTCGGCCAAGGCAAGCATGGGGCTTGGGCGCGATTTGCGCCGAGATATATTTTACAAGGTGGAGAACTTCTCGCTGAGTGAGATGGATAAATTCGGCACGGCCTCGCTTATTACCCGCACCACAAACGACATCACCCAGATAGAAAACGTGCTGTTTATGAGCCTGCGCATGGCGGTTATGGCTCCAATAGCCCTTGTGGGCGGCGTAATAATGGCATTTTCCACCTCGGTAGAGATGTCAAAGGTGATATTTTTAACGGTGCCGGCACTGCTTATCTTGGTGGGCATTGTGGCAGGAATCACCATTCCACTATCAAAAAAGATACAAAAGCTAATTGATAACCTAAACCGCATACTGCGCGAAAAACTAAGCGGTGTGCGTGTGCTACGCGCCTTTGGCACCGAAGAGTATGAGGAAAAACGCTTTGATGAAGCCAACGAGGAGCTGACCTCGGTGTCGCTGCGCATGAACCGCATCATGGCAGTTATAATGCCGGCGCTTATGTTTATACTCAATTTTTCCACCGTGGGCATAGTGTGGCTTGGCATGGGCGAGGTTATGGCAGGTGGCATAGAGGTGGGCAATATTATGGAGGTGGTGCAGTATGTCATGTATATAATGTTCTCCTTTGTAATGATGTCCATGATGTTTGTAATGATTCCCCGTGCGGCGGCCTCGGCCGACCGTATAGCCCAGGTGTTAAACACCCAAAACAGCGTGGTGTCCCCCGCCACCCCCGTAACAACAGGGGAGCAAAAGGGATATGTAAAGTTTGAGGATGTAACCTTCTTTTACGGAAACTCCGAGGCGCCGGCCCTGAAAAACATATCATTTGAGGTGGCACCGGGCAAAACCCTTGCCATTATAGGTTCAACAGGCTCGGGCAAGACCACAATACTAAACCTCATCCCACGTTTTTACGATGTAAGCGATGGCCGTGTGCTGATTGATGGTGTGGATGTGCGCCGGCAGGATATGCAGGCATTGCGCCAAAAAATAGGTTATGTAACCCAAAAGGCTGTGCTGTTTAGCGGAGATATTACCCACAACATCGCCTACGGTGCGCAGGATGCCACCCAGCAGCGCATAAGCCTTGCGGCCAACATAGCCCAGGCCGAGCAGTTTATATCGGGCAAGGAAGATGGCTACAAATCCGAGGTAAATCAGGGTGGCACAAATTTTTCGGGCGGACAAAAACAGCGGCTTTCCATTGCAAGGGCCATTGCACGACAACCCGAAATATACCTGTTTGACGATAGCTTTTCGGCGCTGGACTACCAAACGGATTCCAAACTGCGCAGTGCCCTGGCGGGTCACACCGCCGATGCCGCCGTTATAATAGTGGCACAGCGTGTGAGCACAATAATGAATGCCGATCAAATACTGGTGCTAAGTGATGATGGCGGCATGGCAGGACTTGGCACCCACAGCGATTTGCTAAAGGACTGCGAAATATACAGGGAGATTGTAACCTCCCAGTTTTCAAAAGAGGAGGTGAGCTGATGAGCGCAGGAAAAGGCGGCGGATTTGGCGGACGTGGAGGTGGCCCGGGCGGCCCCGGTGGTGATATTATGAAGGTGGGAGATAAGGCTCGGGACACAAAGGGTACACTGAAAAGGCTATTACAGCTTACAGGTGCTTATAAGGTGGGGCTTATTGCCGTGGTGGTGTTTACACTGCTGGCCACAATAGCGGGCAACCTTGGCCCCCGAATAATAGGCTTTGCCATAAACGAAATACAGCTTGGTGTGGAGCGCATGATGGCCGGCACGGGCGGTATAAACACCCAAACGGTGGTGACATTTTTAGTTATACTTGTGGGGCTATACCTCATAAATGCCCTGCTGACCTACGCACAACAGCACATCATGGCCGGCATAACCCAAAAAACCATGTACACTCTGCGCAGCAGTGTAGACAAAAAGATAAAAAGCCTGCCATTATCTTACTTTGACAAGCAACCCCTGGGTGACATACTAAGCCGTGTTACCAACGATGTGGACACCGTGTCAAACTCTCTGCAACAGAGCGTTACCCAGATATTTAGCTCGGTGCTTGGGGTGCTGGCTATACTGATTATGATGATAGTGGTAAGCCCTGCGCTTACAATTATTGCACTGCTTACACTGCCCCTTACGGTGCTGTTTTCGGCAGGTGTTATAAAACGCTCCCAACCCCTATTTGCAAAACAGCAAAAAAGCCTTGGTCAGCTGGGCGGATTTGTAGAGGAAATGTACTCGGGGCACACAGTGGTAAAGGCCTACGGCAAGGAACAAGAGGTGGCGCTGGAGTTTGAAAAAATAAACGAGGAGCGCTACCAGAGCAGTTACAGGGCAAACTTTATTTCGGGCATAATAATGCCACTTTCAAACCTTGTTAGCAACCTTGGCTATGTGGCGGTGGTAATAGTGGGTGGCATAATGGTTATAAACGGCCAACTGCTAATAGGTGACATACAGTCCTTCTCGCAGTATCTGCGCAACTTTAGTCAGCCCATCAGCCAGCTTGCCCAGATAGCCAATACACTTCAGTCCACCATTGCAGCGGCCGAGCGTGTGTTTGATTTCTTAGACGAGCAGGAGGAGGTAAAGGTTAGTGGTGCCGTGTTGCCACCTCAAAACAAAAAAGGCGATGTGGAGATGGAGCATGTGGCCTTTGGCTACACACCCGATAACACCCTGATAAAGGATCTCAGCCTAAAGGTGGAGAGCGGGCAGACCATAGCCATTGTGGGCCCCACAGGTGCCGGCAAAACCACACTTGTTAATTTGCTACTGCGCTTTTATGATATAAACAGTGGTGTTATACGCATAGATGGAACCGATATTTCGGCCATGGATAGGGTGAAACTGCGCGGGTACTTTGGCATGGTGCTTCAGGACACATGGCTGTTTGGCGGCACTATTCGTGAGAACATCCGCTATGGCAAGCTTGATGCCACCGATAGTGAGGTTGAGGCGGCGGCCAAGGCGGCCTACGCCCACGGCTTTATACAAAGCCTGCCCAATGGCTATGACACCGAACTTTCGGAGGATGCCTCCAACATCTCGCAGGGACAGCGCCAACTGCTTACCATAGCCCGTGCCATTCTGTCCAACCCCTATATTTTGATACTTGATGAGGCCACAAGCTCGGTGGATACCCGCACCGAGGTGCTTATACAACGTGCCATGAAGGGGCTTATGCAGGGGCGCACAAGCTTTGTTATTGCCCACAGACTTTCCACCATCCGTGATGCCGACAAAATTTTGGTGCTGGAGAAGGGTGATATAGTTGAGATGGGCAACCACGACGAGCTACTGCAAAAGGGTGGGTTTTATTCCCGACTTTACAACAGCCAATTTGCCCACGAAAACGCAGGTTAAGTGATGTTTTTGAATTAAATCCCCCTATTATATATCAATTATCGAGTGAAATTGTGTATTTTGCCCTCTATTTTGCAATTTTGAAAATTTAACTTGCAAAATACTGTAAATTATATTAGAATAGCTCACAGAGATATAGCTTAAAAATTAATTGTGAGTATTAGGAGGAAACACAATGTTGTCATACAATGAAATGACCGCTCAACAGCGCTCGGAGGAATACAAGAAACTGTCGGCCCGTTACGATGAGTTTGTGCAAAAGGGGCTAAAGCTTGATATGTCCCGTGGCAAGCCTGCCACCGCACAGCTTGAGCTTACCATGGGTCTTTTGGACTGCGTGGCAGGCGGCAAAGAGCTTTTGGCCGACAACGGTTTTGATTGCCGCAACTACGGCCTACCTGCCGGCATTCCCGAGGCACGCAAGCTCATGGCCGACCTTATGGAGATAACCCCCGAGCAGACCATTGTGGGCGGTAGTTCCAGCCTTAATATGATGTATGATGCCGTGTCCCGTGCCATGACCCACGGCCTGCCCGGCTCGGATAAACCATGGAGCCACCTGCCCGAGATAAAGTTCCTATGCCCCGCCCCCGGCTACGACCGCCATTTTGCCATTTGTCAGCACTTTGGCATCAAGATGATTCCCATCGAAATGGACGAAAATGGCCCCGATATGGATAAGGTTGAGGGACTTGTAAGCAGTGATGACTCGATCCGCGGTATTTGGTGTGTGCCCAAGTACTCCAATCCCGCAGGCGTAACCTACTCGGCCGAGACGGTTCGCCGTTTTGCACGACTAAACCCAGCAGCACCGGATTTTCGTATTTTTTGGGATAACGCCTACGCAGTGCACGACCTTGAGGAGCAAAGCGAGAGCCTGGCCAACATAATGGAGGCCTGCGAGAAAACAGGTCGTGAGGATTTGGTTTACATCTTCTCCTCCACCTCCAAAATCTCCTTTGCGGGGGCAGGTCTTGCCGCTATGGGCGCATCCGAGCGCAATGTAAAGCATATTCTTGACTCCATGTCCATCCAGACCATTGGCCACAACAAGATAAACCAGCTGGCCCATGTGCGCTACTTTGGCAATATTGACGGACTGAAAAAGCATATGAACCTTCACCGTGAAATTTTGGCACCCAAGTTTGCCATGGTGCTAAAAACCCTTGAGAGTGAGCTTTCGGCACTTGGTATTGCCCAGTGGCACAAACCCAGTGGCGGTTACTTTATCTCGCTGGACACCCCCCCACAGTGTGCACGCCGCACCGTACAGCTTTGCAAGGAGGCCGGCGTGGTTATGACCCCTGCCGGTGCCACCTTCCCCTACGGTGTAGACCCCGAGGACAAGAACATTCGTATAGCCCCCACCTTCCCCCCCGAGAAGGAGCTTGAGGTGGCGGCCGACCTGCTCTGCCTTTGCCTTAAGATGGCCGCTCTTGAAACAATGGGAGCTAATGCCTAAAAAATAATGCCACCAAAAAATTGGGGGCAAACACAAACCCGACCTTGACATGCAGTCAAGGTCGGGTTATTTGTATTACCAAAGGTTGTTATCTTGTCTTTTGGAAGTACATTGTAGGGGTTTTGCACTTAACGCAGTTGGGTAGCTCCTGGTTGGGTGCAGAAGAAACGATAGCAAACTTACCGCACTTGTGGCACTGATATACGCCATTTGCGGGGGGCTTTTCGCCGGTGTTAAAAGATGGGCTTTGTTCCATAGCCATGGTGGAATCCTCCTGATTTTTACAAAGTCTTTTGGGCAAACGGTTTACCCTTAATCCCCATTATAGCTATCAAAGGGCCTGCTGTCAAACATTTTTGGGGCAGTGTGGGCCTATGAATATTTTTTTGTGGGGAGTTTACAATATTGACAGCCAAAACTGCAAAGGGTATAATAATAATCGTGTATGGTCTGTCGATATATGTAGGGGCAGCCTGAGGGATGTTATTTGCACTTTTTGGCAGGGCCAAACAATTTGTAACGCATACCGCACCGGGGGTATACTCTTTATTATTAGCAGTAAGGGTTAAATTTTAACGACCATGCGCAGGTAGGATTTTTTGTTTAGGGGCTGTGGGGCGCAGGCGGGATTTAATGCCCGTGGGCGGTGTTTGCCCTGCGGGCTGGTTCCCGACGAGCACCCGCGGCATCATAAACGGAAAAGCCTACAACGGGGCATGAAAACAATCAAGATTTTTTAGGAGGATGAAAAATGAAGATATTTATAGCTTTTTATACAGCTGTAATAACAGCACTTATGTTGTCGGTGGGGGCCATGGCGGCTTCGGTAAACCCTGTAACGGGCGATAACAGCATTGTAGGCCCCATGATTATTGTGGCGGCGGTGGCATTGGTTGCCATAGTTATATTCTTTGCAACAGGCAAGAAAAAGAAGTAACATGCTTAGGATGTCCATGTGTAAAGCAGGATATCCATTGGCACCTCGCGGCATTATTTGGCCGTGGGGTGTTTTTTGTAATGGGACGGCGTAAAAATAATTGGTTAGTCCATTTAGGCTTAAGTTATAAGCACCTGTCCGGCAGGTGGCAAAATGCAGTTGAAATTTTGAAGTTAGGTATGAAACAGCCCCACCCACTGCAGTGATTTTGCGCAGGGGGTGGGGCTGTTTACGGGGTAAACATGATAAGCGACCTTTCCTCGGGGAAAGGTCGCTTATCGTTTCTGTGTTTTTGAGGTAGATGTTGAGGAGGGTTATTGGATCTTTACCTTAAGCGGTTGCGGATCCGCTCTTGGTATGGTCTTATTATACCTCGTATTTTTCCACAATATGTTACGTCGCTGTGAACAAATATCCGAGGTTTTGTAAAAGGAATTCTAATAAAACATGAACTTGTAAAAACGTCCTGTCTCTATATGGTAAAAATAACCAACTAAGGCGTAAATTGGCTTAATACCGCTCAAAAAGGTAGCAGGGCATTACCGGCAGCAGGTTGTCCAAACGCTGTACCGCAACAGGATCGCTTATTGTGACCTGCCCCTCCTCGGTGCCAAGGCGTGACAGGCTCTTGTAGCCGCATATCCACTGTGAAAAGGCAGATGCATCCATATGCACCCCGGGGGCTTTTTTGGAGGGGTTGCCCCTCATGTCAAAACAGCCGTTGTTGTGGGGCAAAATATCATCCCGCACCGATATTACAAGCTCGCTGTCCAGCTTCATGGCCGCCAGCAGTCCCGAAACATCCAGAGCACGCAGGGCAAAGTAGGGCTTTTGGGTATCTTCGGCGCAGTACTTAGGGGGCACCACGGCATCGGGTGGCAGGGTCAACTGAATTTTGGTCTCGCCGGCAAAGTCTGTGCAGGCCTTGAGTAAATCCTCAAGTCCACGCTGACTGACATAACAGCACTCAATGGCAAGGTAGCTCTCCTTTTCCTTGCCTATTATGGCATAGGCCAGAGGAAAACCACCCTGATCACGCACCATCAGTAGCTCCATGCCGCCGGCAATGCTGTCGGCAATGCGTAGCGCCATGAGATCACGGTCACGGGCCACCATTTGGCTGTACTTTGCACCAAATGCCGTGTAAACCTCCAACATAGAGCTTACATCCCACTCACGGGACACCCTCACGGCGGTCTGCTCGCCGGATTGCTTTAGGGTTACCAGGCGTATGTCGGCCGAGGGCAGATGGCCGTACTTTGCATACAGCATTATGCGCACAGGGGAGTGAAACATCAAAAGCCGTCCACGCTCATAGGAAAGCTGCATGGCATGGCAAAGTATGCGCCCCATATAGCCCATACCGCGGTTCTTTGTGCGTGTGGCCACCCCCAGAAGCGAGTCGGCCTCAATAATTTTGCCACGCAGGCTCATGGGGTAGCGGTAAAGCTGTAAATCCGAGGCTATTTCGCCATCACGGTCGAGGTAGCACACCGTGCTTTGGGGGTCAAAACGTGTGGCAAAAAACCAATCACGCCAGGGAATTTCATCCCCAAAGCACTCATCCCAAATCTCGATAAGCTCGTCCCTGTTTTGCTCGGTGGCAAGTGCGATTTTCTCCTGCATACAGCACCTCTCCCATCACTTGAGTTTTGGATTTTTGCGGCGAGCGGTGGATTTGTGCTTTTTGCGCACCGAAAATCCAAACTGTCCCACCTTTTTGCCCAGCGCAAAATATGTACCGTGGGCATAGGCAAGTAGCGAGCAACGCTCAATATGTAACTTGCCCTTTTCATCTACATATTTGGGGGATACATTCACGGCAAGGATGTCGGCCAGGAACATGTCGTGACTGCCAAGCGAAATTATATCGCTGACCTTGCACTCAAGCGATATTGGGCAGTCATCCAATATCAGGCAGTCCACCTTGTCGGCCTGCTGTGTTTTAAGGCCGGTGGTGGCAAATTTATCGGTGGTGCGGCCGCTTACGCATCCACAGTAGTCCACAGCTTTGGCCATGTAGGAGGTGGGCAGGTTAATAACAAACACACCGCTATTTTTTATCATGTCGTAGGACAGGCGGCTGGAGCGTATCGAGATGGAGCACTTGGGGGTATCACTGTTTATAATGCCTGCCCAGGCCACTGTAAACATATTGTCCTCGCCTTTGTAACGGCTTGTAACCAGCACTGCGGGCAGAGGGGCCAAAAGTGCAGCGCCTTTCCACTTAAGCTTATCCATAATCTAATTCCTTTCTGCTCATAAAAAGAGCACTGGCTTATCGGTTTACTATTTGTTCTATTATAAAACGTGGGCGATGCTTACTTTCAAGATATGTTTTGCCAATATATTGCCCCAACACGCCCATGCAAAATAGCAAAATGGCGGTGCAAAGCCAAACACAGGCCAAAAGCCAGGCCGTAAGTGGCAGTGGGTTGCCCAAAAGGGTAAGCACCAAAAAAACTACCAGCGCAACCACCGAGCCAAAGCCCAACATCACCCCAAGGGTAAGGGGTAGTGTAAGGGGCTTTGTGGAAAATGAGGTTATGCCATCCACAGCAAAGGCAATCATTTTTTTAAGGGGGTATTTGCTCTCCCCTGCAAAACGCTCGCCACGCTTGTACTGCACAACATCGCTCGAAAAGCCTACCAGTGGCACCATGCCACGCAAAAATAGATTGGATTCATCAAAGCGCAGAAGTTCGCTCAGGGCACGGTGGCTAAGCAGGCGGTAATCAGCATGGTTGTAAACCGTGTCCACCCCCATGCTTTTCATGAAGCGGTAAAAGCCCTGTGCCGTTACACGCTTAAAGGCGGTGTCGGTGGTGCGGTCGTTGCGCACACCGTAAACCACATCACGCCCCTGCAAAAACTTGTCCATCATGGCGTCAATTGCGTCGAGGTCATCCTGCAAATCGGCATCAAGTGATATGGTTACATCGGCCTTTTCCAGTGCCACCGTAAGCCCTGCAAGCAGTGCGTTTTGGTGCCCTCTGTTGCGGGAAAGCTTGGCCCCCGCAACCCACTCGCTTTTTTCCGAGTGCTCACAAATTAGTGACCATGTGGTGTCCCTACTGCCGTCGTCCACAAAAAGCATACGACTGCGCTGGTCAATTTTGCCGCCTTGGGTTAAAAAGTTCAGTTTCTGCTCAAGGCGCTTTACGGTTTCGCCCAGAACCTCCTGCTCGTTATAACAGGGTATTACGAGGTAAAGAATTGGTGTTTTATTCATCCTCGTGGCTCCTTTCCGGGGTGGCTTTATCGTTGGGCAAACCCTCGGGCAATTCCGTGGGGGGCTGAGCGTTGTCGGGCTGTGGGGTTTGGGGTGGTGTGGGCTGGTTGTCGGGCGGTGGCAACAGCTCGGCCGCGCGCTGTTTTTTGATGCGTCCCAACAGCACAAAGCCTACCAAGGCAGCTATGGACAGCACGGTTATTATTGTGCCGTTTTCTATGCCGTTTATGGTGTAGTCAAAGCGTATTACCCTCTCGCCCTCGGGTACGCGCAGGGCCATAAAGCCAATGTTGGCCTTTAGTATCTCGGCCGGACGGCCGTCTATGGTGGCGCTCCAACCGTCCTCATAAGGTATGCTGAAAAATACAAACTCGGTGTCCTGGTAGTTGGTGGTAAAGGTGTACCCCCCCTGCACAAAGGCTCCGCTTGTGGTGGTGGCGGCCTGCAAATTTGCCACACTTTCCTCATAGGTCTGGGTGGACAAATCGTAGAGGTCGCCCTCCCACACCTCGCTTAAAAGATCCTTGTTTACCGACAGGACATCCTCCTCAAGCAGTACCCCCCTTAAAAGGGCATTTGTGCGCTGTTGGTGGTTAAGCTCGTCCCAGCTTTGGCGCGAGATATAACCCTCGTAGGCAAAGCCCATGGGGATGTAGTTCTCGTTTTCATATATATTATACCCGTACTGGGTGTCGTGATAGGTGTAGCCATCCATGGGGTGTTGTTCCTCGGCGCTCTCCCTTACAAACAGCCATTTGACCGATAAAAAGGGGCGCAGGGCGTAGTAGTCGGTATCGGGTTTTGAGGAAACATCTCTTGTTACCCCCACCTCGGGGTAAAACTCCATTATAGACACAGGCACAATGCTGTGAAAGGTCTGTATACTTGGGAGCTCCCAAAACAGTCCCATATTTTGCTCGGCCTCATGAAAATCCACCCTTGCGTAGTGCTCGTCCTCGGGAAGTTCTATGTTTCCTCGGCCGGCCAGGGCCTCGTCGGCAATCCAGTCGTTGTTGGGGAAGGTGTAAATACCGCCGCCAATGCAGGCTATGGTGTATATTACGCTCACGGTGCACAGCGAGGTAAGCAGTAGCATTCTGTAATGGGGGTGACGGCGCATGTGTAGCACCAATAGGGCGGTAAGCCCAAGGCCGGCAAAGGCCAAAAATACCGAGAGCCACATCTTAGCAGGAGCGCTTGATAGGCCAAGGGTAAGACCGCTGTCGACACGCATTGGGGTAAGCCCCACTATTAGGGCGACGAGCGCCACTATGCTTACCGATACAAGCAGACCCCGTGCCCACCGCCGTGGCGGTTGGTGCTCAAGCGACATTGCAGTTACGGTGGCCATTAGCAGTATGGGCATGTAAAACCACCGTGCGTAGTAGGAGCCGTTAAACAGCACAAAGGCTGAGTTGAACAGGGGTATTATGGCGGCTATGCCACAAATTACAAGTA
>CAYJGQ010000034.1:0-19896 GCA_964369885.1 uncultured Oscillospiraceae bacterium
GCAATTACTCACCAAGATCAAATCACTCTTCTTTATTATTTAACTCAGCGATACTAATAGGCATATCATTTGCAGAAATATATTCTTCTTCGCAGGTTTGCTGTGCCTCTATAAGAATATTTATAGCACTTTCCATAGCGGCCATCGCTTTAAAATACATCGATTTATAGTCAGCCATAAAACACCTCTTCCTCTAAAGCTTGCACCATAGTTTTTTATGTGGACTAATACAAGTCCCATTGTAGCACATACTACATCTAAAATAAAGATATAGAACCAAATTTAGTTCATTTTTTGAGGTGTTATATGGCTGAGCAAAAAATCAAATCTGATGATAAAATTTTTATTGGTCAAAATATAAGGCAAATAAGAAAAAGCCGAAATATCGGGCAAACAGAGTTTGTGCGCCTATTGCAGTTACGTGGGATTAGCATGACCCGTGAGGCCTTTGTTAAAATTGAGCGTGGTATCCAGCATATATCCGCATCACAACTGCGTGCCATGCGTGACCTGCTGTCCACCAGCTATGATGAGCTACTGAAATAACCCCCTTACGCCAAAAACGGACGGCCATGTGGCCGTCCGTTTTAGTGTGTAAAATTTCATTTTACAAAATAATGCTTGTACCGTCCATCTCGGCGGGTTTTTCCAGGCCAAGTAGGGAAAGCATGGTGGGGGCTATGTCGGCCAGTCGGCCGCCCTCACGCAGTTTGCAGTCGGCACCGGCCACAAGGAATGGTACCTCATTTGTGGTGTGTGCTGTAAAGGGTGAGCCGTCGGGCTCATACATCTGGTCGGCGTTGCCGTGGTCGGCGGTTATAAGGGCTGTGCCACCCACCTCCAGAAGTTTATCCACCACCTTACCAAGGCAGGTATCCACGGCCTCCACGGCGGCCACAGCGGCATCAAACACACCGGTGTGTCCCACCATATCGCAGTTGGCAAAGTTTAATATTATAACGTCATACTTGCCACTCTCTATGCGTTTTACGGCCTCGTCGGCCACCTCGTAGGCACTCATCTCGGGCTTTAGGTCATAGGTTGCAACCTTGGGGGATGCAATTAGCGCCCTGTCCTCACCCTCGCTTGTGGCCTCCACCCCTCCGTTGAAGAAGAAGGTCACATGGGCATACTTCTCGGTTTCGGCAATGCGCAGTTGGGTAAGCCCCTTGCGTGAGATGTAGTCGCCAAATGTGTTGTCCAGCGACTGAGGCTTGTAGGCCACCTCAACATTTGGCATGGTGGCATCGTACTGGGTAAGGCAAACAAAGTGCAGGGGGAAGTGTCCGTTTTTGCGCTCAAAGCCATCAAACGCGGGATCTACAAATGTGCGGGTAATCTCACGGGCACGGTCGGGGCGGAAGTTGAAGAATATCACCGAATCGTTAGGGGAGATTTTACCCTCCTCGGTGCAGGCGGTGGGCACTACAAACTCATCGGTAACGTCATTTTTATAGGAGTTTGGCATCACTTCAAGTGCAGGCACCTTGTCGTCCTGTCCGTAAACCATGGCGGCATAGGCCTGCTCAACACGCTCAAAGCGGTTGTCGCGGTCCATGGCAAAGTAACGTCCCATAATTGTGGCAATTTGGCCAACCCCTATGCTGTCCATCTTGGCCTGAAGCTCGGCCACAAAATCCCCACCCGACGAGGGGGGCACGTCACGGCCGTCCATGAAGCAGTGTACAAAAACCTTGGTAAGACCTGCACGCTTTGCAAGCTCCAACAAGGCATACAGGTGTGTGTTATGGCTGTGCACACCACCGTCGGACAAAAGCCCCATCATGTGCAAAGCGGTGTCGTGTTTTTTACAGTTTTCCACAGCCGAAAGAAATGTGGCATTTTCAAAGAAATCGCCGTCCTTTATCGACTTTGTTATGCGGGTGAGCTCCTGATAAACCACACGGCCTGCGCCTATGTTGGTGTGCCCCACCTCGGAATTACCCATCTGTCCATCGGGAAGACCCACGTCCATACCCGATGCACCTATACGGGTGAGGGGGTATTTTGTGGCCAGGGCATCCCAATTTGGGGTTTTTGCGGCTGTAATGGCGTTGCCGTAGTTATCATCACGGCAACCAAAGCCGTCTAAAATTATTAGTGCCAATGGTTTTTTCATGCTATGTTCTCCAGTTGTGTTTAGTTTATTTTGATGCAGCCTTTATAATTGCCGCAAAATCCTCGGCTTTAAGGGAAGCCCCACCTATCAGCCCACCGTCCACATGCTCCTGCGCAAGTAGCTCGTCGGCATTCTTGGCATTCATCGAGCCACCGTACTGAACAGTAATGCCGTCGGCGGCGGTCTTGCCGTACAGCTCGCAAATCAGCCCACGAATCACACCGCAAACCTCGCCTGCCTGCTCCGAGGTGGCGGTCTTGCCTGTGCCAATGGCCCACACCGGCTCGTATGCCACTATGATGCGGGAAAGCTCCTGCTCACTCACGCCGCCAAGTGCTACCTTGGTTTGCAGGCGCACAACCTCATCGGTAATGCCGCTCTCGCGTTCCTCCAGCAGTTCGCCCACGCAAAGAATAACCGAAAGCCCTGCATCCAGCGCGGCACGGGTACGCTGTGCCACGGTGGCATCGGTCTCGGCAAAGTACTGGCGGCGCTCGCTATGTCCAATTACCACATAAGGCACGCCCATTTCGCTGAGCATATCGGCCGAAATCTCGCCTGTATAGGCACCGCTTTTGGCAAAGTGGCAGTTCTGGGCGCCCACTGCTATGTTTGTGCCCTGTGTGGCCTGCAGTGCTGTTTCAAGGTTTGTAAAGGGCACGCAAATTACAATACCACAATCAGCATCCTTGGCCATTGGGGCAAGCTCTTCAATAAGAGTCTTGGCCTCGGCACGGGTCTTGTTCATCTTCCAGTTTCCGGCGATAACCGCCTTGCGCAAAGTTTTATTCATCGAAGTAAACTCCTTTATTATATTATTGTCTTTTTATTCTTCGGGGGTTTGCTCAGATATATGCTCGGCCTGTTCCTCGGCCATTGGGGTTTGGGGCTGTGCCTGGGGCGGCACCTCGGGTTGTATCAGTGGATTTGGGGTCTGCTGCGCCATGGGCTGCTGTGCCTGTGGGGCTTGCCATCCCACGGGTTGTTGCTGTGGCTGTTGTGGTTGTTGTGGTTGGTAGTAGTTATTTGTAGGTGGCGCATCGCTCTGTCCTCCCATGGATATGGACTGTCGATCACGAATTACAAACAAGAACACCCACGGAATGGAAAACAATATAGACAAAACAAGAAACATCGTAGCATTTTTTGGGGTGTAGTCGCTGAAAATCTCGTAGTATGCCCAGTAAATAAGCACCGTAAGTGCCAATGACACAGGGACCGCCAATATTCCAAATATGCCAATGAACCCCGTTAGCAAACTCATGAACATATTTGCCGAAACCAGGGCCAGCAGTACAGGTGCAAAAAAAGGTTTTTTGCCCTTGTAAACAAATATTTGGTCCACCACCTGACCCAGCAGGTAGTAATTTGCAATGGGCACCCAGGCAAGCCAAGGATTTTCAATGTTTCTGCGCTGTGCTATTTTATATAGCGCTATGCCAAAAAACACATATGACACCACTAAAACTATTGCAATTATAATAAAAGCCATAAGGAAGGTGCCAAGTAAAATTCCAAACATTGCACCCATGGGGCCGGCGCCTTCAAATCCTCCAAAAAAGCCTTCATAAAAATCATGACTGAAACTATTGTAACTACTCATAGGCCTAATCCTCCTGTGGTTTAACAGCCTTGGTCATAGACAAAATGAGGCGGGGGCTAATCCCCCGCCCCACAAAAGTCGGTTACTTGTTGTTTATGCAGGCAATGCCGGGAAGCACCTTGCCCTCAAGGTACTCAAGGGAGGCACCGCCACCCGTCGAGATGTGGCTAACCTTGTCGGCAAATCCAAGCTGAGCCACAGCGGCTGCGCTGTCGCCGCCACCTATGATGGTGGTGGCATCTGTGGCGGCCAGGGCCTCGGCCACAGCGATGGTGCCCTTTGCAAGCACAGGGTTCTCAAACACGCCCATGGGGCCGTTCCATACAACGGTTTTTGCGGTCTTAACGGCATCTGCAAACAGGCCACGGCTCTCACTACCTATATCCAGACCCATCTTGTCGGCAGGGATGCCGTCTGCGCTCACATTTTCAACCTCAATGGCGGCATCAATGGGATTTGGGAAGTCTTTAGCGGTCACTACATCAACCGGCAGAAGTAGTTTTACGCCTTTTTCGTCGGCCTTCTTCATCATATCCTTGCAGTAGTCAATCTTCTCGGCATCCAAAAGCGATGTTCCAACACCGTAACCCTTAGCGGCCAAGAAGGTGTAGGCCATGCCGCCACCTATAATTAGGGTATCGACCTTGGTTAGCAGGTTATCAATAACCGACAGCTTGTCGGCCACCTTTGCGCCGCCCAAAATTGCCACAAAGGGACGTCTTGGCTCCTCAACTGCATTGCCAAGGTAGTCGATCTCCTTTTGCATGAGGTAGCCAACGGCGCTCTCGGAGATAAAGTCGGTCACGCCTGCGGTGGAGCAGTGGGCACGATGTGCCGAACCGAAGGCGTCGTTTACATATACATCGGCAAGGCTTGCAAGGTCTTTGCTAAAGCTCTCGCCGTTTTTGGTTTCTTCTGCGCGGAAACGTGTATTTTGAAGCAATATCACGCCGCCATCTTTAAGGGCTGCCACAGCGGCACGGGCCTTGTCACCCACCACGGTGTCGTCGTTTGCAAACACAACTTCACAACCAAGATGCTTCGAGAGGGCTACAGCCACAGGGGCCAGGGAGAATTTTTCCTCGGGGCCATTTTTGGGCTTGCCAAAGTGGGAGCAAAGTATAACCTTTGCGCCGTTTTGCATGAGGTATTTGATGGTTGGCAGTGCACCCACAATACGGTTTTCGTCTGTGATGGCGCCGTCCTTCATGGGTACGTTAAAGTCACAGCGTACCAGCACTTTTTTTCCTGCTACATTTAGATCTTCTACGGTCTTTTTGTTAAGAGCTGCCATTTTGTAATTCATCCTTTCAAACATTAGGTAAAATAATGCATTGGTTTGTAAATATCCTACTACATTCTAAAGCAAATGACACCTTTTTGCAAGTCCCGCAGACCCTTTATTTATCTGTATATGCCCTTGCAGATCTGCAAGCAAACAATCCGCACAACTTGTTATTAACTTTGGATAAAAATTACATTTATACCGATGTGTTTTTGTGAACTTTTCCGCCACCCTCACTGCCTAAAAAAAACTGCAACTTTACAATAATATTTCACTTTGCTATAATTGGAAAAGTTTTGTAATTTATACTCGGATAAGGAGCTTTTTATATGAACAAATCCAGCCTACGGGGCAACGCCATGTTAATATTAGCCGCCATGATTTGGGGTGCCGCCTTTGTGGCTCAAAGCGTCGGCATGGACTACGTCGGCCCCTTCACCTTCAACACCGCCCGCTCGGTGTTGGGCGGCCTTGCCCTGCTGCCCGTAATTTGGATGAGGGATAAAAAGGGGGCATCGCCCCCCATAAGTAACAAGGCACAGCGCAAGGTGCTAATAATAGGCGGTATATGTTGCGGCACCGCCTTGGCTGTTGGCAGTGCATTTCAGCAGATGGGGGTGGCTCAAACCACCGTGGGCAAGGCAGGGTTTATAACTGCACTGTACATAGTAATAGTGCCACTGCTTGGCATTTTGCTGGGCAAAAAACCCGGCCTTTTTGTCTGGATTGGGGTTGGCCTTGCGGTGGGAGGCATGTACCTTCTTTGCATCACCGAGGGTTTTCATATGCAAATTGGCGACCTGTTGGTTTTGCTGTGCGCCGTTGCCTTTGCTGTACACATACTTGTAATCGACCACTTTTCCCCAAAAACCGACGGAGTGCGCATGTCCTGCATACAATTTTTTGTCTGCGCTGCGCTGTCCTCCATACCCATGTTTTTGTTTGAAAGCCCCTCCATATCGGCTCTGCTAAGTGCCGCCGCACCCATACTTTATGCAGGTGTGCTGTCAAGCGGCGTGGGCTACACCCTGCAAATAATGGCTCAAAAAAACACCGACCCCACCCTTGCCTCACTACTGCTAAGCCTTGAATCGGTTTTTGCGGTGATTGCAGGCTGGGTACTGCTTTCGCAGGGGCTGTCCGCAAGGGAGATTTTTGGCTGTGTGCTGGTATTTGTGGCCATAATTTTGGCCCAGTGGCCACAAAAAAAGTTGGCGGTATAATGATTTTTCAAGGCCACTGCGCCCATTTTGTGCTCGGCCAAGCCAAAAACAGCACATAAAAAACCATCAAACTGCTTATGCGGACTTAAAATGCTCACACAAGCTTAACAAAATCCACTTGTAAATAGACAAAAATAGTGTATAATAAACCTACACAGGCATTTTTGCCCGGTGTGATGAATATAACTGTATAATTAAGGAGGTTTTACAATGTCTAATGCTGTTTCTTTGTCCTCTTCAAATTTTGATACCACCATCAATCCCCAAAGCGGTTTGATTCTTGTGGATTTTTGGGCCGCATGGTGTGGCCCCTGCATGATGCTTGGCCCCGTAATTGATCAGGTAGCCGACGAGCTGGACGGCAAGGTCATGGTATGCAAGGTAAATGTAGACGAGGCGCAGGATCTGGCCCAGCGCTACGGTGTAATGTCCATCCCCACCCTTATCCTCTTCAAAAACGGTGTAGAGGTTGACCGCGAGATGGGCGTACAGCCCAAGGATAAGCTTCTTGCCTTTGTGCAAAAACATATGTAATCATAAAAAAACATGGTGGAGCATATGCGGCCACCCATGAAACAAACTGCCACTATCAAAAAATGATAGTGGCAGTTTTTATTTGCAGAGATTATGCTTATTTGAGAAATAATTCGTACTCATTATCTATCAATGAAAACCCGAACTGTTCATACAGTGTTTTTCCCATAGGCGATGAATTTAGCATTATTTTATAATATTCATTTTCTCTTGCAAATGCAATGGCCATCTCTAATAATTTCTTTGCTATACCATTTCGCCTGTATTTTGGAACAGTATACATGTTCATCAGTTTAACAACTTTACCATTTAGTAGCTTATCTGTCGGTGGCATTTCAAATAATGAGAGCCCAACGGTTGCAATCAACACACCATTGTCCTCACATACAAAAGCTATATGAGTTCCTTTTTCTATGTTGCGCTCAAAAAAAAGATAGCGTGTGCTTTTTTAACTCCGCCTCGTTAAATGTAGCATCTCGTTCTTTTCTCATGGCTACTCTCAAAGATGTCAATGCTTCACAGTGGTGTAGCTTAGCCCTATAATATTTCACACTCTTCTCCTTTACCTAAGTTGCTCTGCCACAGGATTTTGGCAGGTTGCATTTCCCCATGACTCAAAGCGCGCTATACATCGCAAGTTTTTTTCTCCGCTCCTGCCAGTCGGGCATAAGGCTTGCCACAAGCTCATAAAACGCTCTGCTGTGGTTTGGGTGTATAAAATGGGCAAACTCATGCAAAACTACATATTCAATGCAGGGCATAGGGGTTTTAATAAGTTTTTTATTCAGGGTTATTTTTTGCCGTGTGGGGCTGCATGATCCCCAACGGGATTTCATACTGCGTATTGTTATGGAGGGGTAGTGCAGAGCATATCCCTCAAACAGGTCAAAGACCTGCCGCGCCACCTGCTCAAAATACTCCCTACAAAGTCCATCTATGAATTTTTCTATTTGACGCTCTTTTTGGGGCAGGTCGTCGGGATTTTGCACCCTGAGGTAAAGCCGCTCCTCCACAATTTCCACCCCGGGTGTGGCACACTGTTCCACCAACAAGCTCAGCGGGTGTCCAAATAGGTAAAACTCCTCGCCATCTAACAGCATTGTGCTGTTTGGCAGTTCATTGCGACGGCTCTCAAACCCCTTTATATGGGTGTGTATATACTCCCACCTGCTCTTTATAAAATCCTCAATTTTCATTATGGGCACAGTCCCCCCGGCCGACACCGCCACACTGCCATCCTGCCTTATGCGCAGGTTTATGTTTTTTACCCTTTTGCGGGTAAGCGTGTAGCGCAGGGTTTGCCCGTCAAAGCTTAGTTGTCGCGACTGTACAGTTTCTCTCATGTTCTTCCCTTTAGGTGAATTTATTCACCTATATTGTACTGTTAGGCATAAAAAAAAGCAAGGCGTATTAAAAGCCCCATTTTTCTGCATAGAGCAAAAAAACGAGGCTTTTGTGTCCTGCTTAGCTTACAACTGCGCTGTTAAGAATATTTTTCAGGGCCGACAAGGAGCTGGAATGGCACCGTTCTACCCTTGCACAACACCGCTTAGCCTCGCAGTTTGCGCAGGCCACCATCTTATGTGATACCGTGTTTGTAAAAAGAATGATGAGGTCGGGATTTCCAAACATATTGCGCATCTCCCCCTTCATCTTGGTGAAGACCTTGGCTTTGCAGCCATATGCCTTGCATGTGTCAAGATATCTGCGTTCCATACATTCGTTTCCGCCAATAATAACCACGCTCATGTTTGCACCTCCTGCAACACATATTAGTTGTAGCTAACTTTTGCTTCTTATTATAGCCCCTGCCTTTGCAGGGGCGCAAGTTAGATTTAACTAACCAAGGTGATTATACCCCAAATTTCGCCATTCGTCAAGCCTTGTAAAAAAACTATTATATATTCTTAACTATTCTGAAATTAAGCCCTGTGGTGTAGTAGGTGGCACAAAAAGCACTGTAAGCACTGCACCCCCCATACTCTTAGAGCAAATACTTATTCCGTCACTCTTTTATTTTGATTGAAATTTTAACGACATAATTTTCAATTCCGGCCACAGCTATTTCATCTAAAACCATATATTCAAAAAAATATTCCCCTAAGTTAATATTGTGTTCATCTGCATGATCTAACACTTTTTTATAGGCTTCTTCAATGGTGTAATAACCGTTTTTATGATAATAATTCAAATAATTGCCGGCAGGTTTTATCAAGGTGGATTTTCCCCTCAATTTAGTTTTACTGAAATAGTAATCAAAATACTCCTTGCTTTGCATATTTTCATTCCTAATAATATGCCCCACTGCACAGGGAAGATTAAGTGTTGACTCACCAACATTTTTTATATGTTCAGTAAATGGCATATAATAATCATTCTCATCACTTTTGGTTATAAAAAGCCTTTCTTTTTCCTCAAAAGCAATAAAAACCCCCTCTTCTTTACATTCCAAATAATCCTTTATCGTTTGCTTTTTTTCCTTTACCAATTCTTTGGCTTTTTTCAGTCTTTCAATTTTTTCCTCTAATATTTTTTCGTTTTCTTCCAACAACATCATGCAGTTTAGCTCGGAGCGTGTTTTTAAGTACTCTTTAATGTTGGACAGGCTAACTCCTATTTCTGCTAAAGATTTTATCACCAAAAAGGTTTCTATTTGAAATATCGAATATCCTCTAAATCCATTATCATTTTTTTGTGCAGGGCAAAAAACGCCCTCTTTGTCATAGTAAAACAAGGTGTGTTTTGACACCCCTACAAATTTTGCAAATTCATTTGTTGTAAAAATTTTTTCAAACATTTTTAATTTCCTCTTGCATATAGAGTTACTCTATAGTTTATTATAGTGTCCTAACAGGAAAAACACAAGTTATTAGAAGGGAATATTAATAAAATGACAAATTCAGATTATGGCACCATGCCAATTGGAAAACTTCTCCTAAAGCTTGCTATACCAAGCATTATAACCATGATTGTAGGCTCTATTAACATGGTTATTGATGGAATATTTATGGGCAATTATATAGGAGCCTCCGCCCTTGCAGCGGTAAACCTTGTTATGCCAATTATGCTAATCGTATTTGGTTTTTTAGGCATGATTGCAGCTGGTGCGGGAATTCGTATAGGCATTTTACTCGGCGAAGGTAAAAAGCAGGAGGCCTCGCGAGTATTTTCTGCAAGTGCACTCATTATTTTTATTGCGGGCATTGTAATAGCAATTCTTGCTTTTTTGTTTACCAAGGACATATTGTTTGCGCTTATAAGCGATGAGCATTTGGCCCTGCTTGCCTATGATTATGTAAAGGTGATGATACCTGCCATACCACTATTATCCCCGCTTTTTGCATTTGATAATTACCTATTAATCTGCGGAAAAGTAAATAGAAGCACCTGGATAAATGTATGGACAGCGGCAATTAACATCGTCTTAAACTGGTATTTTGTAGCACACTTGGGGCTTGGAATATCTTATGCCGCACTTGCAACAACAATAAGCATGATTATAGGCTCGGTTTTTTCCATTTTGCCATTTGTAAGAAACAAGTTGGATCTTAAGTTTACAACCCCTATAATTCCCATTAAAGACATCAAAATGATAATTTATAACGGCAGTTCTGAGTTTTTTCAAAGCATAGCCGGCTCTGTTATGGCTGTTTTAACAAATGGCATTATGCTCTGGGTGGCAGGGGCCTCGGGTGTTGCGGCAATGTCGGTTATATCTTACATTGAAATGCTTTTATTGCCGGTGCTTATGGGGGTTGCAGGATCTATTCAGCCTGTGGTCAGCTACAATTACGGCGCCAAAAATCATGACAGGGTAAAAGAAACCTTCAAAAAAGTGTGTACTGTTTCTGTGATTATTTCGGTTTTGTCATTGGGAGTTATGATTTTATTCCCCAATTTCTTGGTGTCACTTTTTGCAGACGGTAAGGATAGTGAAATGATTAAAATAGCAACAACCGGCCTACTTTTATATGCACCATCATATTTATTTAATTGGTTTAACATTACAGTAGGTACCTTTTTAAGCGCATTTGAAAAGCCCAAAGAGTCAATGATTTTAATGCTATTAGACTCAATGGTTTTTCCAATAATATTTTTTATTGTGCTTGCCACCTCTATGGGGGTAAATGGTATGTTTTTGGCGCAAACCATTTCAGCATTTGCAGCCTTTTTGGTAGCAATTTTTATGTGGAAAAAAATAAGTGCTAATTTTAAGGTTGCCAAATAATCTGCAACAATAAATAAAGCACTTAGAGTATTTATAATTTTTTATAAACCTTAACCGAACACAACCCTAATGCAAATATCCTTTGCATTAGGGTTGTGTGGGTTTATTGCTGAATAAATTTTGAAATCGCACGAAAGAAGTCCTCGGCCTCGCTGTCATCCGACACTTCAAGGGTCATGGGAGAGGAAAGATCCAGACTAAAAATACCCATGATGCTTTTTGCATTTACTCTATGGCGACCAACCTCCAAAGCGAGGTCACATTCACATTCGTTTGCATAATGAACAAATTCCCTAACATCCTGCACAGTGGGTATTATTACGGTTTTTCTCTTCATGGCAAGCGCCCCCTTTTTATATCTTATTCACATATTGATATATTGGCTAAGAATTATAATAACTCTACTGTCGATTTTAGTCAACTGTCAATTGTTGTAATGTGTTAAATAAAGTATAATATTGGGTATATTGCACGACAATTTTTTAGCTAATAACATAATATAGTCGGTCAGGTTTAGAAAGGGGCGGCAGTATGACAGTGGCATTTTACACCTTGGGATGTAAGGTAAATCAGTATGAGAGTAGAATTATGGCACAACACTTTGCCCACCATGGATTTGCAGAGGTAGCATTTTCGGACAATGCCGATGTATATGTTATAAACTCCTGCACCGTAACGGCGACGGGGGATAAAAAGACCCGTCAAATGGTGGGTAAAATAAAGCGCCTACACCCAACCTGCGTATGTGTTGTGTGCGGATGTTACCCCCAGGCCTTCCCCGAGGCGGCCGCCGCCGTGGAGGGCGTGGATGTAATAAGCGGAACAACAGACCGTGAAAAACTGCCCGAGCTTGTACTGCGGCATATGCAGGAGCGCCGTCAGGTGGTGGAGGTAACCCCACACCACCGTCAGGAAACATTTGAACCCATGAGCCTAAATCAGATGGAGGGGCACACCCGTGCCTTTGTAAAAATACAGGATGGCTGCGATCGTTTTTGCAGCTACTGCATAATACCCACCGCAAGGGGGGGGCTGCGCTCCAAGCCGCCACAGGAGATAACCCAAGAGGTAGCAGGACTTGTAGCACAGGGCTACAAAGAAATAGTGCTAACCGGCATAAACCTTTCCTCCTACGCGCGGGAAAGTGGTGGGGATTTATTTGAAGGGGTTGTGGCCGCCCGCGAGGGCGGGGCCGAGCGCATACGCCTTGGCTCACTTGAACCCGACCTGACCGATGTTTTTTTGCTTGACAAACTTGCAGGACTTGATGGCTTTTGCGGACAGTTTCATTTGGCGGTGCAAAGTGGGTGCGACCAAACCCTGCAACGTATGCGCCGCCGCTACACGGCAGAGCGGTGTCTTTCGGTGGCAAGTGAGATACGCCGCCGCTTTGAGCACCCTGCCATAACCGGTGATTTGATAGTGGGCTTCCCCGGCGAAAGCGAGGAGGAGTTTTGCCAAACTCTTGAGTTTATTGCGGCCATGAAGTTCATGCAGCTGCATGTTTTTAGGTTTTCCCCCCGTCCCGGCACCCCGGCCGCCCTACTACCCGACCAAATTCCCTCCCAAGAAAAGGCCGACCGTGCCGCCCGTGCCACCGCCGCCGCACAAAAGGGCCGCACCGAGTTTTTGCAGGGTATGATAGGACACACCGAGCAGGTGTTGTTTGAGCGCAGTACCCTTCCCCATTATGCCAAAGGTCAAACCAAAAACGGTGCCACGGTGCTGGTAAAAACGCCACTTGACCTGCGTGGTCAAATAAGGCAGGTTGTTATAACTGCCCAAGGTTTGCAAACCGCAGGCGCACTTGAGGGCATATTTTTGAGGTAATTCCCCCACTACAAGGGCAATAAATTCCAGTAGTTTCCATATTTGCAAACAAAGAATTAATAATAAGGTATATTGGGTAAAATATCGTTGCATTTTTGACAAAGTAATATTATAATGATATCCGTGGGAGATTTGGCAATTTTCTATAAGAATCCCTGCACAGAAAATATGCCGCTACTGAAAGGAGAAAGTACTATGACCAACAACAAGAACATTCTTGGCTGGATTGACCAAATGAAAGACCTTGTAAAGCCCGACAATATCGTATGGATTGACGGAAGTGAAGAGCAGCTTGAAGCACTGCGCGCCGAGGCCTGTTCCACAGGTGAGATTCACAAGCTCAATCAGGAAAAATTGCCAGGCTGTTATTATCATAGAACCAATGTAAATGACGTTGCTCGTGTTGAGCACCGCACATTCATCTGTTCTCGTGATGAAAAGGACGCAGGCCCTACCAACCACTGGATGGACCCCAAAGAGGCCTACGGTATGCTTGAAAACCTTTTTGATGGCAGCATGAAGGGCCGCACCATGTATGTTATTCCCTACTCCATGGGTCCTGTTGGCTCCCCCTTCTCCAAGGTAGGTGTCGAGCTTAGCGACTCTATCTATGTTGTACTTAATATGAATATCATGACCCGCATGGGCAAGGACGTGCTGGACAGCTTTGGCGATGAAAGCAACGACTTTGTGCGCGGACTGCATAGCCGTGCCACCATGAACGAGGAAGAAAGATATATCTGCCATTTCCCCGAAGACAATGCAATTTGGTCTATCAACTCGGGTTACGGCGGCAATGTTCTGCTGGGCAAGAAGTGCTTTGCACTGCGCATAGCCTCCTACCAGGGCCGCAACGAGGGCTGGATGGCCGAGCATATGCTGGTTCTTGGCATTGAGAATCCTCAGGGTGAGGTAAAGTATGTGGCCGCTGCATTCCCCTCGGCCTGTGGCAAAACAAACCTTGCCATGCTTATCCCCCCCGAAGTTTACCAGAAGAAGGGCTACAAGGTTTGGTGTGTGGGCGACGACATTGCCTGGATTCGCAAGGGTAAGGACGGCCGTCTGTGGGCCTGCAACCCCGAGAACGGCTTCTTTGGCGTTGCTCCCGGCACAAACATGAAGAGCAACCCCAACGCCCTTATCTCCACCCAAAAGGACACCATTTTTACAAATGTTGTGCTTAATAAGGAAGATAACACAGTTTGGTGGGAAGGTCTTGACAAGAACCCCCCCAAGAATGCAACCGAGTGGAAGGGCAGCGACTGGGACAGCACCGACGGTTCCAAGGGCGCACATCCCAACAGCCGCTTTACCGCACCTGCCAAGAACTGCCCCTGCATCAGCAGTGAGTTTGACAGCGCCGAGGGCGTTCCCCTTAGTGCCATCATCTTTGGCGGACGTCGTGCCAAAACAGCTCCCCTGGTTTACCAGGCAAGAGATTGGCAGCATGGTGTATTCGTAGGCTCCATCATGGCCTCCGAGACCACCGCAGCAGCCGCAGGCGCCGTTGGTGTTGTACGCCGTGACCCCATGGCAATGCTTCCCTTCTGTGGCTACCACATGGGCGACTACTTTGCACATTGGCTCAAGATGGGTCAGTCGGTGGGCGATAAGGCTCCCGCAGTATTCAACGTAAACTGGTTCCGCACCGACGATGAAGGCGGATTTATCTGGCCCGGATTTGGCGACAACATGCGTGTACTCATGTGGATTTTGGACCGCTGCGAAGGCAAGGCCGAGGCAGTTGAGACCCCCATCGGCTACGAGCCCAAGCCGGAGGACATCAACATTGAGGGTCTTGACATCGACATTGATGTTGTGCGCGACCTGCTAAGCGTTGACAAAAACCACTGGCTTGAGGATGTTAAGGGCATCAAGGAGTTCTACGCCAAGTTTGGCGATCGTCTGCCCAAGGCACTTTCCGATGAGCTTGCAACACTTGAAAAGAACCTTGCATAAATCATAGCATTACTCAGCTCCCCCGATTTCAGTTTTCGGGGGAGCATTCTTTATTTGGCATTGGGGCAGCTACCATACCCTTTTTAGTCCCCAAGCCCACCGTACCATATTGGCAAATTCAATGTAGGTTACCGGAGGTAATGGCCTTGATAAAACAGATTACCCAAAATAAAAAGGATTTTTTGGAGCTTTTACTGCTGGCCGACGAGCAGGAAAGCATGATAGAGCGCTACCTTGACCGAGGTGAGATGTTTGTACTGTATAAAGATGAGCTACCCTACGCGCTCTGCGTCGTTACCGATGAGGGAGGCGGTGTGCTGGAGCTTAAAAACATAGCCACCGCACCCGAGCATCAGCGCAGGGGGTACGGCAGAAGGCTTATACAGCACATAGAAAGTCTCTACACCAATAAATTTTCACTCCTCACGGTTGGCACAGGCGAAAGCCCCCAAACCATAGATTTTTATGAGCATTGTGGTTTTACAAAGAGCCACAGGGTAAAAAATTTTTTCACCGACAATTATGACCACCCGATATATGAAGATGGTGTACAGCTTGTGGATATGGTATATCTCTCAAAAAAACTTTAAGCCCTAAAACCTTTAATTGTTTAAGGATTTTCACACATTAAAATGAGCAAAAATGTAGGGAGTGATATTTAATGCCACAAAACAGCGTCTACAAGATGAAGTTTAGGGAAGTTTACCCGCTCTATGTGGCCAAAGCCCTGCGCCGTGGCCACACAGCACAGGAGGTCGACGAAATTATATGTTGGCTGACCGGCCTTACCCCTTCTGTACTCCAAGCCGAGATAGAGGGTCCGCGTGACATGGAGAGTTTTTTCACCAATGCCCCACTGCCAAACCCAAACAGAGAGCAGATTACCGGCTCTGTATGTGGGGTAAAGCTGGCCGAAATCGAGGACCCTATTATGCGGGAGATAAGGTATCTTGACAAGCTAATCGACGAGCTTGCCAAGGGTAAAGCCATGGATAAAATACTGCGAAAATAGTTGTGACGCACAAAAGCGATGTGAAAATTTCACATCGCTTTTGTGTTTATTATTTTGCCCTATTCAAGGCTTTGTCCTATATTGGTTTTAGACACCGCAATGCGCAGCGCGCTCCACAGCGGTATGGATAGTATTACAGCTATTGCGGCATTGCTAAGCGAGGCCGCCCCCTTTTGCATAACATCCAACCAGGCCGTGGCAAGCTCGGTGCGCAGGAAAAACACATCCTCCACAAAATTTTTGCCAAGGTAGAGCACAACATAGGTAAGGGAGCCACAAATTGCCGCTATTAGATTTACCTTAAAGTTGTCGGCCTTGCTACCTGCGTGGCGGGAAATTTTGCCACACACAAAGGCCAGCATAAACTTAAACACAAATGTAAAGGGCGCAGAGCTTATGTACAGTGGATTTGTAAGATCAAAAAACGCCGAGCCAATGCCTGCCGCAAGCCCACCGGGTATTCCGCCCAACAAAAAACCTGATAGTAGGCAAAAGGCATTGCCCAAATGTATACGGCTGATGCCCAGCACAGTGGGTATGTTAATGCTTATGGTTGAAGACACAAACACCAGTGCCGCCATAAGCCCCACCGCGGTAATTTTTTGGATGGACCATTTAGATGTTTTCATGTAAAACCCTCTCAATCTCTGCGGAGTAGTTGGAGGGAAGTCCTATCTGCTCAAAGTGGGCTGTAGCCCTTTACCACCTCGCGATGGGTAAGCCATTCAAGTGTACGCTCCAGCATTACCCCTTCTCGTGGGTCACTTGAGTAACCAAACGTGGTTTTGACGGTCAGCTCGACATATCGTGTGGCTCTATCCATGGCCATGGGCAGGCTGTCGCCCATCAAAAACGAGCCGGTCAACACGCTTGCAAACACATCCCCTGTGCCGGGGTATGCCACCGGCACATAGTCCCCCACAGCCTTCCAGTAGGCGTTGTGGCGGCGGTCGTACCCAATGTTTGCATACTCACCTGTGGCCAAACTAACCCCTGTAATCACCACCTGCTGTGGGCCCTTCTCGCTGAGCCTTGCCAGCATACTCTTGGCCTTGGTCGAGCTTAGCGGTTCATGGCTAAAGCTCTCGTCCAGCAGGATGTAGGCCTCGGTAAGGTTTGGGGTTATGACCTGTGCCATGGCCACCAGTTTACCCATTCCCTCCCGCATAGAGTCGGTGCAGGTGCGGTAAAGCTTACCGTGGTCGCCCATTACAGGGTCAACCACCACAAGCGACTGTGGGTAGGCCAAAAAAAACTCACGGCAGTGATCAATTTGTTCGGCCGAGCCCAAAAAGCCGCTGTATACGCACTCAAAGTCAAGGTTGAGCTGGCGGTAGTGCTCAAGGGCCGGCAGGATGTAGTCGGTAAGATCGCGCAGTTGTGGGGTGCCAAATCCGCCTGTGTGGCTTGACAGCACAGCCGTTGGCACGGGGCAGGCCTGTACCCCCATGGCCGACAGTACCGGCAATATCACGCTGAGCGAACAGCGCCCAACACCCGAAAGATCATGAATGGCCGCAACACGCGGCGGTCGGTTGAGCATATGGAATTCCTCCGTGGTTTTAGTATAGCCCCAAGGGCCCGTGTAGTGCAATTTGCGCAAAAAAAGATGTTTTCAGCTCTCGTTTGTTGCAAATAGTCAATCACTGCATAGTATTGTAGCTATATAATGGTATAATACACCAACATAAAAGTAAACCTATTTGTTGTATAAAAATATATTTTGTGATAACAAACAAAATAACAAAAAATTATTCCCCTTACAATGGGTAAAAGGTAGAAGGAAAGTAATTTGCCAAATCCTTTCGGTAGTAGAAATTATAAGAAGGGTTACAATAAAAATGCTCTAAAAATTAAAAAACAATGGAGGGGAATTTTTTGCAACCCAAGATGAAAAGCCCTGCAATGACAGGCATTGCCCTTACCATGGCTGTGGGTGCCGTGGCGGCGTATGCCATGCACAACCGCGGTGCATCCAGCCGCCGCCGTGCCATCAAACGCACTGCCAACAAGGCCTCCCGTGTGGTGGGAAACATGGTGGGCGACGTGGTGGGCAATGTCTACGGTATGATGCGCTAACGGCCTCTAAGCCCAAAAATGAGTGCGCCCCATGGCGCACTCATTTTGCGTATTGTAGGTTTATTTTGCTTTGTCATCGCCACTAATTTTAGCGAGTTTATCATTCTTGTTTATCATGTACGCAAAGCTAATGCCTAGTGAAAAAAACAACGGAATACAGGTGTAAAGCGTACCACTCGCCATTATACTTACGAAAAATCCTGAAACAAATATCATCACATAAAGCAGGTTTTCGTCCTTTTTGGCATAAACAATCATCTTTACAACAACCAATAAAATACCAAGACAGGCAAGGCCACCCCATACAATTCCAAAATCTGAAATCAACTCAAGTGCTGCATTATGCGGATACATACCATATTTATAGGTATATCCCATTGGCCCTAGTCCATCCAATGGGTTCTCAATTCCCTCAGAAAGTGCAACTGAAAATAAAGCACCTCTACTTCCAATGTTATTTCTAACTTTTTCAAAAATTAATAAGTCTTGATCAATTTCAGCCCCAAGTTGTTTTGCTTCTTCTATATAAGAATCGTCATAACCTATCTCTCTTAAATAATTTATATCAATTGAAACTGCCGTGTCTATTTCTGTTTGTGACAATTCTTCTACATTATTTGATGTTTGCAGGCTACCTTCGGTAAACAGACCTTCTGTAAAGTCTAACATTCTATTTGCTGACGCCTGATTTATTGGTACATATAGTTGAACAATAAATAACACTATCATCACAACTGATAGGCCAATGCTTTTTAATACTTTTTTTCTTAAATATATTTGGCCAACAGTGATAAACAAGCAAAATCCAATATAGGATAAAATGCTGCCTCTCGTCCCACTTGGAATAATAACACAATACCACAAAATTATTATAAGCGTTAGATGAGCAAAATCAGCATATTTATTTCCAATAATTCCAAATATTTTTTTACTGCCGCCCCTAATAAAGGAAATACTATACGCAATGATTATTGGTAGTGTCGCATTTGCAATAACCATATAATTTACTATGCCTAAATTGACTGAATTTTCCGAGGGGTTTGAACCAGTAACTGTCATCCAAGCATATACAAAAAGTGTTGGAATAGTAATGAGTGAAATTTTTTCAATGTTTGATTCAAAGTTTTTATATGCATCATATTTCACTATGCAAAACCCAGAAATATATGCAGTGTTAACTGTTAAAATCATTAAACTCATCTGGTTAAAATAATCAAATTTATAATTTATAAATATTGATATCGACACCAACAACGTTACTATTACAAACAAAATTAAAGTTAATAAAACAAACTTATTTTTTCTATGATCTATAATAAGCTTCACCGATAATATAGCAATGATTACAGTGAAAATCACCCATCCCCCTTGAAAAAACATATCTCTAAAATTATTTTCTTCATTTAATAGCCCAAAAAAATATAGTGGTAAATTAAGCACACTGTTTACTAAAAATATAAAAGAACACAGTATTCCTAATAATCCAAATTTGTTTGACGCAAGAAAGTCCCATGTTTTATTTGCTGAATTTTTGATATGCCACACCTCGCATCTTAATAATAATATAACGAAGCTCCTCTTCTTTTAAGAGGGCCAACACGGCAAAATACAGCACTGCACCCACTGCGGCACAGGCTATCGTTATAAGCAGTGCGCTCATGTCTGTGGTCAGTAGCTTTACCCCATATACTGCGGCGCCCATTAAAATGCTTGCAAAAATAATCTTCGCAAGGCCGCTTTTGTTTTCTTTTATGATGTTGAGGTCATATTTCTTTTTAAATGTAAGGTTTAGCAGTGCACACAGTGCTGTCACTGATATTGTAGTAGAAAGTGCAAGTCCAATATGCCCAAGGGTTTTCACCCAAATAAAATTCAGCAGGATGTTTACAAGCAGCGTGGCCACACTAAGCATGACCGGTGTCTTGGTGTTACCCATGGCGTAAAACTGCTTATTTAGTATGTCATTTAGCCCAAGTGCCGGTATGCCCACAGCGTAAATCATCAAAATTTCCGAGGTGATCTTG
>CAYJGQ010000035.1:0-19709 GCA_964369885.1 uncultured Oscillospiraceae bacterium
ACCATGATGGGGCTTTACTCTGTAAACATAATGGTTATGGGCAATAAAAGTAATCTACCCATGGCCAAAAGCGACACCATCTACACCCTAACCGAGAATTTAACCGGCGATTGGAGCCGTGCCACTATAATTTTTGCCATCGTAGCTGTAATTTGTATAGCCGTTATATTTTTCTTTCGCACCACCCTTGGGCTGTCGGTACGGGCCACGGGTGACAACAAGGATATGGTCAGCGCCTCCTCCATAAACCCCGCCTTTACCACCACTGTGGGACTTTGTCTTGCAAATGCCATTGTGGGGCTTGCAGGGGCAATGTTTGCCCAGTACCAAAAGGTGGGCGACTCCACCTCGGGCACAGGCACGGTGGTAATAGGCCTTGCCTCCCTTATAATAGGCGAGGTTATTGTAGGGCGCAAAAGCGTGCCACGGCGTGTTGTGGGGGCCATTGTAGGGGCAATTATCTACCGCATTATTATAGCCGCCGCCCTTTCGGCCTCCATTTCGGCCTCCAACCTTAAACTTGTCTCGGCCATCATTGTGGCCGTAGCCATAAGCTACCCCGCAATAAAAGAGAGAATTGAGCTACACATAAAAAAGAGGGGGGGCACAAATAAATGCTAAAACTCGAGGGCATCAAAAAGGTGTTTAACCCAAACTCGGTCAACGAAAAAATAGTATTTACCGACCTATCACTCACCCTTGATAAGGGTGAATTTGTCACCATAATAGGTGGCAATGGCGCCGGTAAATCCACCCTGTTTAACCTTGTTGCCGGCAATTTTTACCCCGATGCCGGCCGTATACTTCTTGATGGTCAGGACATCACCTATATCAAGGATTACAAGCGTGCCACCCAAATAGGCCGTCTGTTTCAGGACCCACTGCGTGGCACCGCCCCCTCCATGACCATAGAGGAAAACATGCTGCTGGCCCATCGTCGTGGCAGTCAAAAGGCCTTTTCGTTTGGTGTATCGGCCAAGGATAGATCTTACTTTAGGGAGCGTTTGGCCATGCTTGGCCTGGGGCTTGAGGACCGCATAAAAACCAAGGTTGGGCTTCTTTCGGGCGGACAGCGTCAGGCGCTGACACTGCTTATGGCCACCCTTGTTACCCCGAGGCTTCTTTTGCTTGACGAGCACACCGCCGCACTTGATCCTGCCACGGCCGAAAAGGTGTTGTCGGCCACCACAAGGATTGTTTCGGAGCATGGCATCACCTGTATGATGATAACCCACAACATGACCGATTCGCTTAAACTGGGTAGCCGCACCCTGATGATGGATAAAGGCGGTATAGTTCTTGACATCACGGGTGAGGAGCGACAAAGCATGACTGTGCAGGGACTGCTTGAGCGTTTTCGCCAAAAGAGCAACAAGGAACTTGACAACGACCGCATGTTGCTTGAAGACTAATCCACTGCATCAAAAATCCCACGATACATTGTATCGTGGGATTTTTTTGGCTTACATCTCTATTTCAATAAAACTTAGGAGGCAGGGAACATTGCTTCGTAGGTGGTTCTTACGTTGTCCACGTTGTCCAGGTAGTACTGAATGTCCATCTCAAGGAACTTGATCGAAGCAAAGTCAAGACCCTGGGGAGGTGTGGCGTTGCTTACGCCGGGAAGGTAGTTGTACTTGATGTAGATATTCTGAGCGGTATCGCTAAGTAGGAAGTCGGCAAAGGCCATAACAGCCTCCTTATCCTCTTCCTTTACGGTGTTAAGCACTGCAAAGGGGCTGTAGATAACAACGCCGCCACTCTCGGGGTAGATAAGCTCTACGGGCGAGCCCTCGGCCTTGGCGTTACGTGCCATGTAGTCAACAATTACAACGGCGGCATACTCGCCCGATGCAACCTTCTGCTGTAGGTTACCGTTGGACTGCTCAAACTTTAGGCCGTTGTCCTTCATGGCCTGGTAGAAGTCCCAACCAGTGATATCTCCGTTGTACTCGTGAACCACAGCGGTGGTAAGCGCAGCACCCGAATAACCGGGGTCAGCAAATGCTACAAGGTCCTTGTACTCGGGCTTGGTAAGGTCATCCCAGTCTGTGGGGGCTTCGCTTACAAGGGTGGTGTTGTAGGCAATACCACAGTTTTCAATCTTGTAGTTGTAGGCCATGTCGCCAAAGGTGGTGTCGATAAGGTTTTCGGCATTCTCGGGTGTGAAGTGCATCAGCAGACCCTGTTCCTCAAGGCTGTAAATGTAGTCAAGATCCGAGAAGCTAAAGCAGTTGGCCTCGGTGCCACCGGCTTCAAGCTCGGCGGTAAGGGCGGCGGTCAATTTGCCTGTGCCGTTACGATTAAGGGTATAGGTGCAGTTGGGGTACTCGGCCACAAAGGCTTCAAGTACTTCGGTTGCAATTTCTTCAGGGTCGGCGGTGTAAAATACAACGTGGCCGCTTACATCTTCATTTGTGCCGGCAGCTGCATCCTCGCCCTGGGCCTCGGGTGCATCGGTATCGGGTGTTTCGGGGGCGGGCTCGCTACCTGCACATCCTGCAAACAGGGTCAGGGTAAGTGCAAGCACAACAAGTAGGGACAGTATACGTTTGATTGACATTACAATATCCTCCTCAAAATAAATACATTTTTATCAAACACGCTGAGCGTGATGAATACTATAAAATTACAGTTTACGCTTTATTTCGCTTAGAAACTCGTAGGGAACCTCAAGCTCTCCATACCCAACCTTTAGCTCCAAGCCGGGTTTTATATCGCCATGAAAATCGCTACCACCAGAGCGCAGCACCCCACGATCTCGGGCTATCTTCTCGGTTATCTCTCGCCAGCTTTTGTCATACTCACAGTAAAGGGTTTCAAGTCCATCGGCACCAAGGTCTATCATTCGGTGGCATATATCTATGCAGTGTTGTGGGCTTTGTGGGTCTATTTGATGCAGATGTGCCACAAAACAAAGTCCCCCGCTATTGTGTACAGTTCTAATAAACTTTGCAGGGTCGGGGGTTACCCTTCGCACATAGCCGGGGCTTCCCTTTACCAAATACTCGGTTATGGCCTGCTTGGGGGTTTTGGCATGTCCCCTCTCCACCAATAGCTTTGCAACATGTCCGCGTGATATAGCCCTGTCGCCATACTGCGAAAAATCCTCGAGCGAAATATCTATGCCTATATCGGCCAGGCGCTTTATCATCTCGGCATTTCGGTCGGTTCTGCTTTGGGCAAGTGACCGTATGCTTTTTGCCATTTCCGGATGCCCGGGGTCAATGTAAAGGCATATAAGATGAAGGTCACAGTCATCCACCACTATTGTGGTTTCCATACCTGGTATGCCCTCAATTGAAAGCTCTGCCGTGGCCGCCATAAACTCCTCAAGTCCGCCCACTGTGTCGTGGTCGGTCAGGGCAATGGCCTTTAGGTTTACATCTGCTGCCATGTGGGCAAGTTGTGTGGGGCTAACAGTGCCATCCGACGCTGTTGAATGGGTGTGCAGATCAATAAAATCCATTCTATTTCCTCTCACCTGAATTATTATACTACCTGTTTTTCTTCAAATCATCAAATCCATGTAAAATCTGTATTAGCTTTATATCGGTTTAAGATTCTACCTATTTTAAGTGCATTTAAGAGCGCAGGGTGCTTAAATACTACTCCCTATCAAACAAATAACCTCCGCCGTAAATGGATATGATGCCATATCCCGAGCCGGTAAGTTTTTTTCTAAGACGGGATATGCCCGAGGCCAGAGCCTTATTGTTGTCGTTCATGGGTTGACCCCACACCCTGCTGTAAATATCGCTGCCCGATATGGTCTCACCTTGGTACTGCACAAACATTCTAAGCAGCGCAAAATCCTTTGGTGTGAGCACCAATTCCTCTGAGCCTATTGAGGCCGTGCCCAAAAAAATATCGATGGTTATAGGGCCTGCTTTTAGGATGTTTTTCGAAAGCTCATAGGACCTTAACATATGGCGTATACGCACCAAAAGCACATCAAAGGAGTATGGCTTTGCAAGGTAGTCATCGCATCCTGCCGAAAAGCCTGCCACTACATCTTCATCGCGCGAAAAGCCTGTTAACATTAAAACCGGCAGGTTTGATTTTTGGCGTATGAGTTTTAAGAAAGAAAGCCCACTGCCGTCGGGCATGCCTACATCCAGCACAACTACATCAGGATTAAACTTCTCGAACTCCTCCTTTGCCTGCTCAAGGGTTAGGGCGCTTTTAACCTCAAACCCCTCCTCCTCAAGCATACTTTTGTTAAAAAGTTGAACCTTTGCATTATCCTCTACAAGCAAAATCTTCTTATTCATCTGACATATGACCCTCCTCTTGTCCGCCGTAAACCGGCAGTGTAAAAGTAACGGTTGTTCCCTTGTTTTTTATGCTATCAATTTTTATCTCTCCACCGTGGGCCTGCACGGTGCTCTTGCAGATATATAGACCAAGCCCGGTACCACCCGAATGCGAAACACCACGCTGGGTTACGCTGTCCAGAAGGTCGCTATCAATTCCTCCACCTGTATCGCTCACCTCTACGGTTATTACCGATTCATTGCTATTTGCGCTTAGCCGTATTTCACCATTAAAGGTATGCCTTATGGCATTGGTCATGATGTTTGCAATAACACGGGCAAAGCTATCGTAATCGACAAATACCGGTGGGAGTTCACATTTTATATCATATATAAGTTTTGTGCCGTTTTTTTCAGCCAGCACATAAAAGGCCTCCGAACCGTTTCTTAGTAGTTTTTCAAAATCTATTTTACGGCGGTTGGTTCCCTCATTCATGGCCGCCATGCTTACCATTCCTCCAACCATGCGCCCAAGCCTTGCCGTCTCCTCCCTAACCATATTAAGGATGGATGAAGTCTTCTCGGCTGAAATTTCGCTTTTTTTAAGTTGTCGGTCGGCGTAGTCTATACCTGTGGCAATAACCGTAAGCGGGGTTTTCATCTCATGGCTCATATCCTGCAAAAACTCGGTTTTCATGCGATCAAGCCCCTCAAGTGTTTTCACATGATTTACCGCCTGTATCTGTGCATCCTTTGATATTTGCACAGTTTTCATTGTGGCGTAAAATATTGCAAGTGCCTCAAATATTGCAAATATTAAAACTGCAAGCTCGGCCAAGCTATCCTTTACCAATAAATTACCAAACCCATTAAAAAGCAGCATATCATTTATAATGGCAAGAAACATTACCGATACGGCCATAATAGATATTTTTTGGGTTATATCTATGGGTTGTTTTGCTCTCACCCTCTTAACGGCAAAAATGCCAAGGGAAATCCATATATACAGTATTGCAAGGAAGTACAAAATGTTTATTGTGATTACCAAATGTGACAACTCATATGTGTTTATTACCATAAATATTATCCCGAAGATTAAGAAAATACCCAAAAACGCATTAATAACCCGCCTATTGAGCGCATCTTTGAACTGACTGTATATGATCCAAAGAATTAGCAAGGAGCTGATGATCATCGTTAGGTATTCAAGTCTGAAGGCTATTGGCCAAGGGGCGTCGGGAAAAAGTGTAAATATTAATTTACTGCCTGCCAGGGAGTTTCGCAGTGCAAATGTAAGACATATAAATGCAAAACATAAATTTTGAGACTTATTTACAAAGACCACCGCCGCCATAAAGTGAAGGATGAACAAGACCAGTAACATTCCCTCCACAAGTCCGCCTATTGCATCGGTGTAGTCAAAAAACCAATCGAGCAAATGGGTTTTGCCCACCAAAACATAGCTGTAGTTAGAGCCCTCTTGATGAATGAAATTTCCGCCCTGAATAACAAGCTCTATTACATTATCCGTTGCAAATGTGTCCACCTCTATTGTCCCATAGTCCCCCTCAAACTCTTCGGCTGTAAGGGCAGGCACACCAACCTGCCCCCTAAATTCACCGTTGGTGTACAGTCTTCGGGCGTAATCCCCCTTTGTGTAGACCTTATAATCGGAGGAGTCGGGCATAATTAAAACAAGTTTTGCCGTGCGTGCCTCGTTTTTATCTATGGGGTTTCCAATTTGTACGCTATCTATATTTTGTTCAAATTGCTCTGGTGTTAGTAGCACGTCAGGTATGTGCATTACATTTCCCTGAAGGTGTACCACTGTGTTGGAAAAATCAATATCTTTAAGGTTCCACACGCCATTGCTTGAGTATACCTCGGTATAATTAACCCTGTCAAAACGATACTGAATTTTACCGTACCACAAGAGCAGGCAAAAAGCTGTAATGGCAGCAAACATAACCCATGTGATTATTTTAATTTTATTGCTACTCATACGGCATCACCTTTCAAAAAAATAAGTATATCAACACTATTACTTTGAGTTTATCACAAATACAGGACACTTTCAAACAATATATTACCAAATACGATCTGTGGCCGTGTGATCGCGGCGAAAACCTCCCTCATTCCACACTTTGTGCGTGGCGGTGTCACCTCCCCGAAACCGCAAACTTTTAATTCGGCACCACCTGTGTGTAGTGCGTGGGGGTAGGCGTGGTGTGGGGTCCAGGCCGTCGCCGCCGCAGGTGGTGCGCCCACACCGCAGGTGGGGGTGGTTGCCCGCCGAGTGTGCAAGGCAGGGACAACACGGCCGCAGCCACGCCACCGCCGTTTTGCAAAGTGGGAAACAGCAAGAGGGCAAAAAACTTCGCCCCCGGCCAAAGGCCGGGGGCGTGCATAAGTTTTCGTCCACCTTTTTCAAAAGGTGGCAGGGGTGTGGGAACAGCGTCCCCACGGTCTTAGGTATTTGTGTAGCCCATCAGGAACAAATCCACCTCTTTGGCACACTTTATGCCGTCGGCTATGGCCCATACCACAAGGGACTGTCCCCTCTTCATATCGCCACAACTAAACACCTTATCACTGCTTGTTTTGTATGATGGTTCGCTCTTGTTTGGTATATCCAGCCCCTCGGCCGAGTACTCCTCATATCCTGTAAATCCTGCGGCTATAAGCAGTAGATCGGCCTCGATTTTTTTCTCGGTGCCGGCCACTTCACAAAGCTTGCCATCCACAAACTCAACCCCAACCGTCAGCAGGCCTGTAATATTGCCCTCGGCGGTGTAAATCTCCTTAATGGTGGTTTGGTACACACGGGGGTCATGTCCAAACACCTCTATGGCCTCCTGCTGTCCGTAGTCGGTGGTGGCCACCTTGGGCCACTGTGGCCAAGGGTTGGAGGGCGACCTCTCATCGGGAGCCTTGGGCATCATCTCAAGCTGCACCACCGATTTTGCTCCATGGCGCACCGCTGTGCCCACGCAGTCATTACCGGTATCGCCGCCGCCCAGCACCACCACGTTTTTACCATTGGCCGAAATATAATCACCCTTTTTAAGTCCATCTTTCAGTAAACCCTTTGTGGTGCTTGTGAGGTAATCCACCGCAAAGTATATTCCATTTGCATCTCGGCCGGGCAGGGCAAGGTCACGCGCCTTTTTTGCTCCACAACAAAGCACCACGGCATCAAACTCCTGCTCAAGCTCGGATAACTTAAGGTTATTACCCACATCCTTATTGGGTATAAAGGTTACCCCCTCGCTCTGCATAAGCTCAATTCGGCGCAGTACAGCCTGTTTATCCAACTTCATGTTGGGTATGCCGTACATCAAAAGCCCGCCAAAACGATCGTCACGCTCAAACACCGTGACATTGTGCCCGCGTTTGTTTAGCTTTTCGGCCACAGCAAGCCCAGCAGGGCCCGACCCCACAACAGCCACCCTTCTGTCACTGCGCATTGTGGGAAATTTTGGCACCATGTCACCATTTTCAAAGCCCTGCTCAATCAAAAACAGCTCATTATCACGAATGGTAACCGATTCCCCATCCAGTCCGTTTATGCAGGCTTTTTCACACAAAGCCGGGCATACCCTACCTGTAAACTCGGGGAAGGGGTTGGTTTTTAGTAGGCGGGATAGGCCATATGAGTAGTTCCCACCAAAGATTTCATCATTCCACTCGGGAATAAGGTTGTTAAGGGGACATCCCGTCACCATACCTGCAAGCTCTATGGTGTATCCGCAAAACGGCACACCACAGTTCATGCATCTTGCGCCCTGAAGCTTTCGCTCCTCAACCGAAGTTATATCGTAAAATTCATCAAAATTCTTTATACGGGTCTTTACCGGAATTTTTTCGTTTGCTTTTCTCTGATAATCCAAAAACCCTGTTGGCTTTCCCAATGTATATCCCTCCTTATTTCTTTAGTGTGTTAAAGGCCTGCATAACGGCCTGGTCATGGCTCATCCCGTTTTGCTTTAGCTCATCAATTGCCCTTAACATCTTTTGATAGTCGTTGGGTACTATCTTCTTAAAGCTACCCAGGTAATCATCAAAGTTATCCAAAATTTCTCGGGCTCGCTGTGAGCCTGTGGCCTTTTGGTGCGCCAAAATCATTTCCTTTAATTCCTCAAGATCGGCAGGGTCACAGGCATCATGCATGGTCACAAACTCCTTGTTAAGCTTGAGGTAGAGCTCGTGCTTTTGGTCCAGCACATATGCTATACCACCGCTCATACCGGCCGCGAAGTTTTTGCCTGTCTCGCCCAGTATTACCGCCTTGCCGCCCGTCATGTACTCAAGACCGTGGTCACCACAGCCCTCTACAACGGCGACAGCGCCCGAGTTTCTCACCATAAAGCGCTCGCCTGCAATGCCATTAATATAGCTCTCGCCCGAGGTGGCACCGTAAAACGCCACATTGCCTATGATGATGTTCTCCTCGGCCTTAAACGGACTGTTTTTGGGTGGGTAAACCACAATTTTACCGCCCGAAAGTCCCTTGCCCAAATAGTCGTTGGCATCTCCCTCCAGGCGCAGTGTCATACCCCTTGGAATAAATGCACCAAATGACTGACCAACACCGCCAAAGCAGTCCACAACATAGGTATCCTGCTCCAGTGTTGTGCCAAACTTTTTGGAGATTTCGGCACCCAACATGGTGCCAAGGGTTCTGTCGGTACTGCACACATCAATTTTCTCGGTATGAGGAGTGGCATTTTTAATGGCGCTCTTAAACCTATTTATTAGCACCTTTTGGTCTATGGTCTGATCAAGTTTGAAATCATATGCCTTTTGGGGGTCAAAAATTCTCTCCTCAAAATCTGCATACTTGTCAGAGATGATCATGCTCATGTCGACAAGTTCGGCACGCTTTGTAATCTTCTTCTCACGCACCTCTATAAGGTCGGTGCGCCCCGTAAGTTCATCAAGACTACGAACCCCAAGCCCTGCCATAATCTCACGCAGTTCCTGTGCTATAAAGTTCATGAAGTTTACCACATACTCGGGTTTGCCCCTAAAGCGTGCACGCAGTGTCTCGTTTTGGGTGGCAATGCCCACAGGGCAGGTGTCCAAATTGCAGACACGCATCATCATACAGCCCATGGTTACCAGTGGTGCTGTGGCAAAGCCAAATTCCTCGGCACCCAGTATGGCGGCAATGGCCACATCTCGCCCGCTCATAAGCTTGCCGTCGGTTTCTATAACAACACCCGAGCGCAGGCCGTTTTGTATAAGGGTTTGATGTGCCTCGGCCAAACCAAGCTCCCAGGGCAGGCCTGCATCAAGTATGGAGCTAAGGGGTGCGGCACCCGTGCCTCCGTCATAGCCTGAGATGAGTATAACCGATGCACCTGCCTTTGCAACACCTGCGGCAATGGTGCCAACCCCGGCCTCGGATACAAGCTTTACCGAAATTCGTGCATCGGTATTGGAATTCTTAAGGTCGTATATCAGCTGTGCCAAATCCTCAATTGAGTAGATGTCGTGGTGAGGTGGCGGTGAGATAAGCGATACACCTGTGGTGGAGTGTCGTGTTTTGGCAATCCATGGGTATACCTTGGCGCCGGGCAGGTGTCCGCCCTCACCGGGCTTTGCACCCTGCGCCATCTTTATCTGAATTTCCTTGGCACTTAGCAGGTACTCACTGGTAACACCAAATCGTCCCGAGGCCACCTGCTTAATCGCGCTGTTTTTATCGGTACCAAGGCGATCGGGTTGTTCGCCGCCCTCGCCCGAGTTGGACTTGCCTCCCAGACTGTTCATGGCAAGAGCCATGCACTCATGCGCCTCCTGCGAGATAGAACCATAGGACATCGCACCGGTCTTAAAGCGTTTTACAATCTCCTGTACAGGTTGTACCTCCTCAATGGGTATTGGGGTGGCCTGTGCAAACCTAAAGGCCAACAGTCCACGCAGGGTATGGGGTTTGTGCTGGTCGTCCACCATGGCGGTGTAGTCCTTAAAGCGTTTGTAGTCGCCGTTTTGGGTGGCCTGCTGCAGTGCAATAATGATTTGAGGATTGTAAAGATGATCCTCCTTATCATCACCACTGCGCAGCTTAAGAAAGCCCATGCTATCAAGCGAGGTGTCTACCCCAAGCCCCAGCGGATCAAATGCCTTGGAATGTCTAAACTCCACAGCGGCAGCTATCTCTTCAAGGCCTATGCCCTCAACACGGCTAACAGTGTTTGTAAAATACTTCTTAATAACATTGCTATTTATGCCCACCGCCTCAAAAATTTGGGCCGACTGGTAGGACTGAAGCACCGAGATACCCATCTTGGCCGACACCTTTACAATTCCATGCAAAACTGCGTGATTGTAGTCGTTAATTGCGGTGTAGGGGTCTTTATCCAAAATTTTACGCTCAATAAGTTCCTCTATGCACTCGTGGGCAAGGTAGGGGTTTATTGCCCTTGCGCCGTAGCCCAGGAGTGTGGCAAACTGGTGCACATCTCGGGGTTCGCCGCTCTCAAGAATTATAGACACAGCGGTGCGTTTTTTGGTTCTGATCAGGTACTGCTCCATGGCCGAAACAGCAAGCAGTGAAGGAATGGCCACATGGTTTTCATCTATGCCTCTATCCGACAGCACAATGATGTTTGCACCCTTTTTATAGGCCTTATCGCACTTAACAAATAGCTGTTCAAGAGCATGTTCAAGCGAGGTGTTTTTGTAGTACAGCAGTGACACCGTCTGGGTGCGAAATCCCGGCTTATCCAGCGCCTTAATCTTCATAAGGTCGGTGCCTGTCAGGATGGGGTTTGCCACCTCCAGTACGGCACAGTTCTCTGCACAGTCCTGCAAAAGATTGCCGTCCGAGCCTATATACACCGTCGTATCGGTCACAATTTCCTCACGCAGTGAGTCAATGGGGGGATTTGTAACCTGTGCAAATAGCTGTTTGAAGTATCTAAACAAGGGTTGGTGCTTGTCGGACAGCACCGCAAGCGGAATATCGGTACCCATTGAAGCGGTGGGCTCAAGGCCGTTTTTAGCCATGGGCATAATATTGCCCTTAACATCCTCAAAGGCATAACCAAACACCTTGTAAAGGCGATCACGCTCCTGCTGTGTGTGGGTGGGCACCTGCTTGTTGGGCAGTTGTAGGTCTTTTATATTTATCAAGTTTCGATCAAGCCATTCGCCATATGGCTTTTGGGAGGCATAACTGCTCTTACATTCGTCATCCGAGATAATGCGCTTATTGACGGTGTCCACCAGTAGCATTTTGCCGGGTTGTAGTCGTGATTTTTTCACCACCTTGGCAGGGTCGATGTCCAGTACCCCAACCTCCGAGGATAGTATGAGGGTATTATCCTTGGTGATGTAGTAGCGAGAGGGGCGAAGACCATTGCGGTCCAGTACAGCGCCCATTATGTCGCCATCAGAGAAAAGTATGGCCGCAGGGCCGTCCCATGGTTCCATCATGGTGGCGTAGTAGTGGTAAAAATCCTTCTTGCTTCTATCCATGTAGGGATCATTTTTCCAGGGTTCGGGTATGGCCATCATGACGGCCAAAGGTAAATCCACCCCATTCATGTACATAAACTCAAGGGTGTTATCCAACATGGCCGAGTCGGAACCTTCGCCATTTATTACGGGTAGCACCTTGCTGATGTCCTCCCCCAATACATCCGAATGCATGGTTTCCTCACGGGCGTGCATACGGTCGGCGTTACCACGAATTGTATTTATCTCGCCATTGTGCAAAATAACCCTATTGGGGTGGGCACGCTCCCAGCTTGGGTTTGTGTTGGTGGAAAAGCGAGAATGCACCATGGCAATGGCGCTTATATAGTTTTTATCCTGTAAATCAAGATAAAATTCACGCAGCTGATTTACAAGAAACATACCCTTATAAACAATCGTGCGCGAGGACAGGCTGACAACATATGTGTCGGTAGAGCTTTGCTCAAATTCACGACGTATAACATAGAGCTTGCGATCAAACTCTATGCCGCGATCAAGGTTTTGGGGGCGCTTTATAAAGCACTGCTCAATACATGGCATTTGGTCAATGGCTTTTTTGCCCAGTACCGAGGGATTTGTGGGCACAGCACGCCAACCCAAAAATTCAACACCTGATTTTTGAGCGATCACTTCAAATAATTTTTTGGCTTGTTTTCTCTTTAGCATATCTGCGGGCAAAAAGAACATACCCACGCCGTAATCCCGCTCGTCGCCAAGCTCAAACCCCAGCGAAAGCTTGGAAAAAAAGTTGTGGGATATTTGTAGAAGTACGCCAACGCCGTCGCCAACCTCGCCCAGCGAATCCTTACCTGCACGGTGCTCCAGCTTTTCAACCACTTCAAGGGCATCGGACACCACTTTATGGCTTTTTTTACCGTCGATGGAAACCACCGCACCTATGCCACATGCGTCGTGCTCAAAGCGTTTGCTATACAAAGTTTTGTTATTCATATGCATCCTCCCGATTTTTAGCAAAAAAATAATGAGGCATGGTTTATGATTATTGGGCAAACCCAATACGGACACCCAAAAGATGCCCTCTCAACCACGACCTCATTGTCGTTTTTCTATTTTTATAAATGTGATTATACCATGCAAATTCAAAAAATGCAACGTCTTAGAGTTAAAATTTCATTTTTGATGAAAAAACAACATATTCCCAGGTTGCATAGACTAATTTTTGACGGAACGCATCGCACATGTCGCCAAAAGCATCACGCCGCCTGCTAAAAACAGCTTTACACACACAGCCTAAACATAGGGTTTTATGTCTATTAACTTTGTTCCGCTTAGGCAGTCCATGGAGTTGGTCATAATTCTTGTGCCCACTATATCGGTAATTTCCAGAGTTGCAACCCCAATTGGGTTTGGGCGCTGTGGGGTTCTAAGTGCAAATGTGCCAAACCGCCCCTCGCCGCCAAACGGCGCAGATATTCCAACACTGCGCTGTGACAGATCCAACCAGTACAAAATAAGTATTTTTTGTCCCCGCTCAAGCCCTACAAGCCCCTGCCTAAACCTATCGTAAACTACAATTTCGCATGGTTCATGTTGTACATTTACATTATTGGGGCAGTCCTCAAGCGTTTTGTATGGTGTTAGTATTTCTCCAATGAAAATTAATTTGTTATCCATGCTTCCCCCTATTCCTACATCAGCGATAATTTATATCACCCAGGGCACTGTGTTCTCCACCAAAAATTGTCACATATACGGTCGCTCTATAAGATAAAAGTGTGGTATACCCATCATATCACGCAGCCAATATGTAGGCATAAGTCCTATTGGTGTGGCGCAGGAGTCGGCATAAACATGTGTAAAACCTGCCACCTCGGCCCACATTTTACAGCGGTGCTGGTGAAAGCCGTCGGTGGTTATGGTCAGTCCGTTTTCCAGCGATATGCCGTTTTCACGCAGTAGCTCGGCCGAAAACATCATATTTTGTTCGGTATTTCTTGAGGCATCCTCGGTAAGTATAAGCTCCGGGGTAACGCCAAGCCCCACAAGATAGGCCTTCATAACCTCGGCCTCGGACTGAACCATGCCATCGCCATACCCACCGCTCACCACTACATGGCTCTGAGGGCTTTTTTGCCACAGCTCGTAGGCCACATCAAGGCGGTTTTTCAGCATTAATGAGGGCTGCCCATCCCGTATCTGGGCGCCGGGCACCAATATTACACCCGGGTCCTCGGGCGGGGGATTTCCATATGCCGAGATAAACATAGGCATTAACAGTGCCACCAGGCACAGTATGGCCACACACCCCAGCACCGATATTACAATCTTTAGCCTTCTACCGCCCCTTTGTAGCACTATCCACCAAAACCACAGCAGTAGTGACATCACAAGCCCTATAATTACGCCCTCGTGCCTAATACCCGTGATGGTGGGCGCCACCGAAAAGGCACTGCATATCCCTGCAAAAATAAGTAAGGCCGCATCTGCGACCCTACCAATTGTTTTTTTCATGCTCATTCCCCCACCTGCTCTATACCAAATAAGGCTTTGGCATTTTGTGCTGTGTAGGCTATGATCTCCTGCGTGGACTCACCTCGTACATTGGCTATGGCCGCGGCGGTGTTAGGTAGCATAGAGGAATCACATCTGCGCCCACGCAGTGGCTCGGGAGCCATGTAGGGGCAGTCGGTTTCTATTAGCAGTTTGTCCCTATCCACCGCCGCTGCCGCTTCAAGGGGTTTGCGTGCGTTCTTAAAGGTAACGGTGCCTGTAAACCCAACATACATACCAAGGGCACAGACCTCTTTTGCCATCTCGGCCGAGCCCGAAAAACAGTGCACCACCCCACGCGGACGATAGCGGCGCAGTAGCTCCATAGTATGTTCATGAGCCTCACGGTCATGTATAATCACGGGTAGCTCAAGCTCGGACGCCAGCTTTAATTGCGCTTCAAATACCTGAATTTGCACATCACGAGGGGAAAAATCATAGTGGTAATCAAGCCCTATTTCGCCTATTGCCAGCACCTTTGGGTGGGTGGCAAATTCTCTGAGTTGCCGGATGTAGTCGCCCGGAGCCTCGGCCGCCTCATGCGGATGAATGCCGGCGGCACAGTAAAAAAAGTCGTACTGCTCGGCCAGTGCTATACCTGTTTTGGTGCTTTGAAGATCACTGGCGGCATTCATAACATGGCTTACCCCAAGGGTGGGCAGGGAATTTATAAGTTCATGGCGGTCGCTGTCAAAGCGGCCATTGTCGTAGTGTGCATGGGAGTCAAATATCCCCGAGAATGTTTGCGACATGTTGGGTTACCTTTCTTTTTCCTTTTGCTATCTTGGAGAGTGCGGATATATTTTTGCAAGCCCCACATATACGGGGGAAAAATGATCTGATAGTAGCATGGCGGTGTCAAGACAGGTGTCGGCATCGAGATCTTTGGGGGTAAGCGGCAGTGACATAACCACCTTGGTACCCTCCATCTCCTGCGACTCAAGAGCAAGCGCGCCCCCCATGGAGTTTGTGAGATAGTGTACAAATGTAAGGCCAAGCCCTGCATTGGAGCCTGGGGCCTCATCGGGACTGTGGGAGAAGAATATATCAAATACTCTCCTCTGAATTTCTTGGGAAATCCCTATGCCGCGGTCGGCCACCGTTATTACAGCTTTACCGTTTACAACCTTGCCGCACACAGTTATTTTATTTCCCTCTCGGGTGAACTGGCAGGAGTTTGATATGAGGTGTACAAACGCCAATGTCACCAGTGTGGGGTCGCCCAGCACATGTGCGGGAGCAACCGGCAGATCCCACTCAATGGGTATACCCAACTGCCTAATACAAACCTCGACCGACTCACAGCTTGCCCTAATAACATCCCATAAGTCGAACACCTTCTCACGCGCGGGCAGACCTGCACTAAACTTGTATATGTCGGTGAAGTTGCCAAGATCCCTAAGCATTCGATAGCAGTCCTTTGATATGTCGTCTATATATCTATCAAGGGAGTCATCCCCTCGGGAATTTAGGGTTTGGCGCACCACCGATAAAAGCCCGAATATGTTGGAGAGGGGTTGGCGGTATATATGAGAAAAGGTAGCCACCGACTGGTAAATTTCGTGTAGCTCCTTTTTGTCGCTGATGGGGGTAAACACCCCTAAAACGTGGCAGTTGTGTTCCTCGTTTGAATAGCAAAATGGCGTGAGGGTTAGCTGCCAGCCTATTGAGCTTAGCAGTGGGTCGGCCAGTACCGAGGGTTGGCCACACTTAAGGTTGCTCTGCACCTCTCCCCAATTTGTCGAGGGAAATATATTTCGTAGCCCCGATGGATTGACACAGGGCGGGAAAAGATTGCTCGCAGCAAGGTTGACATGCAGAATATCAAGTTTTATGTCTGTCACAACAGCAGGGTTGGACATTTTTTCAACCAAGTTTTCAAGTTCACTAATCACGGCCGTCACCCCCTTTTCATAAAATAGGCATTGTTTAATCAAAACACATTAATGAATTGCTACATGTTGGGAAATAAGTTTGCAATTGTCAACACCAAAAATTGCAAATTCAAACTACCCATCACAACTCACGATAATTTTATATGTGTTATTGTTAACCAAACCTTACAATACTATTATAAAGAATTTCACACTTTAAATCAAACGATTTTACAAAAAAATCCAACAAAATACGACAACCACAGAATATATATTTGTTAAGTTTTTTATTTAACAAATATGATGAAATTTTAAACAATTTTTCTTTGTGGTTAATTACACAGTATTTTTTTACAGAAAATACACAGCTAAATTTCCACATATTTGTAACAAACATAGATTTGTCAAAAAATTATCATATCTTTTGTGACAAATCTTGTAGTTTGTCTCATTTTAGTATAATATATTAATGGTCTTTAATAAGCTTTAAGACAACAAATAAAGGAGTGTAGTAAAATTATGGCAATCAAAATTGGCATCAATGGCTACGGCCGAATTGGCAAACTGGTATTCCGCGCAGCAATGTCCCAGCCCGAAACCTATGAAATTGTGGGTATCAACGATCCCTTTATCGATCCCGACTACATGGCATACATGACCAAGTACGACACCGTACATGGCAGATTCAACGGTACCGTTGAAGCAAAGGACGGCAAGCTGGTTGTTAACGGCAATGCCATCACCATCTTCAACGAGATGGACCCTGCAAACATTGCTTGGGGCAGTGTAGGCGCTGAGTATGTTGTAGAGTCTACCGGCGTATTCACCACCACCGAGCAGTGCCAGGCTCACATTAAGGGCGGCGCAAAGCGTGTTGTTATCTCGGCTCCTGCCAAGGATGACACCCCCACCTTTGTTATGGGCGTAAACCATAAGAACTATAAGAAGGATATGACCGTTGTATCCAACGCTTCCTGCACCACCAACTGCTTGGCTCCTCTTGCCAAGGTTATCAACGACAACTTTGGCATTGCCGAGGGTCTTATGACCACCGTTCATGCCACCACCAACACCCAGAAGACCAACGATGCCCCCTCCAAGAAGGACTGGAGAGGTGGCCGTGCCGCTTCGGGCAACATCATCCCCTCCTCCACCGGTGCTGCTAAGGCTTGTGCCTTGGTTATCCCCGAGGTTAAGGGCAAGCTGACCGGTATGGCTTTCCGTGTACCCACCCTCGACGTTTCGGTTGTTGACCTTACCGTTCGTCTTGAGAAGGCTACCACCTATGAGGAAATCTGCCAGAAGATCAAGGAAGCTTCGGATGGCGAGCTAAAGGGCATCCTGGGCTACACCGATGAGGACGTTGTTTCGGCTGACTTCTACACCGAAATTCGCACCTCGGTATTTGATGCCAAGGCCGGCATCATGCTAAACCCCAACTTCGTAAAGCTTGTTAGCTGGTACGACAACGAGTGGGGCTACTCCAACAAGGTGCTTGACCTAATTAAGCACATGGATGGCGTTAAGTAATCCGCATCTACAAACCAATTCACACCCCTTGCCATTATGGTGAGGGGTGTGTTTTTATCTATGTCAGCCCTCACTCTCCCTTGTAAACAAGGGTATTCCTTTACTGCGACAAAACAGCATACACCTTGTTTGCTCCTCCCCCGCAAGATTTGGGGCCAGTACCACCACATGCACCCCCCGTGCATGGTTCATACGTTTGACCCATCGCAGTATTCGCCGCATCTCCCATTCCCCGGCATTACCTCTTAGTAGTACAAATAACCGGGTGGGCTTTGTCCCTTTGTCCCCAAAACATCGCAAAAGCACCTGTGCCATCATCCAACCGCCCCACACCACCAACAAACCGCCAACCACAGCCATAAACTCTGCCATAACACCCTCCCCCTTGCCTCTTTTATTGCCACTATATGGCTTTTGGGGAATTTTGGTGTCACATTACTGTTAAAACCCTGTGCATTGTGTTATAATTCGTAGTTGATGGCAGTTGGCCACTAAATTATAGGTAAATTTGTAGGTTAGGGGGGATATATTGTTAAAACGATTGTTTTTGGTTAAATACATGGTGCCGGCCGACCGCATTTGTGGCGAGCTACCCACCACAAAACAGGCCTATCGCAACAATATAGCCATTGCATGGCCCTCGGCACTTGAGTATTTTTTGGTTGCCTTAATATCGGCTGTCGACACCGTAATGGTAGGCACCTTGGGGCATCAGGCCATAACCGCCGTAGGTCTTACCACCCAGCCCAGATTTATTGTGCTGGCCGTAATTACGGCACTTAATGTAGGTGTAACCGCCGTTGTGGCCCGCCGTCGGGGTCAGGATGACCTTGAATCGGCCAACCGCTGTTTGCGCCAAGGCATATTGCTCTCGGCCGTTATCTCGCTGGTGGTTGGGGCTGTAGCCTTTATATTTGCCCCACAGCTACTATCCTTTGCCGGCGCAAAGCCCGACGTAATCGCCGACACGGTGCTTTATTTTCGCATAATACTGCTTGGCAACTTCTTTTTGTCGCTGAGTCTTACCATAAATGCCGCCCAGCGTGGTGTGGGCAACACCAAGGTGTCCATGCGCACTAATCTCATTGCAAACTTTATAAACCTTATATTTAACTACCTGCTTATAAGTGGTAATTTTGGTTTTCCTCGCCTTGGGGTGGCGGGGGCAGGTGTTGCCACGGTGCTTGGAAATATAGTGGCCTGTGCCATGTCATTTTACTCGGTGTTTGGCCACAACGAATACCTGCGCCTTGGACTGTCCACCTCCTGGAAGTTCGACAAAAAAACCTTGGGTGCAATCCTAAAGGTTGCAAAGGGCGCCCTTGCCGAGCAACTTATCCTGCGTGTTGGCTTTTTCTCCTACGCAAAAATAGTGGCCGAGCTTGGCACCATGGCCTTTGCCGCCCATCAAATAGCCATGAATGCTTTGATAATTTCCTTTTCCTTTGGCGACGGCCTTGGCGTGGCTTCTTCATCGCTTATTGGGCAAAACCTTGGCGCTAACAGGCCCGATCTTGCCCTTATGTACGGCAAAATAGGTCAGCGCATCGGATTTTTAATCTCGGGTGTACTCTGTGTTATATTCGTGTCACTTCACGCACCCATAATTTCGGCCTTTGACAGCTCCCCCGAAATGCTGGCCCTGTCCTCCCCTTTGATGATTATTGCAGGGTTTGCCTGTATTGGGCAGGTTTCGGCCGCCATTTATGCCGGCTGTCTGCGTGGTGCAGGGGATGTAAACTTTGTGGCTATAATGTCACTGATAACCATTGGGGGCATCCGCCCTATAATGTCCTGGGCGCTGTGCTATCCGCTGGGGCTTGGGCTTCTGGGCGCCTGGATAGCCCTGATAATTGATCAGTATATGCGCCTTACGCTGTGTAGCCTGCGTTTTTCGGGTGGCAAATGGGCTAAAATTCAGGTTTAACCCACCATACAAAAAATATAAACTGTTATTTTTAATGCCTGCCAAAACACCTTTAATTAGATGTTTTGGCAGGCATTTTTTGCAACAACACACTATTTTACACCATTTTTATCCTCAGGTAAGGCC
>CAYJGQ010000036.1:0-18786 GCA_964369885.1 uncultured Oscillospiraceae bacterium
CCCCCCCGCGGGGGGGGGGGGGGCGTTTTTTGTGCCCCCCCCCTTTTACACAGGGGGGGGGGGGGGGGGGCCCCCCGCCCCCCACCGGTCTTAGGAGGGGGGAGAAAAATGAAGATATTTGATTTGCACTGTGATACGCTGACCGAGTGTTACAAGTTAGGTCTTGGGCTATGTAATCCACACACCCAGCTTTCGCTTGATCGTTTGAGTGGGAGCGGTTGGCGGCAGGCCATGGCCATATTCATACCAGATGACATGCGAGGTGCAGAGGCGGCTGAGTATTTTGATGAGGTATGGCGGTTTTGGCGACGGAGCATGCAACTCGAGTGCAATAAAATTTTGGTTATAGATAACCTTTCCACCGCCCCATGTAATGGCGGTATTGAGCTGTTTTTATGTGTAGAGGGCGGCTCGGTGCTGTGTGGGGAGCTTGAGCGTATTCCACTGCTTGCAGAGCGTGGTGTGAGGATGCTCACCCTCACATGGAACGGTCAAAATGAGCTTGGAGGGGGATGCCTTGCCGATACAGGGCTCACCGAGTTTGGAAAAAGCACCCTGCCACAACTTGAGCAAAACAACATAATAATAGATGTTTCTCACCTGGGAGATAAGGGGTTTTGGCAGGTCGCCGAGCTTGCACAGCGCCCATTTATGGCCAGTCATTCCAATTCGCGGGCGGTGCACAACAATCCACGTAACCTAACCGATGAGCAGTTTTTGGCCATTGTAAGGGCAGGTGGAGTTGTGGGACTTAACTTTTACATAGATTTTTTGGCCGAGGGGATGGCGGCTCACTCCCCAATGACACTGCTCTCCCACATTACACATTTTGTGGCACTTGGTGGTGAGAATCACATTGCGCTGGGCTCGGATTATGACGGAGCAGAGCTGGCGTTATACCTAAACCGCAGTGAAAAACTTGAAAAAGCAGTGCGGATTATGGTAAAATTGGGACTGGACTGTAAATTGGCGGAGAAAATCTGCCATAAAAATGCCGAGGACTTTTTTAGGCGGTATAAAAATAGCGCTCAGGGAGGAAGAAAGAATGAATTATTGTAGTACAAGGGATAAAGCGGTTATAAAGGATTCTGCACAGGCCATACTTCAGGGAATTTCGGCCGATGGTGGTCTGTTTGTGCCTACCGAAATACCTAAGATATCGCCGAGTGAACTTCAGGAACTGTGCGGCAAGAGCTATGTCGAGCGTGCCCGTGTGGTGCTTGGTAAGTTTTTGACCGATTTTACCCCCGATGAAATAAAAGATTGTGTGGAGCAGGCATATTCCCTTGAGCGTTTTGACGATGCTGCAATAGCTCCCATAGCCCGTATATCGCCCGATAGCTACCTGCTTGAACTTTGGCACGGCCCCACCTGTGCCTTTAAGGATATGGCGCTGCAACTTCTGCCAAGACTTATGGTAACCTCGGCCAACAAGACCGGCGAAAAACGTGAGATAGTAATCCTTGTAGCCACCTCGGGAGACACGGGCAAGGCCGCACTTGAGGGCTTTTGTGATGTGCCCGGCACACGCATGATGGTGTTTTATCCCGAAGAGGGGGTAAGCCCTATGCAAAAACGCCAAATGTGCACACAGGATGGTGATAATGTATGGGTATGCGGTATCCGTGGTAATTTTGATGATGCACAAAGTGGCGTTAAGACAATATTTGCCGACAAAGCCACGGCCGATGAGTTTTCGGCCAAGGGCAAGATGCTGTCGAGTGCAAACTCCATCAACTGGGGGCGTCTTGTGCCTCAGGTGGTATACTACATCAGCGCCTATTGTGACATGGTGGCCTCGGGTGAGATTACCATGGGTCAGGAGATAAATGTAACGGTTCCCACCGGAAACTTTGGCAATATCTTGGCGGCCTACTACGCCCGTGAGATGGGTCTGCCCATAGGTAAGCTTATCTGTGCCTCCAACCGCAATAATGTCCTGACCGATTTTCTTGGCACAGGCGTGTACGACCGCAACCGTCAGTTTTACGCCACCAGCTCCCCCTCTATGGATATACTGATATCCAGCAACCTTGAGCGCCTTTTATGGCAGTTATCCAAGGACGATGCCCTTGTAAAAGAGCTTATGGCAAAGCTCTCGACCAATGGACGCTACGAGGTGTCGGGTGAGCTGTTTGACAAGATAAAAGAGCTATTTGATTCGGGATACTGCGATGATGACTCTGCGTCTGCCACCATTTCTCGTGTGTTTGACGACTGCTCCTACCTTGCCGACACCCACACAGCCGTGGCCATCAAGGTGGCCGAGGATTATGTGGCCCGCACAGGCGATAAGCGTAAAATGCTCATAGTATCCACAGCCAGCCCATACAAATTCTCCCACAGTGTACTGGGGGCCATTGCTCCTAAGATGGCCGCAGAAATCTTGGATGAATTTGAGCAGGCAAAGGCCATGGAGGGGCATACCTCGGTGGCAATGCCCTCCCCCCTAAAGGAGCTTGAGGGCAAGGCTGTGCGCTTTACTCAGGTTTGTGATAAGGACAAGATGCTAAGTGCTGTACAGCAGGCACTCTAAAATGCAACCAACACTTAAACAGCGGTGGATTTTATCCACCCCAAAATAGCAAAAAGACCTCGGAGATTTACCCCGAGGTCTTTTTGCGCAGTCGGCCTATATACTTGACAAATCACCCTGTTTTGTCGTAAAATAGAACGAATGTTTGTTTTTGTTTTTATTTTGTTCTGAGCCAAAAATAAGGCTCGTTTATGCGCCCCACACAGGAGGGATGGCTATGGATAAATTTGTAGTAAAAGCCGACTTTAAGCCGACAGGAGATCAGCCGCAGGCCATAGAGGCTCTATCACAGGGGGTGCTTGCAGGACACAGGGAACAGACCCTGATGGGTGTTACAGGCTCGGGTAAGACCTTCACCATGGCCAATATAATAGCCAATGTAAATAAACCCACCCTTGTACTGGCCCACAACAAAACACTGGCCGCACAGCTTTGTAGCGAGTTTAAGGAGTTTTTCCCCGACAACGCCGTGGAATACTTTGTGTCCTACTACGATTACTACCAGCCCGAGGCCTACATTGCCCACACCGACACCTATATTGAGAAGGACAGCTCAATAAATCAGGAGATAGAAAAACTGCGCCATTCGGCCACCTCGTCGCTGTCCGAGCGACGAGACGTTATAATTGTGGCCAGTGTATCCTGTATATACAGCCTTGGTGACCCCATAGATTACCGTGACATGGTAATATCGATGCGCACAGGCATGGAAAAAAGCCGTGATGAGCTTGTAAAAAAGCTTGTAGAGCTTCAGTATGAGCGCAACGATATAAATTTTGTGCGCAACAAGTTTCGCATCCGTGGGGATGTGGTTGAGATATTTCCCGTATACTCGGGTGACACGGCGGTGCGCATAGAATTTTTTGGCGATGAAATTGACCGTATAAGCGAGATAAACACCTTGACGGGTGAGGTTAAAAACGTGGTGTCCCATGTTGCCATATATCCTGCCTCCCACTACGTTGTGTCGCAGGATAAGCTAATAGGAGCCATGGAAAACATCAAAAACGAGTGCGATGAGAGGGTTGAGGAGTTTCGTGCGCAGGGCAAACTAATTGAGGCCCAGCGCATTGCCGAGCGTGTTAATTACGACATGGAAATGCTGCGCGAGGTGGGCTTTTGCAGCGGCATAGAGAATTATTCCCGTGTGCTGGCGGGTCGCCCTCCCGGCAGTGTGCCCTTCACCCTGCTGGACTACTTCCCCGAGGACTTTCTTTTGTTTGTTGACGAGTCGCATGTTATGCTGCCGCAGGTGCGTGGCATGTACGGCGGCGACCGCTCACGCAAGGAAAACCTGATAAACTTTGGCTTTCGCCTGCCCTCGGCACTGGACAACCGTCCGCTAAACTTCGATGAATTTTTTGGCAAACTAAATCAGATTGTATATGTAAGCGCCACCCCGGGCGAATTTGAAAAAAGCCACAGCTCGGCCCTGGTGGAGCAGGTCATACGCCCCACAGGACTTCTTGACCCCGAGATAGATGTGCGCCCTGTTGAGGGGCAGATAGATGATCTGCTGGGCGAGATAAACCAGCGTGTGGAAAAAGGGGAGAGGGTGCTCATAACCACCCTTACCAAGAAGATGGCCGAGGACCTTACCGCCTATCTTGAACGCATGGAAATAAAGGTGAGGTATATGCATCATGGTGTTGACACCATCGAGCGCATGGAGATAATACGTGACCTGCGCACAGGCGAGTTTGATGTGCTTGTGGGTATAAACCTACTGCGTGAGGGGCTTGATATACCCGAGGTATCGCTGGTGGCCATTCTGGATGCCGATAAGGAGGGCTTTTTGCGCTCCGAAACCTCCCTGATACAGACAATAGGTCGTGCGGCACGAAACTCACAGGGCAGGGTGATAATGTATGCCGACAATGTAACCCCTTCCATGGAGCGGGCCATGACCGAAACCCTGCGCCGCCGCGGAATACAGCAGGAGTACAATGAGAAACACGGCATCACCCCTACCACCATCAAAAAAGGCGTGCGTGATGTGCTGGAAATTTCCTCAAGCAAGAGCGTTGAGAAGAAGGTGGCAGGAAAGAGCATGTCCCATCGTGAACGTGAGGAGCTAATAGCAAAGCTGACAGCCGAGATGAAAAATGCCGCAAAAATCCTTGAGTTTGAGCACGCCGCATACCTGCGTGATAAGATACAAAAACTAAAGGCAGAGGGCGGCAACAAAAGCCCAAATGTACCCAAATAAGCAAGAATTTTCAGCTTAGTTTTCACCCAAAGCCGCCACTACAAAGGAGCAGGCCATGAAGACAAATATAAATCTTACATGGGGCTATATTATATGCTTTTTGTTCTGTATAGTGGGGGCTGTTATGTCCATTATGGGCATTTACAGGCAGGTGGGCATAGCCTCTGCCCACCCACTTCAGACCCTGCACACAAACAATATTAGGCAGGGGGATTATGTAAGTGGGTATATTGATGAGATTGTAATGGGCGACTTTGCCGTGCAGGGCGTGGTGATGCGGCTCCCTGCGGTTTACGACATATACACCATAAAAATCGCCGACGAGCGATATATTACGATGTATATCAGTGACCCAAACACCCTTGGGGCTCTTGAAGGCTTTGTTGATGGTGTGGGCGAGGCGGTTTATATTGAGGGGAGAATTTTGCCCCCCATGAGCAGTAATTTTATTGATTCATGGTTTGTGGGTGCGCGGGGAATATCCGACCAAAGCGAGATTGAGCGCCTGGTTATATCAGACCTTGCGATAATCCAGACCGACCTTGATGGCAACAAGAATATGATTATTTTGGGCATGTTTCTTGTTGTTGGAGGCCTGATTATATTTTGGAGATGCGGCGGAACATCAGGACTTGTGCGCCGTCTGCCCACACAGGAAATATCATACAGCGAGCTTGGCGACCTTGCAAGCGCCACACTTACACCCGAGCGGATAAATGTTTATTTGGAACAGGCCAATAATGAGCTTGAGCACCTTATGGCAAAACGACAAAAAAAGCGTGATGATGCTATGGTGGGGGCGGTGATGCTACCCATTGGCCTACTGCTTATGATGGTCATGATTTTTGCAAACAAGACCCTGCATGTAGAGGTGTTTATGATGATTGCAGGTGTGTTTAATGGGCTGTTTGCAGCGGGTGTGGTGGTGTGTGCAGTAGGGATAAAAAAGATATTTACAGCCTTTGTAAACTCGGAGAGTCAAACCGCCGACCGCCTGTGCGGTATGTTTAATATCACCACAACAAAAATGCGTATAATAAGACAAAAAAAGCAGATATCACGGCTTGAAGATATAGCAAATAACCACCTAAAAGATGGCCAACACAGTTAAAAAATACGGAGGAAATAACCTTGGCAAGAAACAGTATAGTAATAAAGGGAGCACGAGAGAACAACCTAAAGAATATAGACCTTGAAATACCAAGAGATAAACTTGTGGTGTTTACGGGGCTGTCGGGGTCGGGCAAGACCTCGCTTGCCTTTGACACCATCTATGCCGACGGACAGCGCCGCTACATGGAGAGCCTGTCCTCCTATGCGCGCCAGTTTTTAGGCCAGATGGAAAAACCCGATGTGGATGACATACAGGGGCTTTCGCCGGCCGTGTCGATAGACCAAAAAACCACCTCGAAAAACCCACGCTCCACCGTGGGCACCGTCACCGAAATATACGACTACCTGCGCCTGTTATACGCCAGAATAGGTATTCCCCACTGCCCAATATGCGGCATGGAGATAACCCAGCAGACGGTAGATCAAATGGTGGACAAGGTGTTGGCCCTGCCCGAGGGCAGCCGCATACAAATAATGGCGCCGGTGGTGCGCCAGCGCAAGGGTGAGCACCAAAAGGAGTTTGACTCAGCTCGACGTTCGGGTTTTGTGCGTGCCCGTGTGGATGGAAGCATATACGAGCTGACCGAGGAAATAAAGCTTAATAAAAACCAAAAACACACAATAGATATAGTGGTGGATAGATTGGTGGTTAAGGAGGAGATACGCTCCCGTCTGGCCGATTCGCTTGAAACGGCGCTTCATCTCACCGGCAGTCTTGCCCTTGTAGATGTAATTGACGGTGAGGAGATGCTTTTCTCCCAAAGCTATGCCTGCCCCGACCACGACATAAGCGTGGAGGAGCTTACCCCACGCATGTTTTCCTTTAATAACCCCTTTGGCGCATGCGAAAAATGTACAGGCCTTGGCACATTTTTGAAGGTCGACCCCAATATGATACTGCCCAACAAAAAGCTTACCATCCGTGAGGGGGCCATTCGTGCCAGCGGTTGGTACTACGCCGATGGTGGCATAGCCCAGATGTACTACGAAGCATTGTCCGAGAAGTATAAGTTTTCACTCGATGTGCCGGTAAAGGAGCTGCCTCCCGAGGTTATTGACATCATAATGTACGGCACCAAGGGGGAAAAACTTATAGTGCAAAGGGACTCGGCCAGTTTTTCCGGGTCTTATAACACCGAGTTTGAGGGCGTGGCAAACAACCTTGAGCGCCGCTTTAGGGAAACCAGCAGTAACTGGATGCGTGAGGAGCTAACGGCCTACATGAGCGCCGTAGAATGCCCCGACTGCCATGGCGATCGCCTGCGCCCCACCTCGCTTGGGGTAACGGTGGGGGATATAAATATCACCCAACTTTGCAATCGCTCGGTCGAGAGGATACTTGATTTTTTCAACCACCTAAACCTGAGCGAAAAGGAGCAAAAAATAGCCGCACAAATCCTAAAGGAGCTGCGTGAACGCCTTGGATTTTTGCAAAACGTGGGGCTTGAATATCTAACCCTTTCCAGGGCGGCAGGGACACTGTCGGGCGGCGAGAGTCAGCGCATACGTCTGGCAACCCAGATAGGCTCCTCCCTGATGGGGGTGGTGTATATACTCGATGAGCCCAGTATTGGTCTGCATCAGCGTGATAACGACCGCCTGATTGAGACCCTAAAACATCTGCGTGATTTGGGAAACACCGTAATTGTGGTGGAGCACGACGAGGACACCATGCATGCCAGCGATTTTATAGTCGACATTGGCCCGGGGGCAGGGGTGCACGGTGGACAGGTGGTTTGCACCGGCGATGTAAAGACCATAATGGCCTGCAACAACTCGGTTACAGGGCAATATCTAAGCGGTAAGAAGTGTGTAGAGGTGCCCGCAAAGCGCCGCAGTGGCAACGGTAAGTTTTTAACCGTAAAGGGCGCGGGCCAAAACAATCTTAAAGATATAGATGTGCAGTTCCCACTGGGGACATTTACGGCCGTCACGGGGGTGTCGGGCTCGGGTAAATCCTCCCTTGTCAATGAGGTGCTGTACAAGACACTGGCCGCCGAGCTTACAGGCTCAAAAAACCGTCCCGGCAAATGCGCCGGTGTGGATGGCATGTGGGAGCTTGATAAGGTAATAGACATCGACCAGTCCCCCATAGGGCGCACACCACGCTCCAACCCGGCCACCTACACAGGTGTGTTTACCGACATACGCAATCTGTACGCCCAAACAGCCGATGCAAAAATGCGGGGCTACGCCGCCGGTCGTTTTTCCTTTAATGTAAAGGGTGGCCGCTGTGAGGCCTGTGAGGGTGACGGCATTCTTTGTATTGAGATGCATTTTCTACCCGATATATTCGTGCCCTGTGAGGTTTGTAAGGGCAAGAGATACAACCGCGAAACACTTGAGGTGCGCTACAAGGGCAAGAGCATACACGACGTGCTTGAGATGACCATTGAAGAGGGGCTTACCTTCTTTGAAAACCACCCCAAGATAAAACGTCGTTTGCAGACCATACATGATGTGGGGCTTGGTTATGTAAAAATAGGTCAGCCTGCCACCACCCTTTCGGGGGGAGAGGCGCAGCGCGTAAAGCTGGCCACCGAGCTATCCAAGCGCCCGACAGGTCGCACGGTGTATATACTCGACGAACCCACCACAGGCCTGCACGCCGCCGATGTTCACCGACTGATTGATGTGCTTCAAACCCTTGTAGACACCGGCAATACCGTAATTGTAATTGAGCACAACCTTGATGTAATAAAGACGGCCGATCATATCATTGACCTTGGCCCCGAAGGGGGCGACAAGGGTGGTGATGTGGTGGTGTGCGGCACACCGGAGCAGGTGGCCAAATGCACAAAATCCCACACAGGTAAATATCTTAGCAAACTGCTGAAGTAACACAAGGGAGCACATGATGACCCAAAAAGATTTTGAGACACAACCGGTCAAACGGATATTTTTAAGAATGGCAGTGCCAAGTCTTATGAGCATGCTGTTTTCCAGCCTTTATATAATGGCGGACGGCATGTTTGTGGGGCGGTATGTGGGTAGTCAGGCGCTGGCCGCCGTAAACCTTGTTATGCCAATTGTGATGATATGCTTTGCCCTGTCAGACATGGTGGCGTCCGGGTCCTCGGTTAGGGTGTCAATAGCGCTTGGGCAAAAGGACTACCAAAAGGCCAGCCGTCTTTTTTCCTCCTGCATGGTGGTGATATTTATACTCGGTGTGGTGTTTTCGGTCATCGGATTTTTTGCGGTGCGCCCCATTGTATTTTTGCTGGTGGAGGATAAACTGCTTGCCCAGCTTGCCAGCGACTATGCCCAGGTGCTTTTTATGGGTGCGCCGTTTTATATACCCATGTTTGCCATAGACAACTACCTGCGTGGCTGTGGTAAAGCCAATTTTTGCATGAAAACGAGTATATTTGTATCACTGCTAAACATAGCGCTGGATTTTGTGTTTTTGGCGGTGTTGGGGCTTGGTATTGGCAGTGCCGCTCTGGCCACTGTTCTCAGTGTGGCTGTGGGGCTTTCGCTTTCGCTGTATCAGTTTAGGGGCAGACGTTTGGCACTCTACTTCACCAAACCCAAAATAACCCTAAAAGAATTTGGCGCAATATGCTACAACGGAAGTTCGGAGTTTTTTAACAATGTTTCCATTTCGGTTTTGGCGGCCGCAGTAAACGCAATACTCCTACACATAGGCGGAAGTATGGCTGTGGCGGCCTACGGCGTTTTGATTTACATCGAATCGCTGGCCATGTCCATAATGTATGGCATTGTGGATTCGGTACAAAGCCCTGTGAGTTACAATATAGGCGCCAAACGCATCGATAGAGCCATAGAGTTTTTTAAGATAAGCTGTTTTGTTATGCTGTTGGTGTCGCTTGTGTTTTTTGCAGGTATGGTAATCTTCCCACGGCAGCTTGTAGGGGTGTTTATATTACCCGAGGAAACCGAGCTTATTCAGATGACAAAAATGGCGATATATCTTGCGGCCCCGGCATATGTGTTCAACTGGTTTAACATGGTGACAAGCTCCTTTTTAACCGCCTTTGACAAACCCAAAGAGTCGCTGATACTCATGGTGTTTCGCTCGATAGTATTTCCGGCGGTGGGGCTTGTTGTGCTCACCCCTATGTTTGGTGTAAATGGGGTGTTTGTTGTGGCCTCGGCCTCCTCGGTGTTTACCTTTATGGTTGCGGTGTTTTATGCCAAAAACACAATTTGGAAGGCAAAAAATGCAGATGCATAACATCTGTACAGAAATAAAAAGCAAGGAGTAGTAATCACTACTCCTTGCTTTTTTATTTGATATAAGGTTGGACATCAGGCCCTAAACATTCCACATAACCTTCTGTGGCTCAAGCATTTCAAAACCACAGGAGGCAAGAATTTCATCCACATGTTTGATGGATTCACCGCTCCAACCATAGGAGCCAAAGGCCATACCGATGCGGTTTTTGGGTTTTAGCCCCTTCATGTAGGTTAAAAAGGCCGACACAGTGGGCATCATCTGATTATTAAGGGTAGGGGAACCCACAAAAATATACTTTGCCTCAATTAGTCTTGCCATGGCGTGGGAATAATGCTTTTCGGAAAGGCAGATAAGCTCTACCTGCATACCCTTTTGGCTATACTCCTGCTCAAGGCGCAGTGCCATTTTGTGGGTGGTGCCCCACATGGTGTCGTAAACCACCACCACCTTGTCCTCCTGTACGGTGTTCTTGCTCCACTGCACATATTTTTCCAGCACCTTGGGTAGGCTCTCTCGCAGTATTACACCGTGGGAGGGGCAGGCGGTTTGGATATCCAGTCCGCCCAGTGCTCCCAAAAGTTTTTCCACCTGCAGGCCAAAGGGTAGGACTATATTTGCATAGTAGTCGGCCATTCTGTCCAGCAAATCCTCGGTGGAAAGCTCGGTGTCATATGTCACGCCTGTGCCAATGTGCTGACCAAGGGCGTCATTTGAAAAGAGGATTTTTTCCTCGGTGAGGTAGGTGGCCATGCTGTCGGGCCAATGCACCATGGGCATGGGGATAAACTGAAAATTGTATTGGCCGGTGCACAAGCTGTCCCCGTTTTTAACAGTTACGCCCTCCCACCTACTTTGTGGGTAGTATATGGCCAGCTCCTTTTGGCAGTTGGCCGTGCCGTAAATTTTGGCATTGGGGTAGGCGCTTAAAACCTCGGGCAGTGCACCGCTGTGGTCGGGTTCGGCGTGGTTGGCAATAATATAATCCACCTCGCGCTCCCCAATAACCTCCTTTATGTTATCAAGAAGATCTTTTGAAAACTTGTTTTTTACAAAGTCTATCAGTGTGATTTTTTCGTCCACCACCAAGTAGGCATTGTAGGTTGTGCCAATGGGGGCTTCATAGCCGTGGAAGATGCGCACATCACTATCTATCGCTCCAACACTGTAAATATTATCGCATACCTTGTTCATAACTATCACCTCAGTAAGATATTTTCCGTTTTTAAATTTGATAATAGAATTAAATTGGATATCAATTATCCCAATGAAAGTAGTTTAACACAATTTGTAAGAAAAAAACAGTGATAAAGCAAAAATAAGTATACTTTTTTAGTAGAATTTATTTGGTGGATTGGTGGGGGATTTTGTGCAGGGTAACAAAGGTCGGTAAAAAAATATAACATTCGACAAGTAAAAAGCCTTGACACACCCCCGTTACTTATGTATAATATCAAAAGAACAAATGTGAAGTACAATACTTTACACCATACAGGGGGTGAGAGTATTCCTAAGAATCTAAACATTTCGGTGCTGCTGGACTTTTACGGCGAAATGCTAACCGAAAAGCAACGAGAGGTAGTAGAGCTTTACTACAACCAGGATCTTTCGCTGGCCGAAATAGCCCTGCACAGCGGCATATCACGCCAAGGGGTTAGAGATAGCATAAAGCGCGCCGAGGGGCAACTCCTTGAGTATGAGGAGCGCCTTGGGCTTTCGCGGCGGTTTAAGGATATAAATAAAGGGCTGGAGCGTATTGGCGAGCTTGTGGCGAGCATACGTCAAAGCAACGCCAAAATGGGTGCTCACACCGAGATTGACACCTGCGCAAGCGAAATTTGGGAGATTGCAAAAACGCTAAATGATTGATAATTTTCTGCTCTAAATAAAGGGGAGTTTTTAGTGGCATTTGAAGGACTTTCACAAAAGCTAAATGGCGTTTTTAAGCGCCTGAAAGGCCGAGGAAAGCTCAGCGAATCGGATGTAAAAGAGGCTATGCGAGAGGTGCGAATGGCACTGCTTGAGGCCGACGTAAACTACAAGGTAGCCAAGGATTTTGTGGCCTCGGTTGGCGAGAAATCCATTGGCGCCGAGGTAATGGAAAGCCTTACACCGGCACAGCAGGTTATAAAGATAGTTAATGATGAAATGACAAGCCTAATGGGCGGGGTAAACTCTCGTATAAACATTTCCTCAAAGATACCCACCATCATAATGATGTGTGGACTTCAGGGCTCGGGTAAGACCACCCATTCGGGCAAACTGGCCAAGCATTTTAAGGATCAGGGCAAGCGCCCTCTGCTGGTGGCCTGTGATATCTACCGCCCGGCCGCCATTGATCAGCTCAAGGTGGTGGGAGGCAAGGCCGGTGTTCCTGTGTTTGAGATGGGGCAAATAGATCCACTGACCATTGCAAATGCGGCGCTTGCACATGCACGCGACCACGGCAACGACATAATGATACTTGATACCGCCGGCCGACTGCATGTTGACGAGGTTTTGATGCAAGAGCTTTGCGGACTCAAGGACAAGCTACACCCCCACGAAATACTTCTGGTGGTTGACGCTATGACAGGTCAGGATGCCGTAAATGTGGCAGGAAGCTTTGACCAGGCGCTGGGTATTGACGGCGTTATACTTACAAAACTCGACGGCGACACCCGTGGCGGTGCGGCACTTTCGGTGCGAGCAGTCACAGGCAAGCCCATAAAGTTTGCGGGCATGGGGGAGAAGATAGAAGATCTTGAACCCTTCCACCCCGACCGCATGGCCTCCCGAATACTTGGAATGGGTGACGTACTTACCCTTATAGACAAGGTTCAGGCGGATTTTGACGAAAAATCTGCCCTTGAGATGGCCCAAAAGATGAAAAGCAACCGCATGGACTTTAACGACCTGCTTGAGCAGATGCAACAACTGCGAAAGATGGGGCCGTTGTCATCGGTACTGGGAATGCTACCCGGTGTAGCGGGCAAAATTGGGGACGATGAGGCCGAAGAAGGGGAGCGTCAGCTTAAACTTACCGAGGCGATTATCTTTTCCATGACCCCGGCCGAGCGTGAGAAACCCTCGCTTATAAACCCTGCCCGTAAGCGCCGAATCGCCGCAGGCAGTGGCACAAAGGTGGAGGATGTAAACCGTCAACTGCGCCAACTTGAGCAGATGCAAAAGATGATGAAGCAGTTTGGCAAAATGGGCAAACGTGGGCGCAAAATGCCATTTGGCGGAATGCCGGGTATGCCGTTTTAATGTGATTTCATAGGCCTTGGCCGTGAATAAATAAAAGAAAAAAGTATAGGAGGTGACAGCATGGCCGTTAAAATAAGACTACGTCGTATAGGCGCAAAGAAAGCCCCTTTCTACCGTATCGTGGTGGCTGATTCCCGCTATCCCCGTGACGGAAGATTCATCGAGGAGGTTGGTACCTACGATCCCACTCGTGATCCCAGCGCAGTAACAGTAGACGCAGAAAAGGTAAAGAAGTGGATCGCCACAGGCGCACAGCCCACTGATACCGTTAAGGTTATCCTTAAAAAAGAGGGCATCCTCTAAGAAAAGCACCCTACAAGCCTGAGCATCCAAATGGATGATCGGGCTTTTGGGACGATTTAGAGCTGTGTGCGGATTTTGCGCGCGGCGGATTGGAGATGGAATGGAACAACTTATTGTTGCAATCGCAAGAGGGCTTGTTGATGATAAAGATGCAGTTAATGTAACTGCGGATTCTGAGCCCAACGAAGAAGGCACCATTGTGTACCACCTCCATGTGGCACCCGATGATATGGGTCGAGTTATAGGCAAGCAGGGCAGAATTGCCAAGGCCATCCGCACCGTGGTGCGGGCCTGCGCAAGCCGCAATGGCCAAAAAATCGCCGTTGAAATCGACTGATTATTGCACAGATTAACACAGGGTAACCACCCACGGAACATTACCGGGGTAGTTACCCTGTGTTTTTGCTTGTGCCAAGACCGTGGGGCTTTGCCCCTACCGCTTACGCGAAAGGTCAAGACCGTGGGGCCTTGCCCCGCACCCTACAAACTTTTGAAAAAGTTTGAACAAAACGTATAAACGCCCAAGGCCTGCGGCCTTGGGCGAAGTCTTTTGCGTATTTTAACATTAAAAAACACATCTTTGGGCGTGGTGTGGCTGCCATAATTATGGTTTAGTGGCCAACCTGTATTATGCCTTAACCGCAATGTTGCCAATTGCTCTGCGCAGTAAATCATCAAACTGCTCAAGCTCCTCAGAGGAAAAGCCAAGGAGCATGTTGTCCTCAATACCGTGCACAAAGTCAAGACATACAAGGTGTTCCTTGCAGGCCTTACTGGTAAGCACAATTTTTTTGTGACGTGCATCGGTGGGGTCGGGCACCTTGGAAAGAAAGCCGTTTTTCTCAAGGTTTGCAATAAGGCTGGTCACCGATGAGTTTTTAAGGGACAAATGCTCGGCAATATCCTTTTGGTAGATGTCTTCCTCAGGATGGTTGTAAAGATAATTTATAACATTGGCCTGTTGCTGGGTTAGCCCCAAATGCTCAACACGCCTGTTTTTTAGCTGTACCATTAGGTGGGAAAGTTTATGGATTTTTGCACCGATATTCCTGCGCTTTTTTAGCAACTTGGGAGCCTCCCTTAATAAGTCTTGTTAAATACATAATAGGCATTTTTGAGATAATGTCAAGTAAAAATCATACATTTTTACCAAATTAGGTAGAATTCTAATTTTTTTCTAAAAATATATTGAATTCTATTTAATTCTGTGATACAATTTCGCCTGTAAGCAAAAAATCAGCAAAAAAGGGAGCGTTGTAATCATGAAGTTAAGCGAGATCAAGGTTGGCGATAAGGCCAACATGCGCAAGACCGTGACCGAGGGAGATGTCTACCTATACGCAGGCATTTCAGGCGACCAAAATCCTGTACACATCGACAAGGTTTATGCCGAGTCCACTCAGTTTGGCAGCCGAATTGCTCATGGCATGTTCACAGCAAGCTACATCACAGCAGTGCTTGGTATGCAGCTGCCCGGCCCGGGTTGCATCTACATGGGGCAGGAACTGCGCTTTACCGCTCCGGTGCGCTTTGGCGACACCATCGACACCAAAATTGAAGTTATTGAGGTTATACCCGAGAAAAAACGTGTGGTTTTGTCCACCATCTGCACAAATCAGGATGGCACCGATGTTATAACCGGCAAGGCTACAATGTACATGCCCGAGTAAAAAAATTGTATGATGTATCCCGGAATTACCGGGTGTAATCCATAGAAGGAGTGAAAGACATGAATTTTACACTGAGCAAAGAACACAGCTTGGCACAGACTTTGTTTCGTGACTTCGCCGACCGCGAGGTGGCTCCCATAGCCCACGAGATCGACGAGAACGAGCGTTTTCCTGTCGAGACGGTTGAGAAGCTAAAGAAGCTTGGATTTTTGGGCCTGCCCTTTTCCAAGGAGTACGGCGGACAGGGTTGCGACGAGCTTACCTATGTACTGCTAATGGAGCAACTTGGTCGTGTGTGCGGTTCGACCGCCATCATCACCTCGGTACATACCTCGCTTTGTTGTGGCGTGCTAAACAGCGTTGCCACCCCGGCACAAAAGGAAAAGTACCTGCGCCCCCTACTTGACGGCAGATACCTTGGCGCCTTTGGTCTTACCGAGCCCTCGGCCGGCACCGACGCCGCCAGCCAGCAGACCCGTGCCGTGCTTGAGGGTGACCACTACATCCTAAACGGCAGTAAAATTTTCATCACAAACTCGGGTTGGGCAGATGTTTACACCATCTTTGCCATGACCGATAAGAGCCAGGGCACCCGTGGTATCTCGGCATTTATTGTAGAGAAGGACACCCCCGGATTTAAGGTTGGCAAGCCCGAGCTTAAGATGGGTATTAGAGCCTCGACCGCCTGTGAACTTATTTTTGACAACGTAAAAATCCCCAAAGAAAACCTACTGGGCAAAGAGGGCAAGGGATTTGGCATAGCCATGAAGGCACTGGACGGCGGACGTATAGGCATTGCCGGTCAGGCACTTGGCCTTGCACAGGGCGCACTTGATAATGTTACCGCCTACGTTAAGGAGCGCAAGCAGTTTGGCAAACCCCTTAGCAAGCTGCAAAACACACAGTTTACCCTGGCCGACCTTGAAACCCGCGTACAGGCCGCTCGTCTTATGACATACAGCGCCGCCGTGGCTTATGATAAGGGCGAACCTATCTCGACCAAGGCTGCAATGGCAAAGCTTTTTGCCTCCGAGACGGCATCTTATGTTACCAACAGAGCCGTGCAGATGATGGGTGGCTACGGCTACATGCGTGAGTATCCTGTGGAGCGCATGATGCGTGACGCCAAGATCACCGAGATTTACGAGGGTACAAGTGAAGTTATGAAGATGGTCATCGCCGGCCAACTGCTCAAGTGAGTCGGACATTCAAAGGAGGAAACCAACAGTGAATATAGTTGTTTGTATAAAACAGGTGCCAGACACCACCGAGGTAAAGCTCGATCCGGTAAAAGGTACACTGATTCGTGAAGGAATTCCCAGCATCATCAATCCCGACGACAAGGCAGGTCTTGAGGCCGCTTTGTGCCTAAAGGAGCAGTATGGTGCAAAGGTTACCGTAATGACCATGGGTCTGCCCCAGGCAGATTTGGCCCTTAAAGAGGCTGTGGCCATGGGCGCAGATGAGGCCATTCTCATCACCGACCGCGCCGTTGCAGGTTCCGATACCCTTGCAACCTCAAGCGTTTTGGCCGCCGCACTGCGCAAGCTTGATGTGGATTTGGTTATCACAGGTCGTCAGGCCATTGATGGCGATACCGCACAGGTAGGCCCCCAGATTGCAGAGCATCTATCCTGGCCAAACATCAGCTACGCCGAGGAGATCAAACTCGAAGGCGACAGCGTTATTGTAAAGCGTAAGTATGAGGATCGTTACCATGTCATCAAGTGCAAGACCCCCTGCCTTATCACTGCGCTGTCCGAGCTTAACACCCCCCGTTACATGACCCCCGGTCGCATTTTTGATGCCTACCGTGAGGACGGCCTTGCAACCAAGATCATGACCACCGACGATTTTGAGATTGATCTTGAGAAGGTTGGACTAAAGGGCTCGCCCACCAATGTGTATAAGTCCTTTACAAAGTCGCCCAAGGCGGCCGGTACACAGGTAACCCCCGAAAGCCCTCAGGAGGCTGCAAAGCTCATCGTAGAAAAACTTCAGGAAAAATTCATTCTGTAATAAGGGAAAGTGGTGAATATAATGAATATCAGTCAGTACAAGGGCGTATTTGTGTTTGTACAGCAGGTGGATAATAAGATAACCAATGTATCGCTTGAACTGCTTGGCCGTGGCAAGGGTATTGCCAAGGATTTGGACACACAGCTCACCGCAGTTATTCTTGGACATGATAACAAGGCCATGAACGAGCGCCTTGTGCGCTACGGCGCAGACCGTGTTATTTCGGTGGAGAACCCCATGCTTGAGGTTTATATGACCGAGCCCTACGTTTATGCACTTGCAAAGGTGCTTGAAAACTATAAACCCGACATACTTCTAATGGGTGCAACGGCCATTGGCCGTGACCTTGGGCCTCGTGTTTCGGCCAGAATGCAGACCGGTCTTACCGCCGACTGCACAAGCCTTGACATCGACACCGAGACCAATAACCTGCTCATGACCCGCCCCGCTTTTGGTGGCAACATCATGGCTACTATTATTTGTCCTAAGCATCGCCCCCAGATGGCTACAATCCGTCCCGGCGTTATGCAAAAGCTCCAGCCCGACAACTCGGCTAAGGGCGAGATTGAAAACTTCTCGGTTGACATCCCTGCCAGCTGCAAGAATGTTGAAATCCTTGAGATCATCCCCAACAAGCCCCAGCGCATGAACATTCAGGATGCAAATGTACTGGTTTCGGGTGGCCGTGGTCTTGGTTCATCCGAGAACTTTGCACAGCTTGAGAGCGTGGCAGATCAGCTTGGTGGTACTATATCCTCTTCGCGTGCCTGTGTTGATATGGGCTGGGCCGAGGCCGATCGTCAGGTTGGACAGACCGGTTCGACCGTTCGCCCCGATCTGTACCTGGCCTGTGGTATCTCGGGTCAGATCCAGCATCTGGCCGGTATGGAGGATTCGGAGCTTATCATTGCCATTAATAAGGATCCCTCGGCACCTATCTTTGGTGTGGCCGACCTCGGCATTGTTGGCGATCTCCAGACCATCCTTCCTCTGGTTGAAAAGGAAATAGCACTTGCCCAGGCACAGGGCGACAACTAACCTACCAAGACCGTGGGGACGCTGTCCCCACACCCCTGCCACAGACCGTGGGGCTTTGCCCCACACCCCACAAACTTTTTGAAAAAAGTTTGACCCAAAACTTTGCACGCCCCCGAGCCTTTGGCCGGGGGCGAAGTTTTTTGCGCCTACACTTATCACAGGCACATCTTCGGCGGTGGCGTGGCTACGGCCGTGTTACCATATCGCCTCGCACGCTCGGCGGGTAACCGCCCTCTGCAAAAACCGCAGAGGGCGCACCACCTACGGTGGCGACGGCCTGGGCCCCACCCCTACGCCTACCGCCTGGCACTACACACAGGTGGTACCAAATTAAAAGTTTTACGGGGTTTTTTACAAAAAATTGCGGTTTCCAAAGGCGGAGCCTTTGGTCGTTTCCCGCAGGAAACGAAATTCTCAGCGCTACAGGAGCATTTGGGGTGAATTTTGCGGT
>CAYJGQ010000037.1:0-18665 GCA_964369885.1 uncultured Oscillospiraceae bacterium
AAAAAAGTTTGACCCAAAACTTACGCACGCCCCCGAGCCTTTGGCCGGGGGCGAAGTTTTTTGCGGCTACACTGCCTGGCACCGCTTGGCATGGGCACAATGCAAAAGTTTGCGGTTTCGGAAAGGTAAAACCTTAGGAGGATTTTTGCAGAAAACTAAGTCACGGCTTTGTGGTTGCATTTGAGGTGAATTCTCCCTTAAATAGCCGCTTTATTCCTAAACACCCAACATCCCCACGGCCGCATGATATACATTTTGCAAAATGCAGGGCAGTGGCAAGGAAGTTGTGATTATATTTCGTATTTTAAGCCAAACTAAACCTATGGGAGCGCATGAAGTTTGCAAAACTGTGCCCGTAGGAGGGGAAAATGGATGAGGAGAAACGACTTCGCCGCAGGCAGAGATGGCGCTTGTTTGTGTTATCCTTTGCCGTGACATTTCTCATTGTGGGGCTGATGTTTTTGGTGGTGGCATTTGGCACACTTCCGCAAAACGAGCCGCAATCACAAATTGAGCCATCTTTTGGTGACGGGGCGTATCTGCCAAAAAGCGAGGACCGCATGACCATGCTTGTAATAGGCGAGGATCAGGTCAGCGGAAGCTTGAGTTTTGGGCTTGTGGGTTTTTTCCCCGACACAGGAAGCATAACGGTGGCAATGCTTCCCAAAGACACATGGATTGAGGGTCAGCACCGCAGTGACAGCCTCGGCGCAATATACCGCGAGGGAGGGGGCGAAATGGTGGTGTCGGCGCTGGGCAGTGGACTTGGCATAACGGCCGAGCGGTATGCGGTGATACAATCCGGAGAGTTTGCCGAGCTTATAAATAGTGTTGGTAGTGTGGATTTTGAGGTGCCCTACGACCTTTACACCTCGACGGCGCAGTTGGCCATTGGGCAGGGGCTGCAACAGCTGGACGGCGCCAAGATGCTGGAGTTTTTTTTGGCCAGCTTTCCAAATGGGGAACCACAGCGCTGCAACATTGGTGCACAGGTTATGGCCAAGGTTATAAACACCCATCTCCCGGTAATGATTGGCCCAAGTGCTGACGATTTATTTTTGCGGGCTGTAAATGCCTGCAATACAAATTTTACCCAGCTTGACTACGAACAGCGCCGAGAGGCGGCGGCTTTTTTGGCACAACTTTCTGTAAGTCCGGGGCAGGCACTGGGTATAAGTGGTGCTTACCAAACCCCTGAGAACATTTTTTTGCTTGATCAGCAGAGCCTTGAACTGCTCAAAACGACATATGGGGGGTAAAATTAGCCCTTTTTGGGGCGATTTTAGGCTGTATAGGGGTGACTTTTATACAAAATATAGTTTTTTTAGGTTTTTGTGCGAAAATGTATTGACAAGCAGGTATAATTTGGGGTACAATGAATGCCGTTGCTGATATGGCATCAGTGCTATTTGGCGGTATAGCTCAGTTGGCTAGAGCAACCGGTTCATACCCGGTTTGTCGTTGGTTCAAATCCGACTACCGCTACCAATAAGGGTATGGAAGAAGTTCCTGCCCTTATGTACGGCCCGTTGGTCAAGCGGTTAAGACACCGCCCTTTCACGGCGGTAACACGGGTTCGATTCCCGTACGGGTCACCATTCGTCGCAAACTACACTTAGTTTGCGACGACTTTTTTTGCAATTTTTAAAAAAACTGTCCCATGCAGTACCCACTTGTTGCGCATAATAAAAAATGCATGCCGCGCTTCACCACTTGGCTATAAATGCCATCATAACGTAAACAAGGCCCTACTGCATTTGGGGGCGTGTGGACTTTTTAAAAGGCCGCATGGCGATAAAAAAACCATGTTGGTTACAGTGTATTTATTGTAAATTCACCATTTGTTAATTTTGACATACTTGAAATCTGTCGAATAGTGTGATAGGCTGATACAGGCGAATCTGCACTGCCAATACACCGAAAGAGAGGAAATACTATGCCGAAAAACAAATGGGTAGCCTTCTTTTTATGCCTTTTTTTAGGCGTACTTGGAATACATAAATTTTATGAGGGCAAGATACTTTTTGGAGTTATATACCTATGCACCGCCGGAATTGCCGGCATAGGGGTTATTGTGGATCTAATACTCATCCTGCTAAAACCAAACCCCTACTACCCCTGATATACCAAACATTAACGCCACCCCACAGCCTGTGCTGTGGGGTGGCGTTTTACATGGGGATGGTAAACATTTTCTCATCAAAGTTCTATTTCGTCGCCACAGGCTATGTAGTGTAGGTTTGGCATTCTGGCCGAAAGATGCGCAAAGGCCTTTGCACCGGTGCAGTGGCAGGTGTAAAAACGGGTTTTGTCGTACTGCACAAGGCGGGTGGCAATCTCATCAAGCAGTTTTGTGGGGACGGTTTTTTGTGTTGCAGGGTTAAAAAGATGATAACCACCCACACAAACATCGGGAGCATACCGACCAGCCACCTCCATTATGTTGACCACGCCCAGATGCCCACACCCCATTATAAGTGCGGTGGACTGCTCGGTAATTATTAGATTTTGCTCATGCTCAAAATTATCGGGACCATCCTTGCAAAATAGGGTGGCGTTTGCGCCCGAGTGGCAATGCCTGCTGTCATGTTGGGTAAACAAAAACAGTTCATGGTCAATTTTGCAGTTGCCATCTATGGCCACCACCTGAGGATGGGTAATAAGGGCAGGATCTATGCCAATAGACTTTTTGGCAAACAACACCTTTATGTAGTGAGGATCAAATGCGGTGCGCTGAATATAGACCTTGGCACTGCTGTTGATCTCCAAAAATTTTCCCAGTGCACCACCGTGGTCGCCATGCCCGTGGGATATAATCACGGTGTCAACCTCGGCAAGATTTATACCCTGATTTTTTGCGTTTTCAAACAATGTGTCATCCGGCCCCACATCAAAAAGCAGTTTGTGTGATTGTGTGGTGATGTAAAACGACAGGCCATGGGTGGTCTTAAAATCACCCTTTGTGGTGTTCTCCACAAGTGCTGTTATCTTCAACTATTTCCCTCCCAAATGCATACTTTAACCAAACCCATTATAGCACTGTTTAGGATTATCCTCAATTTTTTTAATTTACTGCTTGACAATCAATATTATTCATGCAATAATATTGACAAAGGAACAAGGAAGGATGATTTATATGGAATTTAGCGTTGCATCAAAACTGCTTGATGCATGTGTACTTGGGGTTGTGGCGGCAGGGGACACCTACGGCTACGACCTAACACAAAAAATCGGCAACACGATTGAGATTTCCGAAACGGCACTTTATCCTGTTTTGCGGCGGCTTTCAAAGGAGGGTTTTTTGACCACCTACGACAAGGCGCATGACGGCCGAAACCGAAAATACTACACTATAACCCCCACGGGCAAAACCCAGTTTGAGTATTACAAATCCGCCTGGGAAAATTACAAACAAACGGTAGATACAATATTAATTGGAGGAAACACATGAATAGAGAGCAGTATTTAAGCATACTAAGCAGAAAAATTAAGGCGCTTCCCGCAGAGGAATACGAGAGTGCCATGGCTTTTTATACCGAATATTTTGACGAGGCCCAAAGCGAGCAGGAGGCTATATCAAAACTGCCACATCCAAAACAGGTTGCGGCAAAGCTGCTATTGGAGTTTGGCGAAAAGGAGAAAAAGTTCCCGGTTTCAATAATAGTACTGGCGGTGTTGTCGGCGCCAATAGCCTTCCCATTGGCCATTGCGGCCCTGTGTGTGGTGTTTGCCTTTGCCGTTACGGTGTTCTCGCTGGCCATTGCATTTTATGCCATACCTTTTTCCTTCTTTGCAACATTTGTGGCACTTATGGTAGGGGTTTTACCTGCCATGGCCTTTTCTCCCGCCACGGGAATACTGTATATTGGGCTTAGCCTTTTGTTTATTTCACTTTGCTACTTCACACTTATACTGTGCAATGCCGCAATAAAGGCTGTATACAAACTGATAAGAAAACTGATACTTAGTGTTGTTAAAAGAGGGGTGTAAAACATGAATAATAAAAACGTAAGATTAATATTTTTGGGTGTTTTGGTGCTTGGCATTGTGCTGACAATTGGCGGTGTGCTTGCCGGAGCCAGTACCTATCTTGTACTGGATAACGATGGACTGAAATTTGAGCGTGACCCACAAAATGAAATTGTTACCCAGACAATATCCGAGGATATAACAAGAATAGACCTTGATGCAGATTATATTGACCAATTGGTTATAAGCAGTGGTGAGGAGTTTAGCATAAGCTATCCATCGCCCGTGACCCACACCTATGTGGACAATGAAACCCTGCATGTGGTAAAGGAAGAAGAGTGGAAACTGCGCTTTACCTTTTTTGACATAGAACGTTTGATAATTGGCCTACAGGACGAGCAGGATAAAATTCATATAACCATACCAAAGGATAAAACCCTTGATACGCTGGATGTTTACGTTTCGGCAGGGGTTGTAGAGGTCGAGGATTTGTCGGTTGAATCGATATCGATTGTTAGCAACTACGGCGATATTGATGTAAATAATGTGACGGCACATGACATAACCCTGCTTGGTTCCAGCAGTGATGTGGAGATTAAAAACCTACAAGCCGGCTGGCTTGACATAGCAAGCAGTGTGGGGTTGGTTGCCATCAAGGACAGCCACATTGAGCGAATTACCTGCGATCAATCAACAGGCGATTTTGACATAAAAGATTCGGTGGTTATGAGTGGTGATATTGACATCACTATTGGAGATGTGGATATAGACCTCGTAGGCGATATGGCCGCCTATACCCTAAGGGCCGATGTGGGCGTGGGCAGTTTTAGCCTAAATGGGGATGAAATCCGCACCCCTACGGTTATAGGTGAGGGCGAGAATGAAATTGACATAAACCTGAACACCGGCGATGTAGAGCTGGAGTTTAGCAAGGAGTAACAGGTAATATTTTGCGTAGACTTGCAGAGCACCAACGTGATATAATTTACGGGTGGTGCTCTGCATTTTGCATCAAAACACCACAAAACCGCCAAGTTGTAGGTGGGGCTTGGTGTACAGGCACCCCACAGCTTGCAACCACTTTATCCCACAGGAGGAAAACTATGATTGTAACAACGACAAATACCATTGAAGGAATGAAGGTGCAGGAGTACAGAGGCATTGTGTTTGGAGAGGTAATTACAGGCATTGATATGTTTAGGGACATTGGCGCCAGCATTACAAACATATTTGGTGGACGCAGTGGGGGGTATGAGGAGGAGCTTTCGCAGGCCCGTGAGCAGGCGCTGGCTGAACTTTCCCACCGCGCGCAGGAGCGAGGAGCCAATGCTGTACTGGCCGTGGACGTGGATTACGAGGTGCTTGGCGCAAACAATGGTATGCTTATGGTGTCGGCCTCGGGCACGGCTGTTGTGGTGGAGTGAGCATAAATATTCACAAATAATCATGATTATAGCATTATGAAATCTCCCAAATTTTACTTTGGTAAATCGCTGAATACATCTAATGTTGCCAATAAAACGGCCATTAGAGGGGGCGGCCTTCATAATATATGGCATATGCAGGATTTGTGGCAAAAATAAATGTTGACAAATCCGCAACATTTATGTAGAATGATGAAAATCTCACTTGGAGGACAACGCTATGACCAAGCACAGCAACAACCTATTTGGCCGACTGCTAAGCATTGCTATTATAGGCAGTGTTTGTTTGCGTTGTGCCAACCATGAGGAGTGAGAGGTTGTAAAGCCTATCCAAAACCTTACGGCATAACGGCCGTAAGGTTTTTTTGTTTTTACGGCCTAAAATTAGATGTAATAAAAGGAGAGTTAATCATGGCAAGCAAGTTTCAAAACAAGACGGCCGCCCTTGTGGCCACCATTGCAATCCAGCTCTGTTTAGGCGTGGCCTATATCTGGAGCGTATTCCAAACAGGTATTGCAACATCGCTGTTTGAGGGCGACAACGCAACCGCCAGCCTTGCGTATTCGCTACTGCTTTCGGTTTTGTCGGGCGGCAGCGTGCTGGGTGGCATTCTTACAAGAAAATACACCATTCGCAGGGTGGTTATGATCGGTGGATTTATTCTATCCGCAGGCTTCTTCTTGGCCTCCATGGCCACCGCCCAAACCACATGGATGATCTTTGTGGGTTACGGTGTGCTGGGCGGTTTGGGCATGGGCTTTGCCTACTCCACCACCATTGCATGTGTACAGCGCCTTTTCCCCGAGAAAAAAGGATTTGTTACCGGCCTTGTTGTAGCGGCGCTTGGCATGGGTGGTCTTGTGTTTACCCCCATTGTTGAAACCTTGATTACAAACTTTGGCGGCGTAGGCGTGGGCGAGCTCATGACCTTTAGAATAATGTCGATTATCTTTTTGGTTATTTGCACAGGCGGTTCAATTTTCCTATTTATGCCGGCACAGCCCACACCGGCAGCCGGTGCCGCACAAGAAAGCACCGACGCCTCACCCCTACAGGTTTTGCGCCGTCCTGAGTTCTACCTCATCACCACATCTATGATGCTGGCCTGCACCGGCGGCCTTATGATGATTGGCTTTGCAAAGCCAATTGCCATTGGCCACGGCCTTGTGGAAAACGCCACCATCGGTGTGCTGATGATCTCCATCTTTAATGCCATTGGCCGCCTGTTTTGGGGCAGTGTGTCGGATAAGTTGGGTCGTGTGCCCACACTGGTCATCCTAATGGTGGGCAGCGGCATCATGTCGCTTTTGGTAGGCGTGGTATCGGGCAACTGGGTATTTGTGCTTATCGGCTGTATCGGGTTTTTCTACGGCGGTCTGCTTTCCAACTACCCCACCCTCACCGCAGAGGTGTTTGGCCCCAAATATGTGGCCACAAACTACGGTATGGTGCTTGTGGGATTCGGTCTTGCCGCCATTGTGTCCTCCTACATTGCAGGTTATTATAAAAACATCGCCGCCGAGGACATAAGCCTGATGTTCCCCGCATTTGTAATTGCCGCCATCTGCTCGGTTGTGGCAGTGGGACTGATTTTGGTGGTAAACGGTATGCAAAAGAAAAAGAAGGCGGCTGTAAAGTAATTTTGCCACCTAACTAAACCAACTCCGGGGCCGAATCTACCTCGCAAATTAGAAAAAAGGCCTCACTAAAAACCACCCTTATCCCATTGCCGGATAGGGTGGTTTTTGTTGGTTGCGGCGGCGCTGTGCCTGTGCTAATTTGCATAAACATGCAAAACACCACCACCACGGCGCGCAGGGTTAAAATTGGCACAAGGGTGGCTTATTGTTTCAAAATTGAAACCACCTTGACTGCCCGTGTTCCTTGTGATATAATTTCAATATTGAAACTACTTGAGATGAGGTGTAGTATGAGAGAAGCATATTTTAAGTTTATGAGTGCGGTTGATATCGACTGCTATAAAAGTATTCGTGAGAGTGAAATTGGTAGCACTTTGCCATATTCCGATGTATTGCAGCTATTTATAATAAACCACAAACATAATATGACTGTAAGCGAGCTTGCCGACAGGCTTAACCTTTCTCGTCCTGCAACAACCCAAAAGGTAAACGAACTTGCAAATAAGGGTTTGGTTATAAAAACGGGGTCGACCAAAGATAAAAGGGTGACCTACTTATCGCTTGCTGAGAGTTTAATTCAAAATAGTAATGATGCAAAATCTGCCTCACTTATGGACGCGGTTGATGAGCATTTTTCAGAGGATAAAAAGGCAGTATTTAGGGAAATACTAAACTTTATGGCAGATTATCTGTTGGAGGGCTAATGCAAAACGAATTTATAAAAATAACAGGCGCAAGAGAAAACAACCTTAAAAATATTTCGGTGGAAATACCAAAATATAAACTTGTTGCTTTAACAGGTGTTTCGGGCAGTGGCAAGAGCAGCTTTGCTATGGACATACTGCAAAAAGAATGTCAGCGTCAATATTTAGAGTCCATGGGAATGGTGACAGACGGGCTTAACAAACCGCAGGTTGACAGTATTGTTGGGCTTTCGCCGTCTATTTCTGTTGGGCAAAGGGTGCTGTCTAAAAACCCACGCTCCACGGTTGGGACATACACCGAGATACTGACCTACCTTCGCATACTATATGCAAAGCTTGCAACAAGAACCTGCCCACACTGCAACCAAGAAATTACCCCGAATTTTGATGAAGATGAGGAAATTGACTTTACTGATACTGTATGCCCTCATTGTAAAAGCAAGCTACAACACCTTAGTATGGCCAGCTTTTCTTTTAACAAAACCCAGGGTGCTTGCCCAAAGTGTAAGGGTATTGGCACCCTAAAAGAGGTTGACTTATCAAAACTCATTGATGCAAACCTCACCGTAAAGGAGGGCGCTATTAAAATTTGGGGAAACGAAACTTTTTGGGAGCATTACTCAAATACATTTGAGGCCTGTGGCAGGCACTACGGCTTTACCTTTGATGTTTCAAAGCCTGTAAAAGATTATAACGAGCTTGAGATGTTGGTGCTACTTGACGGTGTTGACAGCGAGGAGTTTAAGAGGCGTTTTCCAAACATTAAAAAACCTAAACGTGTTATGGATGGTTATGTTGAGGGGCTTGCCACCTTTGTAAATAAAAAGGCGCTGGAATCTGCCACAAAAAAGGTGGCAAACCCTGTCATTGCAAATGCCATAGCAAGCACCCCTTGTGATGAATGTGGCGGTACAAGGCTTGGTTTTGACGGACGCACTGCAAAACTCGGCGGTAAAACCATCATAGAAGTGAGCGGGTTTACAATGTCAGCGCTTGCTGATTTTCTTGAGAAGACAAAAAACAATTTAGCCCCATCGGCCAAAGAAATCGCCACGGTGGTTATAGGCGATATTCTAAAGCGTGTAAATGGCATTGTAAAAATCGGGCTGGAATACCTCTCAATCGACCGACCGGTTAGCACCCTTTCGGGTGGTGAAAGTCAGCGAATTCGCCTTACAAGCATTTTAGAGAGCGGGCTTACAGGGGTGCTGTACATCTTGGATGAGCCGACCACAGGACTGCACGCACGAGATACCTTGCTACTACTAAAAGCAATAAAAAAACTGCGTGACCTTGGCAACACGGTTATCGTGATAGAGCATGATATGGACTTTGTGAGACAGTGCGATTATGTAATTGATTTTGGCATTGGTGCAGGCTCCTTGGGTGGCGAAATTATAGCAAGTGGCACGGTTTTGGAGCTTTCTCAAAATAAAATTTCAAATACTGCAAAGTACCTGCGTGAAAAAAGCCCAAAACCCGGCGATAAAAAGATAAATGCGAGTAGATTTATTGAGGTTAAAAAAGCAAATGCACATAACCTTAAAAATGTTTCGGTAAATATCCCACTGGGGCAGCTTGTTTCTTTTGCGGGGGTATCGGGTAGTGGTAAAAGCAGTCTTATTTTTGATGTTATCGAGCATCGAACAAACGCCGAAAGCATTGGTGGCTTTGAGCATATTTCAGAGGTTATTAAAATTGACCAAAGCCCCATAGGCAGACAAATCCGAAGCAACATAGCCACCTATACCGAGGTTTTTACACTGATAAGAGAGCTGTTTTCTGCCCAGGCGCAGGCGAAAAAACAAAAGCTTAAATCTGCCGATTTCTCCTTTAATGTCAAGGGCGGCAGGTGCGAAAAATGCGAAGGGCTTGGAGTAATCTTGCTTGACATGCAGTTTTTGGATGATGTGGAGGTTATATGCCCTGTTTGCAAAGGGCATAGGTTTAAGAAGAAGGTGCTGTCTGTGCTATATAAAGGCAAAAGCATCTCGGATGTTTTAAACATGACTGTGCTTGAAAACTTAGAGTTTTTTGAGGGCGATAGGGATATTTATAAAAAACTTAGCGTTATAAATGAAGTTGGCCTTGCGTATTTAAAACTTGGGCAATCTACAACAACCCTTTCGGGCGGCGAGTGCCAAAGGCTTAAGCTCTCAAAAGAGCTTGCAAAAGGCAGTGGGGGTCACACACTATATCTTTTGGACGAGCCGACAACGGGACTTCATCCATCGGATAGTGAAAAACTCTTGGCATTACTTCAAAAACTTGTAAGCCAAAATAACTCTGTATTTGTGATTGAGCATAACACAGGCATTTTAGCAAAAAGCGATTATATTATAGAACTTGGCCCACTGGGCGGTGACAAAGGTGGAGAAATTATAGCTAAGGGCACACCCCTTGAGATTACACGCAGTGAAAATAGCATTACAGGTAGATATTTATAAAAATAAAGAGTAAAAGGTTGGAGCATATTAAGCCTTGTTACAACCCTTTTTACGGATTTGTTTTGTATGTGCGCCCCACCACAAACGAAGCAATGCGTCGTGCTTTAAGCACAAAAAAACAACCCCCTGCAAAATACGGCAGGGGGTTGTGGGCTGTGTCTTACGAGTATGAGGCATACCGTCCGGTGTAAACAGAGCTTGCGGTATATTCAAGCACATAGATATCCACTATGCGTCGGCCGTTTAACATGCTTTCAAGAAAGGTGTCGTAGTACAAATCGATGTCTATAACCCCGTCCATCAGGCCTATGCCTGTGTCGTTGGAAACGGCGTAGCCGTATATAAAATCACCGCTTGAGGTTCGCACATACAGCTTGGTGCCGTAGGGGAACTGGGAGGCTCTAACAGCCACGGTGCCGGCCACACATGTGCCACCCGAGGCCCCCCAAGCGCCTGGGCCTGCATAGTAACCTGTGGCTATTTGATCACTGAAAACCTCTACATAATTCAGCGGTATGCCGTTTTCGTCCAGGGGGAACTCGTTGCTGTAATCAAAGGTGGATATGGGGCTGCCATCATCTATGAGTATTGTGTTGGTTATGGGGGAGCGGGTGATGTCGGAGGAGATTAGCTCCTTGTCCTGCACCTGATTGTCCACCGTGGTTTGGCTGTAGGTCAGGGTGCGAACCCCGTCACGGCCATCCTGCAATACCCTTGTGTTGCCCTCGTTTAAAAGGCTTGTGGATTTGTACTCGGTTTGATACGCAATTACTTCCTGTTCCTGACTTATTTCCTGCTCCACCCTTTGCAGTACAAGCTCGTCCCCCTCCTGCACAACCTCCGAAAGGTTCATGTTAAGGCGGTCAAGCTCGCCCAGCGAAATGTTTTGGGTGGCAAGCAGCTTGTCCACCGTTACAGCGGTTGACATGGCCTGAATTGTGTTGCCGTCGGCCGTCAAACTTATGGGGAAGGCGCGCTCAACCATCATTTCGTGGTATTCACCGGGGATGTCCTCGGTTAGGTAAACTCGGTCATTTTGCCCTATGGATATATCGAACTGGTTCATTATGCTGGCGGTGTCCACATTGGTGGTGTAGGTCAGATACTCACGGTTTCCGTCCACAACCCGCACAACCTGGGTAGCCGAGATTGTATAGGTAATTATTCCGGCCACCGCACACAAAAACAGTGCGCAGGCAAGCACTCGGCTTCCTATAAAATCTAAAATACCCTGCTTAAAACGTCTAACTTCGGTCATATTACTCTCCTTCTTTTGAAAAACGTTGCCCTAATTATGGGAAAGCCTTGGCCTAAATATTCACAGGCACAGGAAATCTCATAAAATGTTGTGGGCAGGTTTTCCTTTAACAAAACCGATACACCCCCACTTAGGGGAACAACTCATGTGTATCGATTTTTGGGGCTACAAAAGCATAATGCGCCCCGTCACAGGATAATATTGCCATACTATCCATGTGATTTGTGTCGATAATTCAAACTTAATATTTTTTGCCCAAAAGTCCCGTAAATGGCCGCGGCTTTTGGGGCAATACACTGCGGTTACACCCAAAATAACCGCATAGCAAACACTTTGGAGCAACCCAAAGCATTAGGGGATATTATATGCGCAGCATTATGTATTGTCAAGTCTTGGGAGGTTTTGCCCCTTAAAATTGGGGTAAAATACCCTATTTTGTACATAGATGCTCTACCTTACCCAGCATTATTCATTACTATCTATAATATTTGGACAAATTATTATTAAATGCTCAATTTTCTCTTTAATTTTTCCAGGTTTTGTACTATAATATATCTTGTAAAATTGTCTGTTTAGTTATGCCTAAAACGCAGGGAGCAAAGGCGTTTTTTATAGATCTGTTTTGAGTGGGCGGGTCGATTAGAGAGATACCCAAGCGGAGGGATAAGGATGAAAAATATGCTACGCAAAATAACAATATACCTAATTTGTGTGATGCTTTTAACAGCCACACTGCCCTATGGCGCCATGGGTGAAACTTTGTACCCAATTACCATAAACGGTGTGCAGCTCACCGATGTTAATTTTGCAAATATCTCTGCCATAAATGGCGTTTCGGGCGGAATTGTTTACCAGCCACCCCAAAGCGCAACCCAACCCGGCAAACTTGTGCTAAATGGGGCGCAAATCTCACAGATTGACACCTCCTCGGGCTCAATTGTGGCCACCGAGGAGCTCATAATAGAGCTTACAGGCACAAATAACATTGTGTCATTCTCCAACACCGCCACCACCACGGTTACCTCCTCAAACAGTGGTGTGCTAAACACCCAGGCAAAGAGCTTAGACCCAGATACTACCCCACCTGCACTTGGCTCACCCTACCACGCAATAAGCGGCAACCTGATAATATCGGGCAGTGCAGAGCTTCGGGCCACCGCGGCAGGGCTTGAGGGTCACGGCGTAGACGGAAATGTAACTATAAGCGGCAGTGCATCGCTTAATGCGTCGGGTCATAACTCGGGGTATGGCATCAATGGTGCGCTTACCCTTTCGGAGGAAAGCACGGTGCAGGCCAGAGGCGCCGACGGCATAAGCTCGGGCACGGAATCTCCCGGATACAGCGGCGATGGTGGCGATGGCATAAACGGAAGTGTAACCATGTCAGATAATGCTGTGCTTGATGCGCGCGGCGGCAACCCCGGCAACACAAGCTCGGGCGATGTGGCCGATAGCGGATATGGCATAAATGGCGGCGTTAATATATCGGGCGGACGCCTTACAGCCAACGGCGCAGGAACAAAGGGCGCCATCTCACTAAAACCCGTCGTAACAGGCAGCCCTGGCATATATACCACAAGCGGTGCGGTTGATGAGTCGTCAAACTACATTTCCAGTCCGCTTGTGCAGATTTTTTACGGCAATGTTTTTAATGTTGATGTAACCCAGGAAGATATAATCTACGGCCAGCAGGTAAGGCCTACCTATACCCTGCCAAACGAGGCCACTGATATTCTGGTGAAGTACTCGGGCACAACCACGGCCGGTGTAGGTTATAACGATACAAACCCTCCCACCGATGCAGGCGACTACTCCGTAAGTGTGACGGCCACCGTGGGGGAGGACACCCACCGTGGACAGGATTTGTTTACAATATCACCGCTTGGAGTAAGTGTGGTGAGCGGTGACTACAAAATTTCAAAAATATATGACGGCACCACAAATGCAGGCACGCCCGTTGGCTCACCCGATATAGTTGGGGCGGTGTCGGGGGATGATATTTCGGTATTGGTGGGAAGCATTCCACCCTATACCGACAAAAATGTGCACAGTGAATCCCTTAGTGTCACAGTATCACTTGACGGCGCGGATCAAAGTAACTATGCACTGGATACCCCATCGGGCATATTGGTGTTGGCCGACATTACACCAAAGGCCATAACCCTACAAAGCGTTACGGCCGACGATAAAACCTTTGACGGCAACGACATAGCCACCGTAAGTGCAGTGGAGTTTTTGGGACTCATAAGCCCCGATACGCTGAGCAACATCACCGATTACACGGTGGAAAACCCCGTGTTTGACAGCTCAAATGCCGATGTTAACATCCCTGTGGACGGTGCAATTCAGCTGACCGCCACAGGTAGCGTGAGCCAAAACTACAGTCTGGCAGACGGTGCATTCCCACGCACCACCTCGGCCGACATCCGCAAGGCGGTTTATGGCAACGGTGCCATTTCCCACACTGTGCACTACAACGACAGCACCCCACAAACGGTGGATATAAGCAGGTTTATCCCGATAAATGCAGGAAACATTACAGGCATAGCGGCCATATCCTCCGACCCTGCGCTGATTTCGACACCCTCGACCAATGCCGCAACCAAACAGGTGAATTTTAGCCTTAATACTGCGGCAACGGCCGGTAATATGACCGCAACGGTGATTTTAACCGCCACGGTGCAGACCCAAAATTATCAGGATTTTAATGTGGCAATAACCGTAAATCTTACCGACAAAACTGTGCAAAAGTTATCATTTAATAGCTCGTTACGCACGGCCACTCTGGGCGATTTGCCCTTTGTAAACAGCCTGACAGGACTTCATACCACCGCCACCTATGCCTCCACTGTGCCCGAGGTGGCAACGGTGGACGCGGACGGCAAGGTGACAATAAAATCCCCGGGTATTACCACAATTATTGCCTCGGCCGCAGGAACGCTTGTCTACACACCGGCCACAGCAGAGTATTTGCTAACCGTAAATAATGGACGTGTAAATCCCTCAAGTTCATCTATATCCTCAACATTTGAGGGGGATTTTTCACAACTACAAGGCGTGCAGGTGGATTTGAGCAGTGGCGAAACCCACAGCTTTTTGACCTCTGCCACCCAAAATACAGACGGCAGTTACGACCTAACCCTTGATGGCACAAAGGTGGGCAGCGTAATGGCAAGCAGTATTAAGGTTACACTGCTAAAGAGCTTTTATGACACATTGCCCTCGGGCACACACGCCATAACCGTAACCCTGTCAAGCGGGCACACCATGAGCACCACATTTTTAATTCCAACCACCATAAATTCGGGTGGAAGCAGTGGCGGCGGCGGTGGCAGTGGTGGCAACACCAGCGCATGGTACCCCACCACATACCCCTCGAGTAATGACGATGACGACAGCTCGGGTGGTAGCGGTGGCACAGGTGGCGGTTACACGGGCGGTGGCCTGACATGGAACCCACCACCAAGCCTAAGCACAGGTGGCATAATTGCCCCCTCGTCCTCCTCAAGTAGCTCATCGGAGGAATCCTCCGAGTCCGAGAGCATCCCCGAACCCTCCGAACCCGAGAGCAGTTCCTCGTCCTCCTCCATGGAGGAGAGCACCGAGGCCGACGCAGATGCAGATGATGGCGGAAATGAGCTACTACTGCCCATTATAATAGCAGGACTTGCAGCCGTGGCAGGCATTGTGGCGTTTATAATTCTGCGCCGCCGCAACAACTGATAAACGGCAGACCATGCACCGAGATGACCTACAAATATGATAACGCAAAAAAACACGGTGTGAAGTTTTCACACCGTGTTTTTTGGTAGATTAGAAATATTTTTGGCCTACATCAAACGGCCTTTCATGACAGCATGGTGGCAGTTACACTTTAAGGCCATAGCAAATAGGCACTTGCAAAAACTAAAGAAGTTTTCATAGGTATACAAAAATCAAAGACAATGCCCCAGCCCTGCAAAATTATGGGGGAAATTGGTGGCTGTTCGGGCTATTTTGTGGGCCACCCAACTTTAGCTCCCCTCTATGATGTGCGCCACAAGTTTGTAGGCATCGCTTTGGCGCAGTGCCACCACCGAGGGGTGGTCGTCGGGGAACTGGGTTAGTATTGCGCGAACCTTGTCAGCCAGCGCCAAAAGCTCGGGGGGGTGGGCAGACGTTTTGGGTGTGGCGGTGTCATTATCGGCAGTCAGCTCCTCGCTGATAAGTCGCACAACCCCACTTAGCCCGGGCGAGAGGGTTAGCACACTGCGAAGTGTGCGGGTACAGCCCAGTTTGTCGCCCTCAAGCCGTTTTTTATGGACATCCAGTAGCAATAACGCCAGATGGTGCGCCACGGGGAGGGCCGACCAATTTTGAGGGTCGCAAAGTAGGTCGTTGGTGTAGTAGGTTGGCAGAAAACCTTCGGCCGCCGCCACAAATGCCTCAAAAGCGGAGGAAAAATCCTCAGGGTTTGTGTCCGCAACCTTTTCCTGTGCCGTGGGAGTGGTGGGCGCGTCATCCTCGGAGCGACCCCATGAAGATAAAACGCATAGGCAAAGCTCAAACAAAAACTGTCGCTCAAAAATCGAATCGTCCAATTGATTGTTTGCCATAAAGGCTTGCAGTGACAGGTGAGAGGGTCTGCGCAGTGCGAAGCTTTCTGCAATCTGTCCGTATCTTTGGGGAGATTGGCGGAAAAATTCCTTGGGCAGGTGGGCACCCATCAAAATTAAGTGGGCAATGGTGGCGGTAGGTATTGCCTCCCAGTTTTCCACCTGTGTGGCAAGGGAACTAAGCTCGGTGGGGTCACTGCTTTGCATCATGTTTGCCGCCCTGCCAATGTCACCCTGCACCAAACAAAACATATTATACCGTTCCTGCTCGCCCTGCTCAAAGGCGGACCACACCACACTGCGGCAACCGGACAAAAGTTTTTGCACGTCAGGGCTGTCTTTGGGTAGGGTGGCAATGGCGGCAAAAAAGTCTGCCACCAGCTGTGCAGTGCCTTGGTGGGTGCTAATGGCGCCAAGTGCCACCAAATAATTTTTGGCCACCTCCTCGGTCATGGTAGTAAAATCGGGCTTTGCATCCAATGTTAACTCAAAGGCTTTTTGCAAATCGCCAAGTTTTGCATAGGACATACTTTTTAGGTAGGCCATAAACCTAATGTCGGAGGATTTTGTTTTATACAATGTTGCGTAAACGGCCTGTTCAATGGGAAAATTACCGCTATTATAATCCTTTATGCCGTGCTGGTATATGTCGGCGTACTGTATGGTGCGCTCGTAATCCTTATTGTCAAACGAATAGGTTGCCACCGCAAAAGCCACATCAAGCCTTGTGTGCAGCATATCCTTGTAGGCCTTTTGGCCGAAAGTTAGCCACTGCTCAAACTCGGGTGGCGAGTTTTGGCTCCCCCACAACATGGCGTGTCGCCAAAGAGAAACTGCGTAGGGGTCACGGGTTTTTTGGGGGCAGGAGGTCAAAATTTCCATGCCACGGTAGATATAACGACTGCGCTCAAGAGGGAGAATTTCGCCACAGGATTCTATGCACTGCACCAAACGCATCAAATCATCGGGGGACTTTTTTAGCTCCTGCTGTAAAAGTTGCAGGTTGCGGCTGGCTTTTTCTATCTTCTGCTCGGGGGTGCGGTTGTCAGAATATCCGTCGTGGTGTAGTACGGTGGTTTTTAGCTCAAGCATCTTGACGCTTCCCGAAAAATTCCAGGATTCATGCACCGCACCAAAGTAGCGACATCCTGTGTCCATGCGCAGAATACGCACCGCTGTAAAATCGGAGTAGTCGCTGATATTTTGCCCATTTGCGCGGTAATTGCGCAGTATAAGGGTCATTGCGTCGTAGGAAAGGCTGTCGGGACTGCGCAGGGCATCGACAAGCTCGGATATATTTTGGTCAAGGCATTCGTCGGCATCAATGGTCAAAAACCACACACCGCTACATTTATCCATAACGGCGTTGCGGGCGGCCGAAAAATCCTTCACCCAAGGAAAATCAAACAGTATATCGGCATAATTTGCCGCAAGCTCCTTTGTGCCGTCGCTCGAGCCGGTGTCGGCTATTACAAGCTCGCAGGGAATAATTTTGCGCAGAGTGCTAAGTGCCTCAAGACAGCCCTGCAGACAGCGCATCTCGTTTTTTACAATCATGCCTATCGACAGCAGTGGGCGGTCGGAGGTTGGTAGGGCTGTGGAAGTGGAGGCTTTTGAAGGTTTTCTGCGTTTCATTGTAGGCTTCCTTTCGGCAATTATATATAATGACGATTGCCCCTAATGTTTTGTGCGCAGGGGCAGTTGAATTTACAAATTAAAGGTTTTTAGGGGGGTTATATGCGCAAAGCTAATTTTTTAGCCCGGAGGGCATATAACATCCGACAAATAGGGGGAGCTATGAATAAAAATAATCATATGTATGATTTAGTATTATAACATATTTTAGGGGTAAATTTTATATCCTTTATCTATTTCATCTATTTGGGGTTTGCGCATAAGCCCCACTGCTTACAAATACTGCACAATAATTATAGTGCTAAAGCAGCGGGGTGGCCGAGCAAAAAAAGAGAAAGGGACGGGCAAATGCCCGCCCCTTTTGGAACAATGCGTTTTTGCTATGAACCAATAAGCAATTAAATCTCTTACTGGAGAAGCTGTAGAACGCCCTGAGGAACCATGTTTGCCTGAGCAAGCATAGCCTGAGCCGACTGGATGAGGATGTTGTTCTTGGTGTAGGACATCATTTCCTCAGCTACGTCGGTGTCGCGGATTGCCGACTCGGCGCTCTGGATGTTCTCTTCCATTACCGATAGGTTGTTCAGGGTATGGTCAAGACGGTTCTGAACAGCACCAAGCTCTGCACGCTGTGTAGAAACAGTGTTGATAGCAGTCTTGATGGTTTCGATAGCTGTCTGAGCGCCGGCAAGAGAGGAGATGTCAACAGCACCAACGCCAAGATTTGAAGCGCTCATGTCGTCGATGGCAAGAGAAAGCTGGTTGAAAGCAGCATTGGTGTCACCGATCTGAAGGGTAGCAGACAAGGTGCCGTCAAGCAGGTTCAGACCGTTGAAGTTTGCAGCCTCGGAGATACGGTTGATCTCGCTGTTTAGCTGGGTAACTTCCTCGTTAAGAGCAGCACGGTCTACAGCGTCGTCGTAGGTGCCGTTGGCCGACTGTGTTGCAAGGTAAACCATACGGTTTAGCATATCATGCACTTCGGTCAGAGC
>CAYJGQ010000038.1:0-18322 GCA_964369885.1 uncultured Oscillospiraceae bacterium
ATCATTCGCTCAGTTTGTAAAAACGATTTCACATTTATTTTCTTCCATCTGCAAACCAACCTGTCGCCCCTCGTCTAAGCATATGATTTTCATGCTTGCCAAAAAGCCGATAAGCTGTGTAAGGTCTTGCCGAATATTTTCAAAAATCAATGTGTCATAGGTAAATTCTTTAAGATATATCCTAATTAGGCTACAGTCGTCGGAAATTTTAAGGCTTTGCCCCTTATCCTCTCTGCCGTTTATTAGGGCATCTTTTACAATCATTCTAAACAGCTCTCTTGATTGTTTTTGCTCCATGGAGTGGTAAATAGAATTTACATGTGCAAGAGCATCGAGCAGGCATGTCCACACAATTGGTTTATACCCCGAATATTTCTCGACACTAAATTCCCCCATAGTCTTTGTAATTCCTCTATACACCTGACCCATGGCGCCGTTTTTTATAAGTTCCAAAGCGGTTTTGGCATAAACGCTGTCATTACAAATAATTATATTTTTATCTATTGGGTTTTGGATGGCCCGCTCTATTGTATTCAGGGGCAGTTTGTCAAATCTGTCTTGGGTAGGGTTATCATCACAAAAGCACAATACCTCCACTCCATTTTTCTCCAAGTTGGCACCTACACGCCTTGAAAGCTCGTTTGTACCTATAATCACTGCGGGTAGCTGTTTTTGAAAAGATGTGCATAAGTACATAGCTTCAAAGTTTTTTAGTAGAAGGTTCAATACATTCTTATATCCGGCATCAGAGAAAAATTTGCAAACCGATAAAACAATTTCCTTTTTTGCAATTGCAACACAAATATAGGCGTTTTTATCTACGGATTTCACCACTTCTTGGGGGGAAAGCACAGTGTGATTGCCAAAAATTGACCCCTGCATGTCCTTGTCTGCGTCGACCACTGCAGTTATGGGTACTGCATGTTTTGTCAGGATTTCATAAGCTGTCTTGCCCTCCTCGCCACAGCCGTATAGCACAAGTGGGGCTTTGTTTTCTCTTAAAAAATCAAATATTCTTTTGTCGCCTAAGTGTATAATCCTACTGCCGTATTTTATCATGGTTTTTACCGTCCCACACAGGTAAAGGCATCCTCGCCCTGCTCATATTTTGCTAAACTTTGCATGTCCTCATCTTTTTTTGACAAAATTATTTCATCCACTAAACCCACCGGCCACTCTATACTCAATTCCTTGTCATCCCATTTCACGCCTGAGTCATACTCTCCATAAAATTTTTCATCACATTTATAGGAAACAATGGAATCCTCCAACACCAAATACCCATGCCCAAAGCCATGTGGGATGTAAATTTGCTGGCTTTGAGGTTTAAGCTCAAACCCCTTCCACTGCTTATAGGTGGGAGAATCTATTCTCAAATCCACAATTACATCAAATATTTTACCGCTAACACACCGCACAAGTTTTGCCTGCGGCTTGGTGGTTTGAAAGTGTACAGCCCTAATTACACCTTTTTTTGAAGATGTGTAAAAAACTTCCCTCAGTCCAAGCTCCACCCCATTGCTTAAAAAGGTTTGCTCATGATAATCCTTGATCACATAACCCCTTTCATCCTCGGCCAGTAAGGGGTATATTAACATGGCACCATCAAAGGGTTCTATTTTGCTAAAACTAAAATTTCTCATTTATTTCAGTCCTATCGTCTTTTTTATTCCGTCATTAAAGCTATACTCAACCTCAAATCCGGTTTGGGCGGCAAACTCATCTATCGAAAACCAATCTGCTTCATAATAGGTGCCGTCGTCCGCCCGCTCGCCTATACCAATCTCAAGACCCGGGTCAATTAAATCACGAACCTCATATAAAAAGCTTTTAAGCTCTCTTGGGTTTCCGCTGCCAATGTAATAGGTGTCCCCGTCCAGGCTACATCGGCAGGCCACTGCAATGGCCCTGACACAGTCTTTCACATAGACAAAATCCTGCAGGACGGTAGCCGATGAAAATGTGGGTCTTTGAGCCTTGCTAAGCATATCTACGGTATAGCTCATCAAGTTGCCCGTTGTGTTGCCCTCACCATAAATGTTCCCAAGTCTTAGCCATGTAAAATCTATCCCGTATTTTTTGCAGAGTACCGATGCCATTTTATTGGCACTGATTTTGGCCGCTGCATACATCATATTTTGGCCGGTTATATTCTTACTTCCAAGCTCTAATAATTTTTCGGAAATTGTCCCCGTTGCTATGAATTTTTTGCAGTTTACAGCCGCTGTAAATTCAGTGGCGGCCAATATCCCATGCAAATTGCTGATTTGTATGGCATAATCCGCACGCTCGGGTCCGGAACTCCCCTGCCATGTCAGGTAAACCACGGCATCTATCCCCTGCTGTATAATGTCCCCAAGCTCCCGATAATTTGCCATCTCGCACTGCACTACGGCAAGTTTATCCCCGTACTTGTCGGCATTAACATCAAACTTTGCGCTATTTCTCACAACCGCTATTACATCATTGCCCTCCATCAGCAGTCTTTCGCTCAAATGTTTGCCAATAAATCCTGATGCGCCTAAAACTACAACTCTACCCATAACTTCCCCCACTCCTCGTATTACTATATCTCCCACACCCCTACCGCCTTTTAAGGAAGATATACGAAAACTTTTGCACACCCCCAGCCTGCGGCCGGGGGTGAAACTTTTCTAACTGTGCTGATTATAGATACATCTTGGGCACCGCCTCCCATTTTAGGGAGGAAAACAGGGCAAAACAGTGTGGGGCAATGTCTTTGAGCACCATGCCGCCACGGCAAATTTATACACCTGATATTGCAGGGGTTTGCCGCTGTACTGCACCACCCCTGAGTAGCATTTCAAGAAAATTACATCCAAACCGGGGTTTGGTCCTTAAGGTACTGCTCTAAATCATTCTTATCCTTCATGGTATCCACACAGTGCCAATATCCCCTATGTAAATATGCCCCCAGTTTATTTTCCTTGGCCAGGCACTCCAGCGGATCTCGCTCCAGAATTGTGCTATCGCCATCAATATAATCAAAAATGCCCGGCTGCATTACCATAAATCCGCCGTTTATCCAGTCCACATCTGCTTTGGCTTTTTCGGCAAATCGTTTAACCTTGCTATCGGCTGAAATGTCCAGCACGCCAAATCGTCCCGATGGTTGTACCGCCGTAAGTGTAACCATATTCTTTTCCTTATTGTGAAACTCCAGCAACTTGTTAATATCCACATCGCTTACGCCGTCACCATAGGTCAAGAAAAAGCTTTCATCTCCTATAAAATCCTTAATCCTTTTCAGTCTGCCGCCCGTCATGGTTTGAATGCCTGTATCTATCACACTGACCTTCCATTTTTCCACCCTGCTGTTTATCACACTTTTGGTTCCATCTCTAAAATCATAACTCATGTCCGAGTTGCCGTTTGCATATTCAGAAAAATAGTTATTGATCATATATCCTTTATATCCCGTGCAAATAATAAACTCATCATACCCAAAGCGGTAAAAATTTCTCATAACATGCCAAAGCAGGGGCTTATTCCCCACATTTATCATAGGTTTTGGCTTACTTTCGGATTCTTCGCTTATCCTTGTGCCATATCCACCTGCTAAAATTACTACCTTCATAAGTTTAACTCCTATTGTTTTTTTGATTGTTTATAGTAATCTTAATTGCTTTATCCATATTAAACTGTGGATTCCATCCCAAATCTCTGATTTTTTTGTTTGATAGCCGCATTACAAAGGTAGGAAGATACCCCGTCACGTTATTTTCTTTTTTCTCTATCCTCACCCCAACGCCGCACATGTCGGCCACTGTTTGCGCAATTTGGCGCACCGACATGGTCATCTCCTCATTGCAGACGGTATAGGCCTGCCCCGGGGTACCGACTGTAAGAAGGGTCAAGACCGCGCTTACCGCATCATCAATGTAACAATACCCTCTAATTGTGCTTCCATCGGTCGAGAGCACAATATCCTCATTGTTTGTTGCACTTCGTATAAACTGCGCAAACATCCTACTGTCCTGCGCACTTATCTCAGGCCCAAATATCTGGCACAATCTTGCTATTACCACCGGGAGATTTTTTTGCGCTTTGTAGGCAGTGCACATGGTTTCACACAACTTTTTGGACTCCGGGTAGCTGCTTCTCACATCAAGGATATCTATGTAACCATAGTCTTGCTCCTGCACCACCTCGCTGTTATAGCCCTTTACTCCGTATATCTCGGCGGTGGATAAAAACACAATCTTCTTTACCTGCTTTTCAGCGGCAAATTCTAATACGTTTTTTGTGCCCTCAACATTGGTCATTATCGTATCCACAGGGCTTTGGATAAACTGTTTTGACTGGGTCATTGCCGCACCATGAATGACGTAATCCACATCGCCATTATACTGTATTGTCTGCAAAATATCTTGCTTTACAATTAGTATATTATCATTATTTTTATGCATTTTTTCGGCAAGTTCTATATTTCTTACGGGTAAAATTATTTTGGCGTTTGGGCATGTTTTTGTTAGTGTATTTACAATTTGGCTCCCAATAAAACCTGTAGCTCCTGTAATAAAAATTCTGCTGTCGCTTAGCTTTGTTATATCCATTACCCTATTTACACTATTCATAGCTACTATTCCCCGTTTGATTGGTTTTCGACAAATTTCCTGTAATGGCATATGGCTGTGAAGGTGTAAACATCCTCAATGGTGGTAATTTTGAAGTTTTGTTGACCGTTAAGTACCGCCTTTATGGGAATTTGCATCCTAAGATAAAGTTGGTCTGTGGATATGCAGTCCTCCTCACCGTAATGCTTTGCCCCTTCATACGCATTTACCATGCCCGAGTACTCATACGCCTGGGGTGCCTGCGCCCTGTAAAGCTTGTAGGGGGGCTGGTGTTTATCCAGAGTTTTGCCCTCCTCGCTGTAAAACATTGATTCTAAACAGTGTGCACAGACCACAGCAGCCCCATGTCTGCCGGCCTCCTCTATTGCTTGTTGCAAAACACTTTCTGTAAACTCAGGCCTAACCGCATCCTGAACAACAATAATATCGCCCTTTTTGGCAATATCATTAAGTGCAAGTACACCATTTTTTACCGACATATGCCCATTTGCACCGCCGGGAATAATCTTTTTCACCTTTGTTAAGGAGTATTTATCCACAAGCTCCCACATGTGCTCTTCCCAGCCTGCCAGACAAACTATAACGATATAGTCTATAAGGTCACTTGCTTGGAAATTTTCTAAGGTATAGACTATTATGGGCTTGCCCAACACCTCAATAAACTGTTTTGGTCTATCACTTGGCTGTACCCGAACCCCTGTCCCGCCTGCTTTAATTACCACATAATTCATAATGAAATCTCACTTTCATCGTCCGGAATTGCATATAATACCGTTTCTAACTCACCAATTGAATAATGTCTTAAGTACAGTTTGTAAAATGGGGCTATTTCCATTAAATACTTCGGTATTTCATAAATGTCATTTGGTTTGTGGTATACGCAAATTGCAAGCTTGGGGCGGCATCTTTGAATTATATTTTTTGCACCCTTAATCGCCTCAAGCTCGGAGCCCTCAATATCCATTTTTATGTAGGTTACATGGTCGTTTTTGATGTAGTCATCCATGGAATAAACCTTTATTGTATCGCCCTTGGACTCCTCAACACAGGAACTGCCCGTAGCCTGGTTTGAAAAGGAAATTTCTCTGCTACTTGACCACACACCTGCTTTTACAATTTCAACCGCCCTTAATTGCCCTATGCGTTTTACACAGTTATCGTAATTTTGCAAATCCGGCTCAAAGGAGTAAATGCGGTTATATTCCCCCCCGGTTTGGTCAATAAAACGCAGGACATCATCTCCGTTGAAGCTGCCTGCATCAACAAACACTTCTTCTTGCGTAAATGTTAGCTGTGCAAGGTCAAAATATTGCCTGCCCATATCGGTGCACCTAAAAATTATGTCCTCGGGCAGTGCGCCCAGTTTTAGCAGTTGATCACTTATTTGATCTATGTATGACGGAATTGAGGTTGCAATTATAAATCGGTACTCGCCAATATTTTTCTTTATATTCTCAACCGAAATATAGGGCACCTCATGAAATGCAGCATCAAAGGTCGAATTGTTGGTGGTGTAAAAGTCAAGCGTTATGCCTGCAAGGCGGCAGATATTACAAAAACTATGCGCAATCGCTCCATTGCCAAACAGCACCGTTTTTTTGCCTTTGCTACTGCTCATAACCTTTATAAAATCTTTACCTGTGCTATGCCGGTATGCGCCCAAGGATAGCTTGAGTAAATACTCTTCCCGCCTGCCCCATTCCCACTGCTTTAGGCAGGAAAATATAAAGTTTGAATGCTCATCTGCAAACCTATAATATTGATTCATTATAGGACTCCTTTACATAGCAATTGATTTGCTCCTGCGAAACGGCAATCATATCCTCGCCTCTTGCCAAAGCCTGTTCCCAGTTCACTGTGTTTTCTACCGCTTTTTTTACGGACCAAACCGGCTCTATGCCAAAAGTGCTTTTTAATAGCGATGAGTCAAGCTTTAGAAAATTTGCCTCGTGTGGCTGATTTTTATCCGACTGTATGGCATACTCTGCCCCCTGCCAACTATCGCAAAAACAACGCACAATTTCATTTGTGCTGACACAGTCGTTTGTGTTGGGTCCAATATTATAACTCCCTGCCAGCGCCGCGTTTTTTGACTGCTGCATTGCAACCATGCAGTATGCATACAGCGGTTCAATTACATGTTGGTAGGGCCTAATTGAGTGAGGGTTTCGGATGATAATTTTTTGATTATTTTGGGCAGCTCGCACACAATCGGGAACTATTCTATTATCACACCTATCCCCGCCACCTATAACATTCCCGGCCCTCACCGTTGACACAGGGATATTTTTACTTGCAAAAAACGATTTTTTGTAGCTGCTGGTAACAAGTTCTGAACAGGACTTACTATTGGAATAAGGATCAAACCCATTAAGGTTTTCACTCTCCCTGTAACCCCACGCCCACTCTTTATTTTCATAGACCTTATCGGTAGTAACATTCAAAAAGGATATAACACTCGAGGAATTTCTAACACACTCGCAAATGTTTACGGTTCCCATAACATTTGTACTATATGTTTCGACAGGATTCTCATAAGATGGTAAAACTAAAGCTTGAGCAGCCAAATGAAAAACATACTGCGGTCGGTGGGCATTAAACACCTCTTCAAGCGCATTTAAATCCCTAATGTCACCATAATATGATTTCATTCTTTCATCAAGCTTCAAGGCCTCAAAAACGGTATTGCTACTACTGCGCTCAAGGCTGAACCCCATCACATTAGCGCCAAACATCAAAAGCATTTGACACATCCAGCTACCCTTAAACCCTGTGTGTCCCGTAACAAGCACACGCTTGTCCCTATATTCGTTTAGGTTAAACTCCAACCACTCCACACTCCCCCTACAATGCCCTTCCATGTAGCTACGGCTAAGCGTCTGTAAGCCCTCCGGCAAGGCAATGATTTTTTATACGTTGGAATAAATTATTTGGCATTTCCACGAGATATTTTATCTAAATAATAACACAATGTGGTTGTAATAGTCAAACATAAACTTTGTATTAACTTTGATGGTTTTTAGTAAAAAACACATCCAAAAAGGTCTTCACTGTGCCATAAATTGCAGGGATGAGACCTATAACAACACCGCATTAAAAACGCGCCGAGTAGGCAGTGGGCTACAATAAATTTTATGTTTTTAATTAGTTTTAAAAATACATTATCATCCTGTGCCTGTTGCCGATAAATCCACGGAGTGGAGGCGTGGTGTATAGCCATGATGCGTAAAGGGAAAACACACCTGATTTTAAGCATTATTTTGCAGTGTGTAACATTGGTTTAATAAACAACAAAAAAACAGCTTTAATGCACAGGGTGTGTGCGTTAAAGCCGTTTTTTACTACTTTGCAGGATTACCGATGGAAACCATCAGCTCCATGCCTATACTTTCTATCTCATTTTTAATGGTAATTATGCTTTTTGCAGCCTCGGTGTTAACAAAGGCCTTGTTGTCATACAGCATATAACTTTGCTTTACATCATTTGGGGATATATTTACCATAATTACATTTGCCCCGGCAAGGTAGCCGTGAACACGACCACTTTTTTCTATTGTTTCAAGTGCGGTGGTGGAGGGAATCATGGCTTTGGGTAGCATCAGGCGGGTAAGGGCTAACATCGTTAGAGTTTTACTCAGCCCACCTGCCGGAAAATCTTTATACATCGAATCCTTGTGAGGGATAAATGGCCCTATCCCCACCATATGAGGTTGAAGCTGTTCTAAAAAGAGTAGATCCTCAGCCAAAAACTCATTGGTTTGATATGGCGAGCCCACCATAAAACCGGCACCTGTTTGGTAGCCTATTTCTTTTAGGTTGTGAAGACATTTTTTGCGGTTATCGGGCGACATATACTGGGGATGAAGCTTTTGATAATGTGAATTTGTGGCCGTCTCGTGCCGAAGCAAAAAGCGGTTAGCGCCTGCCTCAAACAGCCTTTTATACATCTCGTAGCTCTGCTCTCCAATCGATAGTGTTATGGCACAATCGGCAAATTTACTGCGTATAGCCCGAGTGATGTCCTCCATTTTATCATTATAAAACGGATCCTCACCGCCCTGCAAAACAAAGGTACGCATCCCAAGTTCATAGCCCTGCTCACAGCAGTCAAGTATCTGTTCTTGGGTTAGCCTGTAACGGGACACATTATTGTTTTTTGATCTTATGCCACAGTAATAGCAATCATTTTTGCAGTGATTACTAAACTCTATTAGCCCTCTGAGAAAAATCCCATTGCCATAGTGTTCTTTTTTTACCTTGGTTGCAAGCTCATACAGATAGGCTTGTTCCTCTGCATTTATGTTGTCCAATATGCAAACAAGCTCCTGCTTTGACAGTTTTTGCTCTTTATATAGTTTTTCTATTAACTTAATTATCATATCCACCCTAAATTATTATTTTATCCAAAATTCCGCTCATCTTTGCAATTGCCAAACCATAATTGGTCATGGGAATTTCTTGATTATTGGCCGACTGCACTCGGGACATAACATATTTTTTTGTAAACATGCAGGCCCCACAGTGAATTATAAGTGCATAGCGGCTTAAATCTTTTGGGAAATCCTTGCCCGTTACATTGTCAATTTTAATGTTGGGCGACACTTTTTTGCGCAGTAGAGCCGGAATTTTTATCCTGCCAATGTCGCCGTCAAGGGGGTTATGGGTACAGGCCTCGGCAATTAATACCCTATCGTTTTCGTTTAGCCGATCAATTGTTTCAGCGCCCTTAATAAAGGTGTCTATGTCGCCTTTGTATATTGCAAAAAGCACCGAAAATGACGTTAACAGGCTCTTCTCGGGTTTGTTCTCATATACAAAATCGAATATTTGTGAATCGGTTATAATTAGTTTTGGCGGCTCTTTTAGGCTGGCCATGGCATCGAAGTAGTTGTCCTTAGTGGCGCAAACGGTAACGCATTTTTTGTCCAGCAAATCACGTATTGTCTGCACCTGTGGTAAAATGAGCCTCCCCTTTGGGGCCTGAATATCCTGAGGCATCACAAGCAGTACAACATCCTTTGGCTCTACGTATTTCCCCACAATCCCCAAAGAGTCATCGGTATTTGGTAAAATTTGAGAAAGTTTAGTTGATATGAGCTCAATATTTTCCCTGTTTTTAGCGCTCACAAATAAAGGTTCGCTACCAAACTGCTCGGTTATGCTTTTGGCAAGATTTTCATCTTTTCTTTCATCGCTTTTGGTGATGAGATAAAGACATGGTATGTTTTTTGCCTTAATTAAATCTGCAAACTCCCGTTCATAATCGGTTATCTCGTCATAAAAACATAGCACACAAACATCGGTTTTGTCCAAAATCTCACGGGTTCTTTTAACCCTCAGCTCTCCTAATTCTCCCGCATCATCAAAGCCTGCAGTATCAATTATTACACATGCCCCCACCGGATATATTTCAATGGATTTTAGTACAGGGTCGGTTGTGGTGCCCAGCACATCGGATACAAGTGATATTTCTTGGTCTGTCATGGCGTTTATCAAGGATGATTTCCCTACATTTCTTCTGCCTAATATGGCAATGTGGGTTCTGTTTGCCTGTGGTGTTGCATTCATAAATATGACCATTCCTTTCTGCCAAAGTCACAAAATAGACCTTCAAGGAATGGTCATATTTTATGGCGTGTTCTTTGCTTATCCCAAGTGTGTAAGAAAGTGGCTTATAATTTTAGTTTGCTATTTACATTAAAGCTCACTGCTAAAATCTAAAGTCACGCTGGCCACTTTCCAGTTTATCAAGGACGTTTTCCAGCACCTCCAAGACTTTTGGATGCTCTATGCTGCCCTTTTTGCTGTTTATATGCTCCTGCCCGATCTTTTTTGTGTCATCGTCTGCGTAGTCGCAAAGGTACTCCTTTAGGGTGATGAGCGAGTTTGGACCGCACACATTGCCAATCTGGCCGGATTTTGCAAGCCGCATAAACCTATCACCTGTGCGGCCCTCCCTATAACAGGCAGTGCAAAAACTTGGGGTGTAGCCCAAATCTAAAAGCCATTTTACAATTTCGCCCAAGGTTCTCTCATCCGAAAGCTCAAACTGAGCCTGCTCAGTATTGATATTTTGCGTATAACCTCCAACGCTGGTTTTAGAACCGCCGCTGATTTGCGACACCCCGACTTTCAAGGCCTTTCCTCTTGTGGCCTCACTCTCCCTTGTTGACATAATAATGCCGGCATAGGGCAGGGCAATTCTTAGTATAGCGGTTATTTTTAGGAAAAGCTCATCACTTATTGCATCGGAAAAGGAGTCAATTGCCACATCATCGGCCGGGCATATCCTTGGCACACTGACGGTGTGTGGCCCAACGCCAAATGTATCCTCAAGATGCTTTGCATGCATTAAAAGCCCCACAAAGTCATATTTGTAAAAATTCAGCCCAAAAAGCACCCCTATGCCAACATCATCTATCCCACCCTCCATGGCTCTGTCCATCGCCTCTGTGTGGTAGGCATAATTACTTTTTGGACCTGTTGGGTGCAATATCTCATAGTTTTCTTTATGATAGGTTTCTTGAAACAGTATGTATGTGCCTATCTGGGCATCGAACAATTTTTTGTAATTTTCCACTGTGGTGGCCGCAATGTTTACATTAACCCGCCTTATTGCACCATTTTTATGTTTGACGTTGTATATTGTGTCGATGCTCTGCAAAATATAGTCTATGTCGCAGTTTTTGGGGTCCTCGCCCACCTCTAAGGCTAAACGCTTGTGCCCCATGTCCTGAAGGGCAATAACCTCTTTCTCAATCTCGGCTTGGGACAATTTTTTGCGTGGGATGGTTTTGTTTTTTGCATGAAAAGGACAGTAGGTACAGCCGTTTATGCAGTAATTGGAGAGGTAAAGCGGTGCAAAAAGTACCACTCTGTCCCCGTAAACCTTATCCTTGATTTTTCGGGCAAGCTCAAACATTCTTTCGGTTATTTCTTCATCATCGGTTTCCAGCAGGAGTATGGCTTCTCTGTAATCCAGCCCACCGTAGGTTTGTGCCTTGTCCAATATTTTACATAGCAGTTCCTTGTTGCCCCTGTTCTGCTTTGCGTAATCAAGTGTTTTTAGTATTTCATCGTGATTAATAAAATCGCTCGCATGTTTAGATTTGCTATTATACATATTATTTCCCCTTAAAGTTTTGAGTAGAGTGTTTTTACACTTATACCGTCCAATTTTCCGATTTTTCCTGAAATAGAGTTAATTATATCGTTGGGCGCATCCAAAACAACGCTTATTACATTAACATTTCTCTCGCGATAAGGAATGCCCATTCTTCCAATAATAAACTCCGAGTGCTCCCCTAAAATAGTGTTAAGGTAGGCTACATTTTTTGGTTCTTCAACAATAATGCCAATTAGTGCTACTCTTTTTTCCATAATGCCTCCAAAATACTCTATAAAAATAAAAAAAGCCCTATAAACATAGCGTTTAAAGGCATAGCAAATAAGCAACAACTTGCGCTGTAACTTTTATTATTGCAATAACCTTTAAGCTCAAGAAAAACTTTTGCAGTTTAGGTAAAAAGCGTATTTGTATATCTTCACACTCGGAAACCCCTCGTGCTTAGATGACTTAATTATATTACATTGTTATTAAGTTGTCAAACACGACGACAATAAAAACATGTGGGTGGCTATTCTTAAAAAACTTAAATAAAGCCGCCAACACCCCTTGACATTCATACTGAATTAGTATATATTTTTAGTTAGTTAGATTTAACTAACATTGCCGCTGTGTTGCAGCGGCAAAAAAAACGGCCTTATGGTTAGCTTGGGCTAACTTGGGAAGGAGATAAATATGAGCGTTGTAATAGTGGGCGGTAACGAGTGCATGGAACGCCGATACATAGACACCTGCAAGCAGTACGGATGTAAGGCCAAGGTATTCACCAAAATGAAGGGGGATGTGCGCAGTAAGTTTGGCTCTCCTGACATGATTATCCTTTTCACGGGCACCGTGTCGCACAAGCTTGTGGCCTGTGCAAACTGTGAGGCCAAGCGCTGTAAGGCTCGGGTGGAGCGTTGCCACTCCAGCTCGCTTTCCGCTCTTAAAAACATATTGGAATCCATGTAATTTATGAAAAAATTCTTTTTTATACTTCTTATGATTATCAGTCCGTTTTATACACCACCAAATGACACTGAGCCTTATCATGGCACCCACTTTTATTTTTAAGTAAGGAAAAGTTTGAAAATAAATTTCAAACTTACTTTATTTAAAAGCCGTTTTTCTCGTCACTGCGTGACAATCGAAAAACATGGCATAATTATGATCATTTGTTATGGTTGCTTTATGCCTTGCACAGAAAGGAACGGTCATAATTATGATAAACGAAAAAGCACTCATAGAACACTGCTCCCCCACCCTGTCCTCGATTAAAACCGCAAATTTATTCACGGTTAAGTTTGTGCACTTAAATGATTTACATAATGACATAGCCTTCTGGAACGACAAATTTTCTGAGAGCGGTGTGCAGATAAAACTGCTGAAAACAGGTGCACAATCCGCACTGATTTATATTTACAGAGAAAATATGCTGGAAACTGATATAGAGAATGCGAGGGCAAAGGCGATTTTGTCGCAATATGGCTATGATGATTTGAGTGTGGCACAGGCTCTACAAAGGCTCTCGCACAGGCTCTCTACATATGAGGAATTCCCCCACGAAATCGGCCTGTTTTTGGGCTACCCGCCCGAGGATGTCGAGGGGTTTATCTGTAACAAGGGACAAAACTGCAACCTTTGTGGATATTGGAAGGTCTATGGCGATACCAACGATGCTATGGCACGTTTTGCAAGGTATGACAGATGCAGGATGATTTATAAACAGTTATGGGAACAAGGTAGGGATATTCTGCGGCTGACCGTAAAAAAGGCCGCTTAATATACAAATATATATACATACAAAGGAGAACTATTTATGAGCAAGGTAGCAGTGGTTTATTGGAGTGGAACAGGCAACACCGAGGCTATGGCAAACTTTATCGCTGAGGGTGCAAAAGCCAAGGGCGCCGAGGTGGATATGATGACTTCAGCCGAGTTTAACAAAGGTATGCTCGACAACTATACCGCCATCGCTTTTGGCTGCCCCTCCATGGGTGCCGAGGTGCTGGAAGAGTCCGAGTTCCAACCCATGTGGGATGATGTAAAAAACAGCCTCTCGGGCAAAAATGTGGTACTGTTCGGTTCGTACGACTGGGGCGACGGTGAGTGGATGCGCACTTGGGAAGCCGAAATCGATGCCATGAGTGTCGAGAGTTTCATCTGCAACCTTGCCCCCGATGCAGAGGCCGAGGCCACCTGCAAAGCACTGGGCGAAAAGCTTGCATAACGACGACAACTATATAAACACCCAAAGCCTAAGTATATTTTATTCTTAGGCTTTGGGTTCGTTTTGGAGGATAGCGTGAAAAATCACGCTAAAACCTTATTTAGAAGGCCTCGCCCGAGGACGGTCGAGATGCCGAAAAATCTCCATGCTGGCGGAGGTTTTTCAAATTTTTTTGTGCTGTGCGCAGAATGGAGATTATTAAGATGTATAAAGAAACCAAGGTTATACTGAGCATTTCAAGACACCTGCTACTTGAAACATCGCTCACGGAAAAACAAATAGCAAAGGTGCTTTATATATCGGAAACCACCATGCGACAGATATATATAAAGCATTTAGGGCTACCCCCAAAGAGGTATATCCGAGCAGTTAAAATGAAAAAGGCACAAACACTTCTGCGAATAAGTGATAAAACAATCAGCGAAATTGCCTATAGCGTGGGCTATATAAATACCAGTAAATTTACCGATGCATTTAAGAAGCTCTACAATATTACGCCGTCGGATTATAGAAAAAAAGCGGTTTTGGAGTAGAAACAAGCTGTCCAAACTCGATATAATATTAGTCACTCCAATTGCAAAGAAAGGAATGATTATAACATGCTACATTGGATTACAAAAGAGAGAAAAGTAATTTTCGCAGCAGGTGCCGCTGTGGGGGTTGCTGTATTGGGACTTCTTAAAACCAAAAAAGCTCGACAGCTTGCCGTGCAGGGCGTTGCAGGGGGCATCATGCTAAAAGATAAGGTGCTTGAGAATGTTGCCAACATTCGTGAGGAGGCCGAGGATATCTGCGCTGAGGCCAAGAATGTGGCCAAGAGCGACTGCGAAAACGCTGACTGATAAGGCGCTCATAAGGAGAAACGTATGAACTTTCACATCCTATGTGATAGGCCCGGTCGTTTGAGGGTACGTTTTGGCAAATACATCTTGACCAAGGAGCAGTGTTACGGCATAGCCGACCTGCTCCTCTCTTGTGATGGTGTCAAGCAGGTTTGTGCAAACCATATAAACGGTTCGGTGCTTGTGGAGTATGAGGGGGAAAATGTAGCGGCGGTGGTGCTGGGTCGGTTGTCTGCCATGTCGCTTTGCGACATCCCCGACGGCACACCCACTCGAGAGCAACATGCACTCATACTCGAAAAAAACATAAAAAAGAAAATTGCAATTCACTGTGCCTTGCATTTGGCACGACACTTTTTCATGCCCATGAAGGCTCATAGGGTCTATACCGCCATTCGTGCAGTTCCCTACATTGCCTCAGGATTTAGGGCATTAGGACAAAAGAAACTCAATGTCGAGGTGCTGGACGCAACCGCAATAGGGGCCTCCCTGCTGTATAAAAACTACAGCACCGCCTCCTCCACCATGTTTCTATTAGGCCTGTCAGATTTATTGCTCGAATATTCCAACATGCGGGCAAAAAACGCCCTGGCCGGCAGTCTGGCAATAAACATAGACAAGGTGTGGTGTGTCAAAGGCAGCACCGAGGTTGAGGTACCCTTGGCCGAGGTAGCGGTGGGCGATGTGGTGCGCATAAGAAAGGGCAGTCTTATTCCACTGGATGGCACCATCATCAGTGGCGACGCCTCTGTAAACGAAGCCACTATGACCGGAGAGCCACTTGCGGTGCACAAAACGGTGGATGGCACCGTATTTGCCGGTACAGTGCTTGAGGACGGCGAAATTGATATATCAGTGCTTAGCCTAAAAAATGACTCCCGTATCTCAAAAATCATAGGTATGATTGACACGGGCGAACGGGAAAAGGCGCAAATACATGGGCGTGCCGAGCGATTGGCCGACGACATTGTGCCGGTGAGTTTTGGCCTATTTGTTGCTACTTTAGTATTGACAGGTAGTCTTGCCAGAGCATTGTCGGTGCTGATGGTCGATTTTTCCTGTGCCATAAAGCTCACCACCCCCATTACCATAATTTCGGCACTAAAAGATAGTGTAAACCACGGCGCACTTGTCAAGGGTGGCAAGTATCTTGAAATCCTTTCAAAAGTGGATACCGTGGTGTTTGATAAGACCGGTACCCTTACAAACGCCGTACCCGAGGTCTCAAAAATCATCCCCATAAAAAAGGGCTACGGCGAAAACAGTGTTCTTAAAATAGCAGCCTGTTTGGAGGAGCACTTCCCTCACAGAGTAGCCTCCTCCATAGTAAAAAAAGCCTAGGAAAAAAATCTGCATCACCCCGAAAACCACGGCAAGGTAGAATACATTGTGGCACACGGTATAGCCAGTATATATCAGGGCAAACACGCCATAATTGGCAGTGCTCACTTTGTATTTGAGGATGAAGGTGTCCCCTATCCCACCGACAAAGACGTCTGGATAAGCGAACAAATTGGCAGTGACAGTGCCGTTTATTTGGCGGTGGACGGGGAGCTGATTGGCATAATATGCGTAAATGACCCACCCCGAGATGACGCCAAACGAACCATAGAACTGCTAAGGGCTCAGGGAATAAAGGATATATTTATGCTTACAGGGGACGGTGCAGGTAATGCAAAGCACACAAGTGAACTGTTAGGAATTGATCGCTACTACGCCTCGGTACTGCCCGATGGCAAGGCCGGTATAATAGAGGGCCTCAAGGCCGAGGGGCGCACCATACTAATGGTGGGTGACGGCATAAACGACACCCCTGCCCTGAGCGTGGCCGATGTGTCACTCACCCTTAACAGTTCCTCCGACATTGCACGGGAGGTAGCCGACATTTCGGTGCTCTCGGACGAGCTTGAAAAGATAGTTGAGATAAGAAATCTATCCGCTCTACTGATGAAAAAAATCCATAATCAGTATGGGTTCATAGTATCCTTCAATTCGTCCCTAATACTGCTTGGTATTTTCGGGGCGATAACTGCGGGGACATCGGCCTGGCTACACAACGCCTCTACCATCGCCCTGACGCTGACCTCGGCACGACCCATAATCAAAAACGACAAACCAAAAAAATTATTGGAGGAACATGACGATGAAACAGCATAGGTTTTGGTCGTATCTTGCGGTGTTTGCAATGCTTATGTGTATTTGGACGGGGTACAAGCACAAGTAAGCAGTGACTCTTACCATATCCTCAGTGTTTTTTGGGGAGAGATAATGAATGGTACCTTTATTCAGTGGCATATTTTATGGGCCACTGAACACACAATGACATGGTGTAAATTGACTTAAAAACAATGGGACTTTTGTCCCACTGTTTTTTGTAGGAAAAGTTAGTATGTGCTAACTAAAATGCAGGCAAAAGGGAGGACTCATAATGGAAAAACAACGACAAAAGTCACTACTTGCAAGGCTGTATATTTTTGCAGGCAGTTACAAGCACCTCACCACATTATGTTTCGCAGTACGCATACAATATGAGAATGCCAATGACAATGTTCCAAGTCTTTCTTGCAAGCACACCGATATTTTTGGTGCTTTGCTCTATCTTTATCATAAGCGGACAAAGCGACATGACCGATTTCTTCCTCAGCTTTTTCTTCTACCTTATCTTTACACCTACAGCTTCCCTTATGCTGATGAAAATTATGTGGGTAAGTCAGCACAGCATGATGGCCGCCGATGCCATTACCCGTATAGAATCCCTGATAAATGAAAAGCCACTACAAAAATCTAAAAATCCAAAAACTCCCCAAAATGCTGATATCGTGATGGAAAACATCTCTTTTACATATCCCGGTAGCGAAAAAAAGGCCGTAGACAATGTAAGCATCAGCATCAAGGAGGGGCAGACTGTGGCCTTTGTTGGGCCGTCCGGTGGGGGCAAATCCACTGCCATGAAACTGGCCGCCCGCTTTTGGGATATACATAGCGGCAACATAACCATAGGTGGCGAAGATGTAAGCACCATCGAACCTGAAACACTTCTTAAAGAAATATCCATCGTATTTCAAGATGTAACCCTCTTTAACAACACAGTGCTTGAGAACATCCGCATTGGCAGAAAAAGTGCAAGCGACCAGGAGGTCATGCAGGCGGCCAAGGATGCAATGTGCCACGATTTTATCATGAATATGCCGGACGGTTACAGCACCCTCATAGGCGAAAATGGCTCAAAGCTGTCGGGCGGCGAGCGTCAGCGGCTATCTATTGCACGGGCACTGCTCAAAGATGCCCCAATAGTACTGCTTGACGAGGCCACAGCCTCACTCGATATCCAAAACGAGAGCGCGGTACAAAAGGCCATCTCCCGCCTTACAAAGAACAAAACGGTAATTGTAATAGCCCACCGCATGAGAACCATTGCGGGTGCAAATAAGATTGTACTGCTCAAGGATGGTCGAGTGGCAGCCGAGGGTAGCCACGGCGAAATGCTGAAAAAATCCGCCGATTATGAGAATATGATAAGACTTCAAACCGAGAGCATGAATTGGAA
>CAYJGQ010000039.1:0-18315 GCA_964369885.1 uncultured Oscillospiraceae bacterium
AATTATAATCAAACGACTTTTGACCACACCACTTAGGCGGCTTTGCCTCCCCGAATCCACAAACTTTTGAAAAAGCCCCCACAAAACTTTTAATTTGGCACTACTCCTGCGTAGTGCGTAGCGGTAGGCGTGGGGGGTGGGGCCAGGCCGTCGCCACGTCACCGCCGAAGATGTGCCTATAATCAGCAAGAGGGCAAAAATTTTGCCCCCGGCCAGAGGCCGGGGGCGTGCAAAGTTTTCGTCCACCTTTTTCAAAAGGTGGCAGGGGTGTGGGGACAGCGTCCCCACGGTCTTTCTCCTGGGCGACATAGGCTATCCGAGTGCTACATCAAGCACCATCATAACAATAAACCCGAATATAACCCCAAGTCCTGCTATATTTTTATTTTCGCGAAAGGACTCGGGCACAAGCTCGGAGCAGACGACAGCTATCATGGCTCCTGCCGAGAAGGTTAGTGCAAGTGGGAGCATGGAGCGCATACTCAGGGCAAACAGCACCCCCAGCACCCCTGCAATGGGCTCCACCATCCCCGAAGCCTGCCCCAATGCAAAGCTCTTTAGGCGGGACACACCCTCTCTACGAAGCGGCATTGCCACGCACACCCCCTCGGGGAAATTTTGCAGTCCAATGCCAAGGCCAAGCATCATCGCACTTAATATTGATGATCCCGGCACCCCAAGCGCTGCGCATCCAAAAGCCACCCCCACAGCCATTCCCTCGGGAATGTTATGTAGCGTTACAGCCGATACCAATAGCACAGATCTGCGAAACCCCGAACCCTTTTGATGGATATAGTCTATCTTTGAGAGCAGTATATTTGCTCCCATAACAAACAACCCACCCAGTGCAAAACCTACAGCAGCTGTCAGCCAGGCATTGTCCCCAAGCTCACTCGCAAGCTCAATTGCCGGTGCAAGAAGCGACCAAAACGAGGCCGCAATCATAACACCGCCCGCCATACCCATCATGAAATTCAAAACCTTCTGATTAACCGTTTTGAATACAAACACAGTTCCTGCTCCCAGCGCTGTTACAAAATAAGTAAACCCGGTCGCAATTAGGGCCTGCAACACCACCGGCTGACCTACAAAAAAGTCAATAATAACAATCACCTACCAATCTTTTTCTACACCATAATATGTAGTCATATACAGATTGGCAACTTGTCATAATAAAACCGCCCCCAATTGTTCGGGGGCGGTTTTATTATATGTTTTTTGTGGGATAATACTTATCAATAAGCCGCTGTGATGCATTTTGACATAGCGCCGACACGGTACAAAGCGCTATAATGGCCCGTAAATCCCGATCGGTTTCATCCTGTGCCTGACATCCAATGAGTTCCCCCAAATATTCAGGAAGGCTTTGGGTGGCGTTGTGGTTGGTGTCCAGCAAACATCTGTACAACCTATCCACCTCCTGTGGATTATACCTTTCCCCCTCACCCGAGATTTTGGGGTTTAACCCATCAATAATGCGCCCAATATCCTGCACCGACATACTTTGCTTAAAATTATAAATTATAAGCATCATCAAAATGTGTTCTTTGGAGTATTTTTTCCCCTTAATCCGCTTTAATAACCCATCTTTTGAGTAGTTATTTATCATGGTTTTTGTCATTATCTTGTCCTTATCGGTGCGCTTGTTTTCCTCAAGCTCCACATCAAGTAAGGTGGTTATTTGATCCATGTATAAATCTATATCGGGTATCTTTTCGGGGGGGATTTCAGCCCTGCTCATATGTCTGTGTAAATCGTTAAGTAGCTCCTGCATACCTTCCACCTCACTGTCAAATAACTGTTTTCTCCATACTATAATATTAAATATTGTATTAAAAATCAAGTTTATCTTGTATTTTTGTTTTGCACGTGGTATTATATATCCATAATATAGTATTAAATACTACATAATGCTTTTTTGAAACGGATGTGATGTTGTGTCAAGCTACTTTTCTCGTGCAAAAGACCCTATTAGCAGCTTTAGCCACCTTATGGGAGCAGCTGTTTTTCTATTTGGTACCATAGGACTTATCCTAAAAGGTGTGCTAACCTCACAGCCGGCTTCATTGCTGGCGGCCGCAGTGGTATTTGGCTGCTCACTAATACTGCTTTATTCGGCCAGCGCCATCTACCACTTTGTAAACTCTACCGAGCGCATAAATCTAATACTGCGAAAACTGGACCACGCCATGATATATGTCCTAATAGCCGGGAGCTACACCCCTATTTTACTGCGCTTTTACCCTGCAGAAAAATCCCTACCCCTTGTAATTGCCATATGGGCCATAGCTTGTTTTGGAATAGCCATAAAACTTTTATGGTTTTCGGCTCCACGCCTACTCTACACAGGTCTTTACCTGCTCATGGGCTGGTTTATTTTAATAGACCTATCCGCCCTATCCACCATGAGCCCTGCGGCCGTTGCTCTGTTGGCCGGAGGAGGTGTGTCCTATACAACAGGTGGTGTCATATACGCCATTAAAAAACCCAACATATCAAAAAAATTCAGTCATCACGATTTCTTTCACATGTTTGTACTGCTGGGTAGCCTTTGTCACTATCTGCTCGTGTTACTATTCGTGCTTTAATCCCACACTAAAATAACTTCATCAAAAACGGCCTTTCGCAATCATGCGAAAGGCCGTTTCTAATTACTTATCCTTGTTATTAAAAAGATCAAGAATGCTGTTAAACTCTATGTCATCGCCGTCGTTGCGACTATCTGCAAGTAGGTCGGGAAGCTCCTCATCGATCTGCTCGGGGGTTTCCTGCTCAACCTCAGCGGCCTGCTCCTCGGGCTCCTTCTTGGCAACCTCATCGCTATCAAAGTTTGTAGCAATAACCGTAACCTTCATCTCATCGGTCATGTTTTCATCAAACGCCACGCCCCAAATGTAGTTAACATCCTTGTGGGCGGCATCGTGAATCATAGAGGAAGCCACATTGATGTCCTCAAGGCTTACGTCGGGCGAGGTAATAAAGTTGATTATAACACCCTTAGCGCCGTTTATCGAGGTTTCAAGCAGGGGTGAGGATATAGCGGCCTGGGCTGCCTTTTCGGCCTTCTTATCGCCGGTGGCATGTCCAACCCCCATGTGTGCATATCCTGCCCCCTTAAGCACCTCGGTGGCATCGGCAAAATCCACGTTTACAACGCCGGGAATGTTTATAAGGTCGGAAATGCTCTGCACTGCCTGACGCAAAACATCATCAGCAGCCGAAAAGGCGTTCATAAGGGTGATCTTTTCCTCGGTGATATACTGCAGACGATCGTTGGGAATAACCAGCAGTGCATCCACATGCTCACGCAGGGCGTTCATGCCACGCTTGGCCTGCTCGGCACGGTGGCGCCCCTCAAACCCAAATGGCATTGTAACCACGCCAACGGTCAAAATTCCCTGTTCCTTGGCTATGCGTGCCACCACGGGTGCTCCGCCTGTGCCGGTACCGCCGCCCATTCCTGCCGTGATAAAAATCATCTGGCTGCCCCGTATGGTGGCAGCAATTTCTTCCTTGCTTTCCTCGGCGGCCTTTTCGCCTGCGGCAGGAATGCCACCTGCGCCAATTCCGCGCTCTCCAATATGGATTTTGTATGTAGCCTTTGAGGTGTTAAGAGCCTGGGTGTCGGTGTTTACCGATATGTACTCGGCCACACTGCTCATTCCTGAGGCCACCATGCGATTGACAGCATTTCCGCCGCCTCCGCCCACACCTATAACTTTTATTGCAACAACCGGAGCAAAAGCCCCGTCCAGGTCGATATTCATATTATTCATTGGTATCCTCCCCAAAGAAGTATTTCATCCAATACAGCTTACACAAGGCCATTTTGTAGGCCAATTATATACTATATAAGGTTACCAGATTATCGCCTACAAATCAATAGATATTGCGGTTTTTATTTCATAATTAGGATGTTTTTTTCATATATTGTGTGCTGAAAATAAAAAATCAGTCCTTTGTACAATATATACCAAAATTCCTGCATATTTTTACCCCTCATCCAAATCATCTTGCTGTGTAGACTCCTGTGCCCCACTTTGATCATCCACCGTAATGTTTCCGGCCCAGGAGGAGATGGTAGGGTCGATGTATGTTCCTGTAAGCTCGTCGAACACATAATGATCGGGAATGCCGTAGTCAACAGGTGGGGCGTCTTGTGGGTCGGCCCATACCTTGCCCTTTTGCTCGGCATACAGTATGCCCACAAAATTCTGCTCAAGCTGGGTGTCTATAACCTTTTTCACAAGCTCCATTTTATATATTAGATCGCCCTCACTGCCAAATTCAATAACAATATCGGGGCTATGCCTTATGACTATATTGTACCTATCGGACAGGTCAACCTCCTGTGCCTCCAGTCCGCTGACCTCCAGGGCCTGTACAATATACCCCATCATGAGCAGTACCTCACGGGTAAGTGCCGCCTCGGCCTCGGCTTCGGGGTCTTCTTCCTCGGGCGGTTTGCCAACATAATCCCCCACCTCAAGGTCTTTGGAGGGCTGCCAACCCATCACCGGTAGCACACCATCGGGCAGTGGCGCATCATGCTCAAGTATCCTCCCCTGTGCGCTCATTAGCGTATACTCATCACCACCGTCTCCAAATCCTGCTATTGGTTCTGCGTAGGTTATCAGTACCTGTATCTCGGGTGGGTAGGCCCTGGTAAGCTTTACATCCTCTATGTATGCAAACTGCTCAATTAACTTGGCTCGAGCCGTGTCAAGATCGGCCAAAAAGAGGTTGTCCCCCGGTTCTATGCCAAGTGCGGCCTCTATCTCATTTTGTGTGTAGCGCGGCTCGGACTCGTCATCGGGTGCCTCATCGGATGGGTTGTCGGCGGTGTTGTACAGCATCTCATCACTTTGTTGTGAAGACACCTGTGCTTGAGCCCCCTCCTCACCACTGTGCAGGGCCTCCTCCTGTACTGTTTGTGCTTGTACAAAATTTACGCTGATGCTTTCTATCTTAAAAAACACAGTTAGAGAAAGCACAATAGCCGTTGTAATTAGTATAAATAGTATCAAAAAATAATGCAGTATAAGATTGCTTCTGCGCTTGCGTTTTTTCCTCCGTCCGGGTCGCTCCCTTGGCGGTGCATTCTTAGGGTTTTGTCGCTTTGGCTTATTATATGTCGCGGCTCTATTTACCCTCGCTGTGCGGGACATAGGCACCGTAATATTCGTCGTCATTATATGCTCTTTCAATTTTATCACTCCCTTAGCTGTGGGGCAGGTCGGACACAGATTACCCTAAGACAATCTGTGCCCCAAGTTTATTTAAATTATCCACAAAATCCTCGTACCCTCTGTCTATATGGTGGACACAGTCAAGACAGCTTTGGCCATCGGCAGCCAGCGCAGCCAGTGCAAGGGCCGCCCCTCCTCGAAGGTCGGTACAGCTCATCTGTGCGCCCTGAAGCTTGCGCACACCCTGCACCACCGCCATACGCCCCTCAACCTTTATGTCGGCCCCCATGCGCACAAGTTCGCCCACCTGCTTGTAGCGGCTCTCAAAAATCGTTTCAATAAAAACCGATGTACCCTCGGCCAGGGTGGACATTGCAAGCATTATGGACTGGGCATCGGTGCAAAAGCCGGGATATGGCATAGTGCGCACACTGCGCAGAGAGCGCAGGCGCTCGGGGGATTTGATAGCAATAACATCGCCCTGCACATGCAGTTTACACCCCGCCTCCTCAAACAGCGGAAGCACCGCCTCAATGTGGTCGGGACGGGTGTGGCAAATTTCAATCTCGCCCTTTGTTATGGCCGCCGCACTTAGGTAGGTGGCCACGGCAATGCGGTCGGGTATTACGCTGTGCTCACATCCTGTGAGTTTTTTAACCCCCACAACATGTATTATCCCCTCGGCCGATATGCTTATCTTCGCTCCGCAGGATGTCAAAAACTCCACAAGATCTACTATTTCCGGTTCTCTTGCGGCATTATGAAGCTCGGTTTCGCCCTTTGCAAGGCAGGAGGCCAGCAGAACATTTTCGGTGGCTCCAACGCTTGGAAACGGCAGGGTAATTTTGGCCCCTTTTAGGCCATTGGGTGCGCTACATTTTAGTAATCCGCCCCCCTCCTGCACCACAACACCAAGCTTGCGCAGTGAGGACAGGTGCATATCAATTGGGCGGGGGCCAAGTTCGCAGCCGCCCGGCATACTTAGCTCGGCCTTTCCGTAACGTCCCAGCACGGCGCCTAAAAACACAATGGAGGAGCGCATGGCACGCATAAGGGTGTCGGGTATGCGGTAATCCCCTTGGCGGTCAAATGTAATTTTTACAGCATCCTCCACCCTGTTGGTGGAACAACCAAGGTAATGCAGAATATTGCAGGCAGCCTCGACGTCGGTCAGTTTGGGGCAGTTATGTATAACAGCCTCGTCACAAAGCAGCGTGGCGGCCAGTATTGGCAAGGCTGCATTTTTTGCCCCGTGCATATCAAGGCTACCCCGCAGGGGCACTCCCCCTTGGATTATATAATTTTGCATTGGCGCTACATCCTTTCTCAGGACTTGGCAGGGCCTTGATGCCTTAAATCAAATTAAAGCAGTTCCCTCCCCTTTTACAATATCCTATGCCAAAGCGCCATTTTGGGTGTATGTTCAGTTTTATTAACCGCCTTACATCAGTGCCATTATTTCATTATATATTCTCCCGCTTGCATCGCTTACCGCCATCTCCTTTGCCCTGCTACCAATCTCACGCAGGCGCCCCGGCGTGCAAAGCAGTTCCCCCACAATTTCACAGAGCTTTTGGCCACTTAGTTCCTTTTCCTCAAGCACTATGGCCGCCCCCCTGCGTGCAAGGGCCATTGCATTGTGATATTGATGATTTTCGGCCACATTTGGGGATGGTATTAGCACCGAGGCTCGTCCCACAGCCTGAATTTCGCTGAGGGTTATAGCTCCTGCACGGCATATCACCAAATCGGCCGCCGCCAAGCACTGGGGCATATCACTTATATAGGTTCGTATGTCAACATGGGGGTTATCGATATAATTAGCTCCAAGCTGGGACAGCATGTTGGGCATACTTTGCGCACCGTATGCCCCGGTGGCATGGATGTGGTGTATATCCCCTGCGTGACTGCTTTTGGCAATGAGATGCGCCATGGCCTCATTTACCCTTTGTGCACCAAGACTGCCCCCAAAGGAGAGTATGCATATTCGCCCCTCCACCCCAAAACGGCGGCGAGCCTCGGCGCGGTCGGCCGTGAAGATTTCTCCCCTAACAGGATTGCCCGTAATTATATAGTCCCGTGTATCGGGCAGCCGTCCACGGGCATCCTCCACCGCCAGCAGTACCCTGTCCACCCTGCGGCTGAGCGCCTTGGTGGTTATACCCGGGTAGGCATTTTGCTCGTGGGTGAGGGTCTTTATCCCCATGCGATGGGCGGTATACAGCACCGGCCCACTTACATAACCTCCAGTACCTATTACCACCTGCGGGCAAAATTCACGCAGTATTTTTCGTATTTTTGATGGGGCCACCATAAGTAGGCAGGCCGCCTTTGAGTTAAGATATATATTTTTCAGGCTTATTCTTCGCTGAAGCCCCATAACAGCCACGGGATGAAATACATACCCTGCCGCAGGCACGAGTTTTGCCTCCATGCCCTTGGGATTGCCAACAAACTGTATATCGGCCTTGGGGTGGTGCTGACGGATGGTGTCGGCCACCGCCAGGGCCGGGTTTATATGACCTGCAGTACCACCACATGCAAAAAGTAGTCGCATGGCCGCCATCCCTCCTTTGTTTACCCCACATTAGGGGCTGTATTTTTCCGCCGAGCCTTTAGGCATTATTCCTTGACCAACGAGCTTTGGCGTGATACCGATAGTATTACCCCCATTTGACCGAGCAGCATAACAAGCGCCGTGCCACCGTAGGAGAAAAACGGCATACTAATGCCGGTATTTGGTATGGTGTTGGTTACAACAGCGATGTTTAATATAACCTGTAGCCCCAGCTGTGCTGTAAGGCCCACCGCCAGCATACTGCCAAACCGATCCTTGGCCTTGGCGGCTATTACAAAGCCACGCCATATCAGCAGAGCAAACAATATGATGATAAACACCGCCCCCACAAATCCAAGTTCCTCACAGACTATTGCAAACACAAAGTCATTTTGAGGCTCGGGCAGGTAGAGGTATTTCTGCCTTGACTGACCTATGCCCAACCCCAAAAGCCCACCCGAGGCTATTGAGTAGAGGGACTGTAGTGTCTGGTACCCATAACCCTGTGCATCGGACAGCGGGTCGAGCCAGTAGTCAAAACGTATTGTGGCATAGGAAATTACATCCTCGTTTGTGGCCAGCAGACCTATGATCAACACCCCTGCCACTGCCGCCAAGCCGAACCATTTCAGGTTGCTACCGCCAACAAACATCATAATGGCCCCAAGGGCGCATATAAGCAGTGTGGCCGACAAATGCGGTGCCAACAGCAAAAGTCCTGCAATTACACCAAGCACCACCACAAAGGGTAGAATACCATACTTAAAGGTGTGCATTTTGGCGTAGTATATCGAAATAAAGTGGGCAAAAAGCACCACCACGGCAAATTTTGCAATTTCGGAGGGTTGAAAGGTGGTAAACCCAAGGTTTATCCAGCGGTGAACCCCCTTTACCTCGGGGGTGAAAAGCACCGCCACCAGCAGTACAATGGAAACCGCCATTATTGGCAGAGCAAATCGGTGTAGGATATGGTAGTCAATAAATGAGATAAAAAACATGGCCGCAATTCCAATGCCGGCAAACAAAAGCTGACGGGTTATGAAATAAAAGCTGTTTCCATAGTAGTAATAGGCATAGGCATAACTTGCCGAGAACATCATAATAAGTCCACAGGTTAAAACTATGAAAATAAGCACCAAAAACGTGGAATCAACCACGCCCCGCTGTGCCTTAATATTTTTTTCTTGCCCGGGTAGACGGCGTTGTGGCACACAGCAGGCCCCCTTTCAAGGGTTGGTATGTTTTACAGCATTGTGGTGGCCCAAATTCCAATACCGCCACCAATGATGCCTATTAGTGAGAACAATCCCACTATTTGCACCTCGGTAAGACCGCTCATTTCAAAGTGGTGATGTATGGGGGCCATTTTGAATATGCGTTTGCCCCCTGTAAGTTTGAAGTAGATGGTCTGCATCATGACCGACAGCGCCTCGATGATAAATATTATGCCAACCGGCACCAAAAATATCGGCAGTCCCATGCCAAAGGCCACGGCCACCAGCATTCCGCCCAAAAACAGCGAGCCTGTATCCCCCATAAACACCTTTGCGGGGTAGAAGTTCCACACCAAAAAGCCGATACAACCCGCCGCAAGGGCGGCCGCCATAAGGCTCATGCCCCAAAGCTTTAGCATTCCCGCCATAACAAGAAATGATACTGCCGATATAAATACAAGCGAGGAGGCAAGGCCGTCCAGGCCGTCAGATAAATTAACAGCGTTTACCGTGCCCACTATTATTATACACACGGCAAAGGGATAAAATAACAGACCCATGTCGATTTGCCCTAAAAAAGGTATGTCTATTACGGTTGAAAGACCGCCATACATGCTCATGGCCGCCACATATGCGGCAGATACCGCAAGTTGCATGACAAGTTTCTGTTTGGCGCTAAGGCCCATATTCTGCTTTTTTACCACCTTGATGTAGTCATCCAAAAATCCAATAAGGCCAAAAAGCAGTGCCATTATCATGCCGTAAAATATACGGGCATTTATCATGGCTGCATCGGCCTGTTGCGACAACCCTGTAAACTGCGCCATGGGAAGATAGCCAACCGCCACCGCCAAGGTTATGCCCAGCACAAACATGATACCGCCCATTGTGGGTGTACCCTGCTTTTTTTGATGCCACTTAGGGCCAATGTCCAAAATTGTTTGGCCGTACTTTAGGCGGCGAAGCCATGGTACCAACACAAATCCAGAAACCGCCGTTACCGCAAAGGCCACCACGGCCGTAATAATCATCCAACTATTCATACGTCTTTGCTCCTTTTGTCCCAACTGATATGCATCGGTTTATCCTTGTGCCATCAGGAAAATTTCTCATATAACCCACCAAGCGCCGTCCAAAGCTTCATGCCCGAGCTTGCCTTTACCCAAACAACATCGCCCTCTTTCACCTGCTCTGCCAGCGCCTGCTCAAGCTGTGGTAGTCCCTCGCACTGCACCACCACAAGCCCCTCCTGTCGGGCGGCGTCGGCCATAACCCCCGAATACCTACCGTAGCAAAACAGCATATCGGCATTTCGGGCCGCCAACACCCCAACATCCATGTGGCTCTGCTGTGATATCTCGCCAAGCTCCAGCATGTCGGCCAACACGGCAATGCGCCGCCCCGTGCAGGGATAGGTCTTGAGGGTGCTCAGGGCCGCCTTCATAGAATCAGGATTTGCATTATAGCAGTCCTCGACCACCACAATGCCTCTTTTGTTCACTATTTTTTGTCGCATACCCGAGGGTTTATAGTCCTCAAGCGCCTTTACGCAGTCCTGTGGCGGTATGCCAAGCTCCCTGCCCACGCCAAAGGCTGCCAAGGCGTTTTGCACATTATGCCTCCCAAGGCAGGGTATATAGGCCTCGTAGCTCCCACCCTCGGCCAGGATGGTAAATATCGTCCCCTGCCCACTCTCCTGTATATCGCCTGCTCGTATGGCGCAGGAGGGATTATCGATGCCGTATAGTATCACCCTCAGGCGTGGAATTTCCACCTCGGAAAGCAGATCGTTATCACCACATAAAAGCAGTGGAGCACCGTCGGGCATTCCATCCTGCATTTCAAGCTTTGCACGTAGTATATTCTCCCTACTGCCAAGCTGTAAAAGATGTGCAACACCAACATTGGTTATAACCCCAATGTCAGGGCAAAGGGCGGCAGACAGGTCGTGTATCTCGCCCAGCCCCTGCATTCCCATCTCAACCACCGCCACCTCCTGCTGCTCAATGGCAAATATCGTGGCCGGCACGCCTATCTCGTTATTTTGGTTGCCCTCGGTTTTATGGGTTGAAAAACCCGCAGCGCTTACACAGGCGATAAACTCCTTGGAGGTGGTTTTACCGGCACTGCCCGTCACCCCCACAACCCTAAGGTTTTTTTGTTTTTTTCTATAACAGCCTGCCATTTGCAGTAGGCTGTCCTGGGTGTTTTGAACCATGAGAAGTTTGTCGGCCGACACCCCCTCAATGGGCTTTTGTACCACGGCCGCCACCGCCCCCTGCTCAAGGGCTGCGGCCACAAAGTCGTGTCCGTCAAAGCGTTCACCGCAAAGAGCCACAAACAGGCAGCTCGGCACTATTGCCCGAGTATCGGTGCAGATGGTGCTTATAAAGCTATTTTGTTCGACCTCGCACCCTATGGCGCCGGCCAACTCCTGCAATGTGATATTCTGCATGTTGTTCTCCTTTTTGGTTTTGGGGCAGACCTACAATTATATAGCCCCACTACCCAGCGCTTCTTGTACAATTATTTTTTCATCGAAGTATATTGTCTCGGCTCCCAAAACCTGATAATCCTCATGACCTTTGCCTGCAAGCAACAGCAAATCATCCTGCCTGCGGTTTTTAAGTGCCCACAAAATAGCCTGATAACGGTTGACTATTACTATATGTGGACTGCCACTTTCCAAAATGGCGGGCAGGGTTTGGGCAATTATATCATCTGGGTCCTCGTGACGTGGATTATCCGAGCTTAGTATAACAAAGTCCGAACCCTCGGCCACCGCCCGTGCCATTTGAGGCCGTTTTGTGGCATCCCTGTTGCCCGGACAGCCAAACAGGGTCACAAGTCTGCCCTTGGCAAATGGGCGCAGTGCCGACAAAATTTTCTCAAGTCCGTCGGGGGTGTGGGCATAGTCACGAATTATCATTCCTATTTCATCGCGGTGTATTACCTCGGCCCTGCCTGTAATGCCGGGACAGGCCGAAAGACCTGCCGCCACCTCCTGCAAATCAAACCCAAGCCCCACACAGCAGGCCACAACCGCCATGGCGTTGGACACCGAAAACTCCCCCGGCATACCCAGCTGTATTTTGGCACTCTCCCCTATACCGTTGAGCGAAAAATCACTGCCAAGCGCCGTGAGTGTGATATCCCGAGCCGAGTAGTCGGCGATGTCGCTTTGTGTGGAAAAGGTAGTTACAGCGCAAAAAATCTCTCCCAGTATCCTGCGTCCTGCCTCATCGTCAATATTTATCACGGCGCGGTCACAACGATCAAACAAACTTCGTTTTGCCTGATAGTAGCTCTCCATATCTCCGTGGTAGTCAAGATGATCTTGGGTAAGGTTTGTAAACACGCCCGAGGCAAAATGGCACCCCTCAAGGCGGTACTGCGCCATGCCGTGGGAGGAAACCTCCATGGCCACATACCTGCAACCCGCCCTCACCATGCGTGCCAAGGTGCTGTGCAGCACCATTGGGTCGGGGGTGGTATGCTTTGCCGGAATAACCATATCACCTATCTCGGTCTGTATCGTTCCAAGCAGTCCCACCTGCTGGCCAAGCCCCTCAAGTACATGCTTTATAAGGCTGGACACGGTGGTTTTGCCGTTTGTGCCGGTCACCCCAATAAGGCTGAGTTTTCGGGCCGGATTGCCAAACAAATTGGCGCATATAAGGCTGTATGCCGCGCGGCTGTTCTCAACCATTATCTGTCCATCTATGCCCACATCCCGCTGGCACACCACCGCCACGGCGCCCTTTTCCACCGCCTGTTTTGCGTAGTTGTGCCCGTCGCTATTCTCGCCCTGTATGCAGACAAACATGGTGTTCTCTTTTATCTGGCGTGAGTCGGTAGTGACATGGGCTATTTCTTTATTGGGAGGGGCAATGGTGCACTCAATCCCTCTTAGTAGATCATATAGCATCATGATTATTTCCACCTCCACCTCAATTTTACCACAGCTGTCTACCCATCCACATCCATATCCAAGAAATCGACCGTCACTATTGTACCGGGTTCGACGTTTTCTCCCGCTGCGGGGTTTTGTCTTACCGCCACGGCTCCCGGGAGTTCTATGTCAACACCCTGTATTTTGATGTTAAGTCCTGCGTTTACAATGGTTTGGTTGGCCTGTGCGCCCGAGTAGCCCAGTACATCTGGCACCGTCACACGATCTTCTCGGCTCTCATCATCGGTGTACAGCACCACCGTACCACCCTGCGGAATGGATGAACCTGCCGCCGGTGTTTGATGAATTACCGTACCACCATTGCCCACAATTCTGGTTTTAAGGGTGGACTGATAAAGCTTTGTTTGGGCCTCGTGCGGACCAAGCCCCACATAATTACCCACCGTTATATCCATCATGGCCATTTCTTCGGGGGTATATTCGGGATCTATGCCTAAATATGGCAGAGTTTCGGATAAAATAGCTCCGACAACCGGCGCCGCAATGGTAGAGCCAAAGGCATTGGTAAGGGTGGGTTCATCCAGCATAACAAGGCATACTATTTGTGGATCGTCGGCCGGAGCTATGCCCACAAACGAAAGAATGTTTTCCGAAATCCCTGTGGCGTAAAATAGATCTATCTTCTCGGAGGTGCCGGTTTTTCCGCCTATGCGGTAGCCCGGGATTTGGGCATTAACACCGGAACCATCCGAAACCACCATTTCGGTTAGATAACGTATAGTGGCCGAGGTCTCCTCCGATATAACCTGACGCACCGCCGTGGGCTGGGTGGTTGATATGGCGTTGCCCTCGGGGTCGAGCACCTGTGCTACTATGTATGGCTCATAAAGCACTCCACCGTTTACCGCCGCGCCAACCGCTGCGGCCAGTTGCAGTGTGCTTACCTTAAAGGTTTGACCAAAGGATGTGGAGGAAAGCTCCACCTGACCCGGTTTTGTAAGGTTGTCAAGGCTTTGCACCAGGCCTGCATTATCGGCCTCACCCGGAAGATCTATTCCGCTTGCAGAGGATAGGCCAAAGTTATCAAATGATTCATAAAACTCCTCACCACCTATGCGGTGACCTATCTCAATAAATGCAGGGTTGCAGGAGTTTTGCATAGCCTGAGTAAATGTTTGCAGACCGTGCCCCTCTTTTTTCCAACAGCCAAATCGTGTGCCGCTAACCGTTGTGCTACCTGTACACATAAATGTGTCATCAAGGCTCACTACGCCCTGCTCAAGTGCGGTGGCCGCTGTGATTATCTTAAACACCGATCCCGGCTCATAGGGGTCACTAATAACCTTATTTCGCCACTGATCATACTGGGCTTGTAGCAGATACTCATTGTACTGCTCGCTCTCCTCCACCATCGACTGTAGAGTAGCATCCTTTTGTGGGTCCCCAAGTTCAAACGGTTCATTGGGGTCAAAGTCGGGGGCGGTGGCCATGGCCAACACCTCTCCCGTATTTACATCCAATATAATGCCTGCCGCACCATTTTTTACGTTGTGCTCAATAACGGCAGTTTCAAGATGCTTTTCCAAATAATGCTGTATAACCTCATCAATTGTCAGCACTATGCTGTTGCCGTCCTCGGCCTCAAACAATTCTTGGTAACGAAAATCCATATCGGTGCCCATTGCATTTTGCGCCGACACCTTGCGCCCCGGGGTTCCCGCCAGCACCGATTCATAATATGACTCTATGCCATAGGCACCCTTGTTCTCACTTCCGGTAAAACCCAAAATTTGTGAGGCCAATGCACCATATGGGTAGTAGCGCTTTGTATCCTCCTCCAGAGTGATGCCCTTGCTGTCAAGTTCTTCAGCCAAGGCCAGCACCTGATCGGCCACCTCGTCCTCAACCCGACTCTTTATTATTTCGTAGTAGCGTGTTTTATCGGCACCACGCTCCATTATCATCTCGCTGTCAACATCCAGTATATCCGAAAGGCCATCGGCTATCTTGGGAAGTTCCTCATCGGTTATGTAGGCCGGCACCAAGACCACATTCCACACAGTGGCACTTCGCGCAAGCTCCTTGCCGTTGCGGTCGTATATGGTTCCTCGGTTTGCATTTATGGTTATAGAACGCAGTTGTTGGGCGGCCGCACGCTGTTTATACTCCTCACCCTCGGTGATTTGCAGCTTACTTAGGTTATAGATAAGCAGACCAAAACAGCCAATTGTCATGAACACAACCACAATCATCATGCGAAGTTTCATATAATTGCTTGCTTTCTTTGCCATGCCCCACCTCCACTGTGCCATTTAAATAACCTGCCATGCGCAAGCAAAGAGCCAAGAAAATACCTCTCTCAACTCTTAGCTGATTATATCTTATTTTATTCAAGGCTTAGGTATTCCATAACACCATCGGCCGCCGCAAAAATCTTTTCTGCTCCTGTTTGATCTTTTCCGTTTTCGGTTATCTCAATTCGGTCGGATTGCTCCATGTCGATATAAATTATCTGACTTGATTCAAGTTTTGACAGCCCAAGTTGATATGTTGCATACTCCTCAAGCGCACGGTAGGAGCTATTGGCCGCAAGTTCGGCGGCCAGACGTGTGTTCTCACTCTCGAGGGTGGTCAGACTTGCATTGGCCTCGCTTACCTGATCCGAAAGCTCTGAAACTATAACCTGATTATATATAACATAAACAATCATCGAAATCATCAGAGCCACAAGACATAGCTTTGGCAAGAATCCCACTCGGGGTTTTCTTTTTTTAGAGGGTAAGGCAACCATCTTGGGCTTTGGTTTTTGCGCGGTGTTTGGGGCTTCGGGCGATTCAAACTTGCTAAAATCATAGGCTGTATTCATATTCCCTGCCATCGGTTACCTCCTTATAATCTCTAAGTGTCAATTATATCTTCTCAATTATTCTAAGTTTTGCAGATTTGCTGCGTTTGTTGTGCTCAAGCTCCATGGGTGTGGCCACAATGGGCTTTTTAGTGATGGGGCGTGCGGCCGGTGTTTTGCCACATATGCATACAGGGAAATCATGCGGACAGGTACACCCTGTACAGTGGGCAGCAAACGCCTGCTTTACGATTCTATCCTCAAGAGAATGAAATGTTATTACCACAAAACGCCCACCCGAGGACAATCGTTCAAATGCTGTATCCAGACACTCACGCAGCACCTCAAGCTCACCATTAACAGCTATGCGTATTGCCTGAAATGTGCGTTTGGCAGGATGGCCACCCTCGCTTCGGGCTGCGGCCGGTATTGCCGAGTATATTATGTCCACAAGCTCCCCTGTGCTTTGTAGCGCAGCCTTCTCTCGTGCGGCAACTATGCCACGCACAATTCTTGTGGCAAACTTCTCCTCGCCATACTGGCGCAGTATGCGCACAAGGTCTCGGTCGCTCCAGGTGTTTAGAACATCGGCGGCCGAAAGTCCACTTTTGCTCATTCGCATATCAAGCGGGCCATCGGCACTGTAGGAAAAACCTCTATCTGCTCTGTCAAGCTGGTGGGACGACACCCCAAGATCCAGCAAAATTCCGTCAACACTTTCTATCGAAAGTTCATTTAGCACCCCTGGTATTCCCACAAAATCGCTCTGAACCACCATAGCATTCTCATAAGGTGACAGGCGCTCTGCGGCCGTAATCAGCGCATCGGGGTCCTTATCAAGGGCCAAAAGTCGGCCGTTGGCATTAAGCATTTTAGCAATCTCACAGGAATGCCCTGCACCTCCTGCGGTGCCATCTACATAAATTCCGTCGGGGCAAATATTCAGCCCCTCGATGCATTCTTTAAGCAGCACCGATACATGTGAAAACTCCAAGCTGTAACCCCCTTTGCCGGGTCAGAAGCCCAGCTGTTCCATCTCGGCGGCAATTAAATCAGGTGAGGTGGTAAGTGGGCCTTGTTCCCACTGGGACTTGTCCCAAATTTCAGCACGGTTTATAACACCTGCTACCACAACATCCCTCTGCAGTTTTGCATACTCACGCAGAGTGGGCGGAATAAGTACCCTTCCCTGCTTGTCGGTCTCCACCTCTGCCGCACCCGAGGCCAAAAATCTTTGAAGATGACGAGAACTACTAAGTGGCAAGGCCTTTAGTTTGTCCAATATAATGGCCCACTCGTCAAGCGAATAAACAAAAATACATCCATCAAGTCCTTTGGTTATTACAAATTTATCGCCAAGCTCTTCACGAAGTCGTGCAGGGAAACTCAAGCGACCTTTAGGGTCAACCGTATGCTGGTATTCACCTGTTAACATAGCAGCGCCCCCCTTTGGGTGGTATTTTAGTAAAATTTAACCCACTTCATACCACTTAATTACACTTAACCCCACTTTCTGCCCATTATACCCCCTAAATTGAATTTTTGCAAGTCTTTTTACATCCAAATATATCCAATAGGGTCATTTTCCTATGTTTCGGTTCAAAAAAGCCCTCCAAAGCTACCTGTAGTGTCATAAATGCCAAATAAATTGCTATATTTATTTTCGGTTATCTCTCCCAAAACCCTTGCTAATTGTATAATTGAAACTTCGCCATCATTTTTGGTATAATGGCTTTGCTCTTAAAATAGCCTTATTTATAAAAACACAGCCCCCAAGTTATGTATCCCACTACACGGTAGGGGCTCTGTACACCAGTTGATTCGGAGGTTATATTTTGTTACTCGCATTATTTTTTAGAACCGCTTCACATTTTTTTGTGCCTGTAATCTTTTTTATTTTTGGTTGTTTGATTTTATTTATAATTTTTAAGATGCTAATAAAAAATAAAAGCAAAACCGCTTTATTTGTAATGGCCATGCTAATAACGACTGCATGTGCAGTTTTATCCGGTGTAATTTACAACTTCATCTACCCAACAGAGTACCCCTATAAAGATAACGAAATCATTGGCGAAAATATTGCAGACATTATCAAAATTTATGGCACCCCCGACCACCATCATGAGCATGATGGGGCAGGATTTATTGCATACGGCCAGGAGAGCGCAGACTCCATGGAGGCAAAACGAATCATGTGGGCGCACGAATGTTCCGCTAAGGACGTGTGGTACTACATAAAGTACGATGAAAATAAAACCGCATATGAGGTAAAACTGGATTTTATTGCAGGTGGGTAACTTTATGTGGCCACATGGTGTTGGTGTGGGGGTAATGGTATGGGGTTGTGGTGTGTGGCGGACAATATCTTTTTGACATTACCTATATATAAGCGGTAGGTTTAGACAATACAGTTCCCCCATCATCAATGGGGTAAGGTTTAGACAACACAGCACCGCCCCCCGAGGGCGGCGCTCCCACACCACCATCATGGCGGTAGCCTCATGCTCCGCCCCTACGCCTCCAAACCCTATGTGTTTGGAGACTACCCCTGCCACGGCAGGGGCCTCCTGCCCCTCGCTCACGCTCGGGACCCTCGG
>CAYJGQ010000040.1:0-18227 GCA_964369885.1 uncultured Oscillospiraceae bacterium
TTTCGTCCACCTTTTTCAAAAGGTGGTGGGGTGTGGGGCAAAGCCCCACGGTCTTTCGCCTGGGCGAGAGGGGCAAAGCCCCACGGTCTGTGGCAGGTCTGTGGCAGGCGGTAGGCCTAAAAGCGGCGGCCGCCCTCACTGCGCAGACCGAGCTTGCCCTCGAGGGCATGGGTGAGGGTATCAATCATGTCCTGCTTATCTTGGTTTAGTGTGCCCGACAGGGAAACGTAGTTGGAGGCGTGGTTTGAGCGGAAGACACTGCCGGGGCTGTCAATATGCTCAAGAAGCATACGGGTTTCCTCGGCCACCTGCACGGGTGTAAGGGGGGTAAAGGTACCCTCACGGGTCCAGTCGGCCAGTGGGGTACCCTCCTCAACAAGAAGGGTCAGTAGGCCTATATACTTGGGGTTGAGGCTTGACAGGGCACGAGCGCTGTCAAGGGCGTGTTCTGTCATATATTCAAGACCACCCAGTCCCGATATCACCGTTACCGAGAGATCAATATTGGCCTCCTGCATTTTTTTACCCGAGGCTACAATTGCATCTGGGGTGGCACCCTTGTCCATGCGTTTAAGCACCTCTGCACTGCCCGACTCCAGGCCAAGGTAGGCAATTTTCAGACCTGCCTGCCTTAGTTGACATAGCTCCTCCGAGGTTTTTAGCTCTATACTTTTGGGTGAGGAGTAAATGCCCACACGCTCACATTCGGGAAAAAGTTGTGCTATGTGCGACAATATTTCCAAAAGCTGAGGGGTACGCATCATCAGGGCATCGCCATCGGCCAAAAATATACGCTCTATACGGCGGTATTCGGTTCTGGCAGTGCGCAGGTCCTCCACAATTTCGGATACCTTGCGTATGGTAAAACTTTTTTCCTTGTACATGTCACAAAAGGCACAGCGGTTGTGGGAACAACCTATGGTGGCCTGCACAATAAGGCTGTAGGCTTCGCTGGGGGGACGGAAAACCCGACCGAAATAACGCATAAAACTTCTCCATTCTGCCCAAGCTTGGGCAAATCATTATTTACATGGGGTGTGAAAGACATTGTACCACAAAAAAAGCATTTCAAACAGTCAAAATTTGGAGCAGGGCATATGCAGGCAAATTAATGCTATAAAAGAAAGCGACCTGCCCAAACAAGGCAGGTCGCAGAGAAAATACATTGATTATCTCTTGGAGAACTGGGGTGCACGACGTGCGGCTTTGAGGCCGTACTTCTTGCGCTCCTTCATTCTGGGGTCACGGGTTAGGAACCCGGCCTTCTTAAGGATGGGGCGCAGCTCGGGGTTGTGAATGAGCAGTGCACGGGAAATGCCGTGACGGATAGCGCCGGCCTGGCCGGTTACGCCGCCGCCTGCTACGTTGCAGACGATGTCAAAGCGACCCATGGTATCGGTAAGCTCCAGGGGCTGACGTGTAATCAGCTTTAGGGTGTCAAGGCCGAAGTACTCGTCGATATCACGGCCGTTGATGGTGATGTTGCCGGTGCCTGCATAGAGTCTTACGCGGGCTACCGAGTGCTTTCTTCTGCCTGTTCCGTAAAAATATGGTTTGCTCTCATACATGTTCGGTAATCCTCCTTCTTAAAGACTCCAATTTTCGGGTTTTTGTGCTGCATGGGTGTGCTCAGCGCCACGGAAAGTGCGGCAACGGGTAAGAGCATTACGTCCGATAACGGTATCGGGAACCATGCCCTTAACGGCCAGCATCATGGCCTTCTCGGGGTTGTCCTGCATAAGGTCGCTGTAACGAACCTCGCGCAGACCGCCCACCCAACCGGTGTGGCGACGGTAGAACTTTTGCTCGAGCTTACGGCCGGTCAAAATGGCCTTCTCACAGTTGATAACGATAACATGATCGCCACAATCAACGTGGGGTGTAAATGTGGGTTTGTTTTTGCCGCGCAAAATGTTGGCAACCAAAGCGGCGGTGCGGCCAAGGGGCTTATCAGCAGCATCGACGATGTACCATTTACGTGTCTGCTCGGCTTTTGGCATAAAAGTAGACATGTTTATTTCCTCCTGTACAATCTTGGGCTAAAAGTCACGCAACCATTGCGCAACACTTTAGAGTCACGAGTGTTATTATATGACACAAAAAACCCGATGTCAATACCTTTTTTGCAATATTTTAATTTACCGCATACAAACTTTGTTTTTCGTCCACATGCTCGCTTATACTACCTAATACTCATGTGCGATTTTTATTTTTATTATCATACACAATCAAAAACCCCCGAAGCCTAAATGCCTTCGGGGGTATGTATCTATGCGGTTTTGTGCTTACAGCTCAATCTTGCCGTAGAGGTGAACACCCTGGTTTTCCACAGGCTTTGGCTGGGAGGTGGGCTTAGGTGCAACGGTGGATGGGGCCGGAGCCGCCTTCTCTTGTTGTTGCTGCTGTGGACGGGAATTGTGGCGAGGGTTGTTGCCACGAGGTCCGCCATGACCACCACGTCCGCCGCCGGGGCGGGGCCCACGGTGGCCGCCACGTCCGCCACCACCGCTCCTGTTGGAGGGGTTGGCCGACTTTATAACCACACGGCGGTTTGGCTCCTCACCAATAGAGGTTGAAACAGCTCCGTTTATCTGGGAAACGGTGGCATGAATTATACGGCGCTCGTAGGGGTTCATGGGCTCAAGGGTCTGGTTACGGCCGGTCTTTACGGCCTGGCCTGCCAGCTTGCGAGCAATGGCCTCAAGGGTGCGCTCACGCTTGGCGCGGTAGTTTCCGCTGTCAATGGTCACACGGAGGTAGTCGCCCTCAATGCGGTTGGCCACAAGCCCCGAGAGATACTGCAAAGAATCAAGGGTTTCGCCACGACGCCCAATTACAACACCTATGTCACTGCCCGAGAGGGACAGGCGCAGGCCGTTTGAGGTGTAACGTGCCGAGATTTGAAGATCGCTCACACCCATGCAGGTCATAACCGAGCGCACATACTCCTCCACAGCCTGTCCCTTTGCAAGGGTAGAGGGCGAGGGGGTGTAGGGGACACTGTTGTCCGACTGCTCCTGAGTGGGCTGGGTCTTTTGGGGTGCAGCCACAGGGGTGGCAGGTTTTTCCTGGGGAATTGGCTTAGGGGTGGCCACAGGTGCGGCAACGGGGGCCTGCTTTACAGGCTCGGGGTCGGGCAGTTCAATAAAAACACGCACCTTAGCCGGTATTTTTTTAAGTCCAAACAGGGTCTTACGGGGTAGATCTATAATTTCAAACTCGGCATCGCTTTTTGAAACGCCAAGCAGAAGACATCCGCTTTCAATAGCGGCATCAACACTAATACCTGTCTGGATAATCTCCTTAATCACAACTTTTACCTCCAAAGTTTCAATGCCCCGGTATGATATGGGGACTACGTTTTCTGCAAATGTTTATTTGGTTTCGTCGGACGAGGTGTAGTCACCATACTTATCGCTATCACGCTTACGGGCGGCGGCCAGCTTCTGACGGTCTATCTCTTTTTGAGAGAGGGCCACAGCGGCGGCCTCCATGCCCTGTTCTTTGAGCAGGCGTTTGGCCTCTATTTTTTCCTGACGTTCATGCTCGCGGCGTTCTTCCTCATCGGCCTTTAGCTTTTCGGCTATTTGGGCAGGGTTGTAAATTTTGTTGAGGATGATGGTCTGAATAAGCATTAGCAGGTTGGACACAATCCAGTAAAAACCTACGCCGGTGGGCACCTGGAAGGTAAACCACAGCGACATAAGGGGCATCATGATCATCATACTGCGGGTGGCGCCGGCTGTTGCGGCATCGCCCGAGCCGGTGCTTGTTCCGCCGCTTGCTCTCATGGAAACCCAGGATACCAAGAAGGAGGTAAGGCCGGCCAAAATGGGCACAAGGATGAGTATATCAAAGGCCAGTGGGGGACGCGAACCAAGGTTTATACCCAAAAAGTCAAGGTTAACCGAGGTGGCCATGGTGACAAACTCCTGCCCAAGGGAGGAAAAGGCTGCGGGGTCATTTTGCAAAGCGCCAATCATGGTGATCTGTGCGCTGTATTCGCTGGTTTGATCTATTAGTCCCATCTCAACGCCCAAGGCAAGCAGGGGTTCAATCTGTTCGCTTGTCATACGCACTATGTGGGTTAGGGGCTTGTAGATAACGTCGATAAGACCAAAAAGCACGGGTAGCTGAATTAGCATGGGCAGACAACCCATCATGGGGTTGTAGTTCTCCCTTGCGTAAAGAGCCTGAAGCTCCTCGTTAAGCTTTGTGCGGTTGTTGGCGTATTTTTTTTGAAGTTCGGCAATTTTGGGCTGAATTATCTTCATGCGCACGGTGGACTTTTGCTGCTTTACCGACAAAGGTGCAAGCAAAAGACGTGTGATAACGGTGAAGAGGATAAGCGCAATGCCGTAGATAGGAATTACCTGATAGCATAGCCACATTATCCACCCAAGGGGATAGCCCATTATTGAATTAATTATTTCCATGAAAAGGGTGACCTCCGAATATATTTTTAGAGTGCAAGCACCCCGGCATAACCAAAGTGTTATTTAAGATTTAGCTACAAAGTTAAAAACGCATGATATCTTAGGCCCTGCGCCATGGTGCAAAATGAAATTTGTCCGGTACAGGCTCCACCCCGCCCTTGCAAAAAGGGTTGCAGCGCAAAACACGCCAGCCCACCAAAAGCCCGCCGCGCAGTGCGCCAAAGCGGGAAAAAGCCTCAAGGGCGTATGATGAGCAGGTGGGGTAAAAACGGCAACTGGGCAAAAAAAGTGGTGATATCCAGCGCCGATAAAATTTTACAATACCTATAAAGACATATTTCATTGCGGGTCCTCGTCTTGAAGCAGGCCAAGCTCTATGAAATGCTGTTTCATGGCCTGGTGCAGCTGCCACATGCCACAGTAGCATGTTTTGGTGCGGGCCACAAAGACCAAATCAATACCCGGGGGCAGGTCGTTTTGTAGCTGGCAAAGTGCAGCGCGTATAAGCCGCCTTGCACGGTTGCGCTGAACAGCACCACCAATTTTTTTGCTGGTGGTAATTCCCACTCGTATGGTGTTGCTCCGAGCTTTTGCCACATATGTGACAATTAGCGGATGTACGCGGGAGCGACCCCGCTTGTACAAGCGCAGGAAGTCACCGTTGCGACAAAGTGACTGAAGTTGACTCACCTGTGCGCCCTCACATTTAAAAAGTTAATAAGAAAGGCCACAAGTTTTGCCTTGTGGCCTTACAGCTCGTCCCCACGGTGGTGGGGACAGCCCCCGCTTCCACGGTGACACACCTGTGTAGCGGGTAGGCGGACGAATTGCCCTCCCACACTGTACCCCATGTAGGGGTAAAAAATCAGTGGGTCAGTCTGGCTCTGCCCTTGGATCGTCTTCTGGCCAACACCTTGCGACCATTGGACGTTTTCATTCTTTTGCGAAAGCCGTGCTCCTTTTTACGCTGGAGCTTCTTGGGCTGGTAGGTTCTTACCATTCTTGCACCCTCCTTTCGGGTCATAACCTTGCAAGATAGCATTATATAGCATTACAAGGCCTATTGTCAAGAAAATTTGCTCCTTTTGCCAAGTTAACAATAATTGCTGTAATATATTGTAGCATAGGGCAGGGTTTTGCCTATATATAGTGGCGACTTTGGCAGAAAATACACGGGATGTCAATTTGTTTTTGGTTGAAAATATTGGTATAAAACCTTGCCTTTCGGGTGAATTTGCAGTAAAATAGAAGAAATACAACCTTGAGTGCAACAAAATACTTAAAGATAAAAAGAAAGGATGAACGCGAATGCTAAATACAGATTACCAAAACAAGTTTATTAAAGAAGCGCTGACCTTTGATGATGTGCTACTAATCCCTGCAAAATCTGATGTGCTTCCCAAAGATATTAGCCTGCGCACCCGTCTTGCGGGTGACATAATGCTTAACACCCCCATCCTAACAGCCGCCATGGACACCGTTACCGAGTGCCGTATGGCCATTGCCATTGCACGAGAGGGCGGACTGGGCGTTATACACAAGAACATGTCCATAGAACAACAGGCTGACGAGGTTGACCGCATAAAGCGTTCCGAAAATGGGGTTATAACAAACCCGTTTTCGCTGACACCTAATCACTTTGTTTATGATGCCGATGAGCTTATGGGCAAATACCGCATATCGGGCGTACCCATTTGTGAGGGTGGCAGGCTTGTGGGTATTATCACCAACCGTGACCTTAAATTCATGACCGACTTCAATGTGAAAATCAGCGAGGTTATGACACACGAGAATTTGGTAACGGCACCCGAGGGCACAACCCTTGAGCAGGCCCGAGCAATTCTTTGCAAAAACAAAATTGAAAAGCTCCCCATAGTGGACGACAACGGAATGCTAAAGGGACTTATCACCATAAAGGATATAGAGAAGCTGGTGCAGTACCCAAATTCGGCCCGTGACAAGGACGGTCGTCTGCTTTGCGGTGCCGCCATAGGCGCTACCTCGGACGTGCTGGAGCGTGCCGACGCACTGGTAAGGGCCGAGGCCGATGTGTTGGTGCTTGACAGCGCCCACGGGCACAGCATGAACATTATAAACTGTGTGGCCAAGGTTAAAAATGCCTTCCCAAACACACCGCTGATTGCCGGCAACATTGCCACCCCCGAGGCCGCAAAGGCCCTTATAGATGCAGGTGCAGATGCACTTAAGGTGGGCATAGGCCCCGGCTCTATATGTACCACCCGTGTGGTGTCGGGCATTGGTGTGCCCCAAATTTCGGCCGTGTACGACGTGGCCTGTGTGGCCGCAAAACGTGACATCCCGGTTATTGCCGACGGCGGCATAAAGTATTCGGGTGACATTGTAAAGGCTCTGGCCGCAGGTGCAAGCACCGTAATGCTTGGCTCCTTGTTGGCAGGTTGTGAGGAGTCGCCCGGCGACACCGAGATATATCAGGGTCGTAGCTTTAAGGTGTACCGCGGCATGGGCAGTTTGGGCGCCATGGCCAAGGGTAGCAAGGACCGCTACTTCCAGGAGGACAACCGCAAACTTGTGCCCGAAGGTGTTGAGGGACGTGTGCCCTACAAAGGAAGCCTTTCCGACAGCATTTATCAGCTGGTGGGCGGCATAAAGTCGGGCATGGGCTACACAGGTTGCCCCGACATTGAACACCTACACAAAAATGCGCAGTTTGTGCGCATAACCGGCGCAGGCCTAAAGGAAAGCCATCCCCACGATATCTACATCACCAAGGAAGCACCCAACTACTCGGTGCAGATCTAATAATTTGTTGCTATAACAAAAAGCTCCCCGACTGCATTTGAGCAGGAGGGGAGCTTTTCTGTTTATTTTCTCCGCGCAATGTCAGAAAGCTCACAGTTTAGGATGGTACAGAGCTTGTCCAGGGTTGCGGTGGTGACATTCCCGTTTTGACGAAGTTTTGCAATGGTCTTTGTGTTAAAACCGTGGTCCTCTCGCAGGCGGTAGGTCGACACACCCCTTTTTTTCATGGTTTCCCAAAGTTTGTCATATACTATCATATCACATCACCCCTCGCTCTTGACTAACGACATTATGGACTATATAATGTTCATATATAAGACGGCGATAGTGTTCATATTTTGGGAGGATCAAGCTATGTTATTCGGTGAAATAAAAGATAATTTTACTGCTATGAAAAAATTGTTTGATCAAAAGGATCTAAACGAGTTTGCCCACCTTAGCCACAAAAAATTGCGAAGCTATCCCCTGGGGCTTGGTGCGTGGGTGCAAAACAACATGCTTTTTGAGGGTAGCAAACTTTGCCTTTACTTCTTAAAAGAGGGTATAAACAGTAAAGATGAGATGACACATATTGTAATAGAGGCCTTTCAGGTTTATGTGCGCATGGAGCTTGGGAAAAAATGATGGTAAAATGACAGATGAGAAGCCCCAAAGTGGCATAAAAAAACACACCTTGCGCTACCGCAGGGTGTGTTTTGTGTTTTATGGGGGAATTTTAGTATCAGGCGCAGGCAAAGTCGCAGAGGGTGCGCAGTGGGCACTGCTCACATTTTGGACGGCGTGCAACACAGGTTTCCCGCCCAAAAAGCACAAGGCGATGACAAAAATCATTTGCCTTTTCCATGGGCAGTACTTCACGCAGCTGCATTTCTACCTTGTAGGGGTCCTTGCCAGCGGTGAGGCCCAGCAAATTTGTTATGCGTATGCAGTGGGTGTCGCAAACCACGGCAGGAATACCATAGATGTCGCCCAACACAAGGTTTGCCGTCTTGCGCCCAACACCCGGCAGTTTTAGCAGCTCCTCCATGGTGTTTGGCACCTTGGAGTCGTGTTGCTCGCATAGCATTTTGCCTATGCCAATTAGGTCCTTTGCCTTGGTTTTGTACAGCCCACATGATTTTATAATTCGCTCGACATCGGGGAGCTTTGCCTGTGCAAAGGCCTGAGGTGTGGGAAAGGTGCTAAAAAGCTCCCCCGTAACCATGTTTACACGGGCGTCGGTGCACTGGGCCGACAGCCTGACAGCTATGAGAAGCTCGTGGGGTTTTTGGTAATCCAGAGAGCATTTTGCAGGGTAGCACTGCTCAAGTATGTCGACCACCCGGGCGGCCTTTTTGCGTAGAGTAGCTTTAGATACTGCCAATTTTTTTGCCCTCCTTACATTAAAAAGCCGTTAATAACTATACCAAGTGCGGCGGCCGCTATGGTTAAAAATATGGGGTGTGCCTTTTTGTTTAAGAACTTAAATGCCACTAAAATCACAAGAATTACCACGCTGGAGAGGCTGATGCCCGAAACCGCCTCAGAAAAAGATGCGGGGAAGTGTTCCTGGCCAAAAAGCACGCTTAGCAGTACCGTGAGCACCGCCGAGCCCACAAGCCCCAATACGGCAGGACGTATGCCCGAAAGCACCCCCTGCACATAAAAGTTGCCCACAAATCGGTCGTAGAAAAATCGTGAGATTAGCACAATTATTATAAAGGAGGGGAGCACAATGCCAAAGGTTGAAAACATTGCGCCGATAACCCCTTGTATTTCCATGCCCACAAAGGTGGCAATGTTTACGGCAAAGGGGCCGGGGGTGGACTCGCCAACAGCGATAAAGTCGATGAGCTGGGGCATGGTAAGCCAGCCACGCTCGGTCACACGCTGGGTTATCATGGGAATCATGGCGTAACCGCCACCTATGGTAAAAAGCCCTATGAGAAAAAATGTGATTAAAAGATCAAGGCAGTCAAATAGTATACTCATGATTTATCCCCCTTGGCCTGTTTGTTTGCTCTTTGGCGTGCGGTTATGGCGCAGACAAGCCCCACCACACCCGAGAAAAATATAACAATTAGTGTGTCAAGCCCCAAGAAGGAGGAAGCTATAAAGGATGCAATGGCCAACAGCAAGGGAAGGGCCGAAAAACGCAAACCCTTGGAAAGCTTAAAAATAGCCCCGGCCATAAGCACCACCACAGCACAGCGTATGCCCTCAAAGGCGTAGGCCACCCATTTGTTTTCAAGAAACTGGGTGTAAAAAAGGCTAAGTATGCAGATGACTATAAGGGAGGGCAGGGTGACCCCGATTGTGGCCAGCGCCGCCCCAAAAATTCCGCCAACACGATAGCCCACAAAAGTGGCGCTGTTTACGGCAATTACGCCGGGGGTGGACTCGGCTATGGCCAGCATATTGGTCATATCCTGTTCGGTTATCCAGCCGTGTTGCTCCACCGCTTCGCGGTGTATTAGAGGAATCATGGCGTAGCCACCGCCAAATGTAAATGCGCCAATGCGGAAAAATGTTAAAAACAGCACAAGCAGGCTTTTTCTGTTGGAATTTGTGGGGGTTGTCATGGGTGTGCGCTCCTTCTTGGCAGGCGGTTGAGTTATATGTATTGGCCAAACCTTTTATATTTTAGACCTTTTATATTGCGCAGTCAATAGTAGTGGGGTGAGGAAAAGCATTTTACCAAAATTGTGGGCAAATTCGCCCGCAAAAAACATCAACCGAAAACTTAAAAAACAATTTATAGAGTTTTTTGTTCGATTTATTGACATTATTTAAAAAATAAAGTAGCATGTTGATGAGAACAATAATATGATGACATCAGGTAATCAGGAGGAGAAAAGAATGGATCTCATGTTTTTGACGCCAATAGGGGCGTTGGCAGCGCTTGTTTTTGCGGGGGTGCTGTCGGGTCGGGTAATGGCCGAGAGTGAAGGCACCGACCGCATGAAAGAACTTGCAGGGTACATACGTACAGGTGCAAACGCATTTCTTAAAAGGCAGTACACAGGTGTTGCAACCTTCTTTGCTGTTGTGTTTGTAGTGCTACTTGGCCTTGCATTTGCAGATTTTGTAAGTTTCTTTGTGCCCATAGCATTTTTGACAGGCGGCTTCTTTTCGGCCTTGTCGGGCTACTTTGGCATGAAAATTGCCACAAATGCCAATGCACGCACCGCCAATGCCGCCCAGAGCTCCCTAAACAAGGGCCTGCGAGTGGCCTTTTCGGCAGGGGCTGTAATGGGCTTTACCGTGGTTGGCCTTGGCCTTTTGGACACAACCATATGGTACTACTTCCTAAGCTACTACTTCCGTGACCTTGAACCCGCCGCCAGAGCGGCCGCCATTGCAACCCCAATGCTCACATTTGGCATGGGTGCGTCGGCCATGGCGCTGTTTGCCCGTGTGGGTGGCGGTATATTTACCAAAGCGGCCGACGTAGGCGCCGACCTTGTAGGCAAGGTTGAGGCCGGCATCCCCGAAGATGACCCCCGTAACCCTGCAGTTATTGCCGACAATGTGGGCGACAACGTGGGCGATGTGGCCGGCATGGGTAGCGACCTTTACGAGTCCTATGCAGGTGCAAGGGTTTCGGCCGCTGCACTGGGCGTGGCCGCCGGCTTTGGTATGGGCGGTTTTGCGCTGCCAATGGCACTCTCGGCCATCGGTGTTATAGCCTCGATTATCGGCACATTCTTTGTCAAAACCTCTGAGAATGCCACACAGCGCAGTCTGCTGGGTTCGCTGCGCAGGGGCACCATCATAAGCGCTGTTTTGGTGGCCATTGCGGCCTGGCCCCTGGTTACACTGTGTCTGCCCGATGCAAACCACATGGGCATATATATTGCCATTTTGGCAGGTTTGTTGGCCGGTATACTAATTGGCCACTTTACAGAATACTACACTTCAGATACATATAAACCCACACAAAATCTGTCGGCCACCTCACTTACCGGCCCTGCCACCATAATGATTGGTGGTTTGGCACTGGGCATGATGAGCACCGCCATACCGGTAATTATTGTGGCGGTGGCTGTATTGGCCGCCTACTTTGCCCCCGGTGGTGGCGCAAGCGGAATGTTTGGCATAGGCATTGCGGCTGTGGGTATGCTCTCTACCCTTGGCATTACGCTGGCCACCGACGCCTACGGCCCCGTGGCCGACAACGCAGGCGGCATTGCCGAAATGGCAGGACTACCCCCCGAGGTAAGGGAGCGCACCGATGCTCTGGACTCATTGGGTAACACCACCGCCGCCACAGGCAAGGGCTTTGCAATAGGCTCGGCCGCACTTACCGCCCTTGCACTGATTGCCTCCTTTATTGAGCAGGTGAGAACAGTTGACCCCAACTATGTTTTTGATCTTTCCATAACAAATCCCGCGGTACTGGTAGGACTGTTTATTGGTGGTATGTTGCCATTTGTGTTTGGCGCAATGACCATGGAAGCGGTGGGACGTGCCGCCCAGAGCATTGTGGTGGAGGTTCGCCGTCAGTTTAAGGAAATTCCCGGCATAATGACAGGTGAGGGCAAACCCGATTACACCACCTGTGTTGATCTTTGCACCAAGTCCTCGCAAAAGGAAATGCTGGCCCCCGCCATACTGACCGTTTGCACACCAATTGTGGTTGGACTGCTCTTGGGGGTTAACGGCGTGGCAGGTATGCTTGCCGGTGCTACCATAACAGGCTTTGTACTGGCCGTAATGATGGCCAATGCAGGCGGCGCTTGGGACAATGCCAAAAAGTATATCGAAAGCGGACAGCACGGCGGCAAGGGCTCGGATGCCCACAAGGCCGCAGTTGTGGGCGATACCGTAGGCGATCCCTTTAAGGATACCAGCGGCCCTGCCATCAACATTCTTATAAAACTGTTGTCGATTGTGTCCATTGTATTTGCCGCTGTATTTGTAAGTTTTTCGATACTGTAAGGTTATTGCCCCACACCCCACAAATTTTTTGAAAAAAGTTTGAACAAAAACTCACCACGCCCCCGTCCATTGGCCGGGGGCGAAGTTTTTTGCGCCTAAACATATCACAGGCGGTTCTTGGGCGGTGGCAGGCTACGGCTGTCCCTGCGCCTGCCCACTATGGCGGTTACGTCCGCCCCAAAAAACCACAAGCCAGCGCCACCGGCAGCGCAGGAAACCACGCTGTTTTGCGCTGTTTTTTGTTCGTTTTATGCCACCAAAACCGAGATTTGCAGCAGTGGAAAATTTTTCGGCAATTTTTTTGTCACTTCTTGATTGTTTTATCGCTTTTATGATATACTGTACTAAAATTGCAAATTTGCATAAATGCAGTATAAACTCTGCGCTGAAATTAGAAGGGAAGTGCCAATTTTAATGAAGTCTTACCGTATGGAAATAGCAGGTGTGGAGCGCGAGCTCCCTCTTTGCAAGGTTGTTGATGATTTGTACATAGCATCATTTGTTATATTTGGTGATGTTGAAATTACAAAGGCCTGTGCCAAGGCGCTGATTGAGAGAGCACCCGAGCATGATGTAATGATATCGGCCGAGGCAAAGAGCATACCGCTGATATACGAGATGGCCGCCATGCGCGGTGGCGATCGCTATATCATAGCACGCAAGTATCCCAAGGTTTACATGAGGGACATAATTTCCACCGAGGTGCGCTCCATCACCACCGACAAGGTGCAGGTTCTTTACCTTGACGGTGCGGACGCCGAGTATCTAAAGGGTAAGCGAGTGCTGATTGTGGATGATGTTATAAGCACAGGCGAGAGCCTTTCGGCTGTGGAGCGACTGGTAGAGGAAGCCGGCGGACAAATTGCGGGACGCATGGCGATACTGGCCGAGGGCGATGCCCAAAACCGAGAGGACTTAATATACCTTGAAAAGCTGCCCTTGTTTGACGGGCAGGGAAATATAAAGGCATAATGCGGATTTAGTTTTTGTGTAGATTTAGGTAGTTGTAAAGTTATGTTGTCTGTTGGTGGCAGGTTTGCCGTACAATAAACATTTTATGGAGGATTAACAGCGATGGAAAGTTTTTTTAAGCTCAAAGAGAATGGGACAACCGTCAAAACTGAAATTTTGGCCGGTATTACCACATTCATGACCATGGCCTACATAATTGCCCTAAACCCCAACCTACTTACAAACTTTGCGGTGGGCACCCCACTGTGGAATGCTGTATTTATGGCCACCGTGCTTTCGGCCGGTGTGGGCACACTGCTTATGGGTCTTATGGCAAACAAGCCTTTTGCCCTTGCCCCCGGTATGGGTCTTAACTCCTACTTTGCCGCCACCGTGGCCGGCATTGCCGCCATTGTGGGCATAACCTATGAGGAGGCATTTGGCGCAGGTCTTGCCATCATCCTGTTCTCGGGCGTGCTTTTCACAGTGCTTACCATCTTTAAAATACGCGAGAAAATTGTGGATGCCATCCCCCTTTCTATACGTCAGGGCATTCCGGCAGGTATTGGCCTTATGCTACTTAACATCGGCCTTACCTCCAACGCCGGCATATACACCGCCGACGGTGGCCCCTTTTACATGCTTACACATTTTTTTGGCGCACACAACGGCGCATTTGCCAAAACCATGTTGGGTGATGGCTACCATCAGATGATACTTTACGTGGTTTGCATGTTGGTGGGTGTATTTGCAATTGCGGTACTGGCCTACAACAAAACCCGTGGCTCGGTGCTCATCGGAATGCTAATTTCCTCACTGCTTTACTGGGCAGGTTCGGCCGCATTTTTGGGTGTTAACCCCTTTGCATCGTTACAGGGTGCTTCGTTTGTCCCCCCATTTGCCGACATGCTCAATGTAACCATGTTCAAATTTGACTTTAACACATTGTTCTCCATTGGTGTAACCTCGGCGGTTATGACCATAATTACCTTCTGTATGGTGGATATGTTTGACACCATTGGCACCCTGCTGGGCACAGCCCGTCGTGCCGCCATGGTGGATGCCGCCGGCGATATGCCCGACATGAACAAGGCCATGCTTTCCGATTCGCTGGCCACCTGCGTGGGCGCCTGCACAGGTACCTCTACCGTTACCACCTACATTGAGTCGGCCGCCGGCGTTGAGGAGGGTGGACGCACAGGCCTTACCGCCGTTACCACCGCCCTGCTGTTTTTGGCCGCCATGTTTATTGCTCCCTTTGCGGCACTAATACCTGCACCGGCCACCTCGGCGGCACTTGTGTATGTTGGAACTCTTATGATGAGCTCCCTAAAAGAGGTTGATTACAGCGATGTGTCGGCCACTGTACCTGTGGCGCTACTGCTTATCTTCATGGTGGGTACAAGCGGCATTGGCAACGGCATAGGCATTGGCCTTATCGCCTATGCAATTATTAAGATGTGCACAGGCCGTGCAAAGCATGTGTCGCCACTTACATACATTTTGGCACTGCTGTTCCTTGTAAAATTCTTTGTGACCGTGTAATTTTGATGTATTGCCCGGGAAATACATGCCCCAACTAAGTGGTGGTATTTGGCAGTGTGTCACACCTAAAACATTAAGGGAGCCTTGCAAAAAAACGCGAGGCTCCCACACAAAATACCATTATTTGGACATTTTAGATAAAGGTCTACACTTTCTATTTTAAGCCAAGGGTTATGCGGATACTATGCCTTGGCATAAAATGGTTTTGAGTATAAGAAAATGTTGAAAGGAGCTGTGTTATATGAACAAGGATCAAAAGGCTATTGATGGATTTTTGGCAGGCCTAAAAGTGGAGGATCAGCCCACAAATGAGGAATTTCATCAGGCACTTTTAGGAGCCTACATGGACCGCAGTACCCAGGTGTTTTTTATCTGGCAAAAGCTAAAAGAGCTATACCCCGAGGTTGATGCCAACCGTGTAATTCGTGAGGGTTCGTGGGATTTTGGCATATTCCAGGGCGAGCAAATTGCCAAAAAGTACGGCGGTGCCGAAAATGTTGGCCCCAAAGAGGCATTGATGGGCCAGTCCTCAAAGGGTGGTGTAATGGTATTCCAGCAGGAGGTCACCGAGCTAAACGACCAAAAGGCTGTGAAGATATTCCACAACTGTCCACATGTGCAGGCGCTGGAACGTCTGGGGCAGGATGCCGACACCATAAAGGCTTTCTGTCGTGATATGCTTGGTCACTGTGATTACGCCATATGTGCTCCGTTTCACAGAGTAAAGATCGAGTTCCCCACCACCATTGCCGACGGCGAGGGTCACGGATGTGCCATGACCATAACCGCCGCCGAGTAATTAGCTGTGTTTTGCGGTAAGTAAATAAATATTTGGAGGGACAACTAATGACTAAGAGAGTACCGACCTTATTTGAAGCTCTTATCCCAATCGTCTCCATGCTACTTCTGCTTGGTGTGGGCTACGGCTATTTTAAGCTGCCCATTCAGGCGCTACTGATCGTTGCGGCCTTTATTTCTTTCCTTGTGGGTAAACGCCTTGGCTTTACCTGGAACGAAATGATGGAGGGCATAAACAAGAAGGTTTACAGCTCGCTAATTTCGATATTTGTTATGATCTGTGTTGGCGCCCTTATCGCCTCTTGGATGGTTTCGGGCACCATTCCCATGATGATTTACTACGGTATAAAAATCATCAATCCACAGTTTTTGTTGGTGACGGCTTTTCTTGTAACGGCTGTTATTTCCACCTTTACAGGCACATCGTTTGGCTCGGCCGGTACTGCAGGTGTTGCCATCATGGGCATTGCCTATGCACTGGGTGTACCCCTTGAAATGGCCGCAGGTGCTGTTATCTCGGGCGCTGTATTCGGCGATAAGCTTTCCCCCTTCTCGGACACCACCATTCTTGCTCCCATAGCCGCAGGATGTGATCTTTACGAGCACATCAAGCATATGTTGTGGACAACCGGCTTTGCAACAATTGTATCGCTTATAGTCTTTACAGTTGCCGGCTTTACCACCCCCACCAGCGAGATGACCAGCCCCGAGACCGTGGCACTAATGCTTTCCGGCCTTGAGGGAATGTTTAACTTTAATCTGCTGCTACTTCTTCCCGCAGTTATAGTATTTGTGGGCGCATACACCAAGAAACCCATAATTCCCGTGCTTCTGTTGGGTGCCGCCACTGCACTTGTTCTGGGCATGATCTTCCAGGGCTTTGATCTAAAAACCGCCATGACCGCCTTTGTAAGTGGCTTTAAGATTGACCTTATCGCCGGTGTTGACACCGCCACTGTTGCTCCTCAGCTTATTACACTGCTTAACCGTGGTGGTATGATGGGCATGATGGGCACAGTACTGCTTATCCTTTGCTCCTTTGCCTTTGCAGGCATTGTAAGTGCAACAGGTTGTATGGAGGTTATCCTCAAGAGCATGCTGTCCCTCATCAAGTCGGTTGGTAGCCTGGTGTCCTGCACCGTGGCTTCGGGCATACTTATGAGTATTGTTACAGGCAGCTCCTACCTTGCCATTCTTATTCCCGGCGAGATGTTCCGTGGACTTTACAAGAAGTGGGGCCTACACGCCAAAAACCTCTCCCGTACCCTTGAGGACTCGGGTACCTGCGTGGTGCCGCTGATTCCTTGGTCGACAGCGGGTATCTACATGGCCACCACCCTTGATGTACCCACACTGTCCTACCTACCCTGGACAGTGCTGTGCTACACCAGCTTTATATTTGCACTCATCTTTGCCTTTAGCGGTTTTGCAATGGCAAAGCTGCCCAAGGAAGAAGCCGAGGGCGAGCAGGTGGCCGACGCCTCTGCAAACGCATAAGTATAAAGTAACAGCAAAACACACATAAAAAAACCGCCCCCATGTGCACATTGTGCGCAGGGGGCGGTTTGTGGTGTAAGGTTATTATTTAGCGGCAATCCTGCCGTTTGAGGAGCAAAGGCGAATTTTGTTGCGTATGAGTTCACGCTGGGCCTCGTTTGCCTCCTTAAAGGTTACACAGGGCCAGGAGGAGAGGTTCTCAAGACGGTTTATAGATTCCTTAAGAGCTACATTGTAGGCATTTAGAATCTCGGAGAATATATTGAGTTTGCACATGCCAAGCTCTACACAGCGGCGGATGTCCTCATCGGGGGTGCCACTGCCGCCATGCAGTACCAGTGGTACCTTGGAGATGCTGTTTATTTCACGCAGGCGCTCAAAGTTCAGTACGGGTTTGCGCACATAAACCCCGTGCACCGTACCCACGGCCACGGCAAGGGCGTCCACACCGGTTTCGCGTACAAACTGCTCAACCTCGGCAGGGTTTGTCAGGTAGTCATCGGGGTCTTCCTGATGGCTTTCGTCCAGCAGGCCGGTTTCGCCCTGTCCGCCACTGCCCAAAATAGCTGTGGTTACATGGCCAAGCTCGGCCTCCACAGTGACATCAAATTTGTGGGCGTAGTCGCAAACAGCCTTGGTGTTGGCCACATTTTCCTCAAAAGGAAGTTTGGAGCCATCGTACATAACCGAGGTAAAGCCTGCATCAATAACAGCCTTTATAATATCCATGTCTACGGCGTGGTCAAGATGAAGCGCTACCGGGACATCCACGCTTTGGGCCGCTGTTTTGCAAATTCCGCTGATGTAGGGCATCCCTCCGTCCACAAGGTCGTTTTTTAGCCCCATCAAAATGACGGGTGCACGCTCCTCGGCCGCCACATCAACCACGTTGCGTGCCATCTCATAGTTGCAGACGTCAAAGGCTGCCACGCAGTAGCCCCCCTTGCGGGCATCATTTAGCATTTCTTTCATGTTTACAAGTGCCATGGTGTTCCTCCTCAAAATGTAAATAATAGAGTAAAGATAAAACCCAAGGGAATTTTGTCCCGACAAAGATATTCATAAGTAAAGCCACGGGACAAATGCATACAAACACCCCACAATTTTACCACACAAGCCGCCCGATTTAAAGCAAATACACCATAATTATTGTTGGTTCGAGATTAATTTAGGTTTATTTTGCAAATCTGCGCCACACTTGTTGACTTTATTAAAAATGTATGTTAATATACTAAAGCTACGAAAAATGCGCTTGTAGCTCAGCTGGATAGAGTGACTGGCTACGAACCAGTAGGTCAG
>CAYJGQ010000041.1:0-17902 GCA_964369885.1 uncultured Oscillospiraceae bacterium
ACCCCAACACAGGCGCAAATGATGTTGTTGGTGTAGCAGCTGCTTTGGTAGTGGTTTCTCTTATCGCCACCGCCGCTGTTTCCCGCAAGAAATAATTAAATTTTTTCTAAATATATAATGCACAGACACATAGACGCTCCTTTTGGCAGATGCTTTTATCTACCAAAAGGAGCGTCTTTTTTATTTTTATGCATATTTCCAAGGCGGCTTTGGGAATAACTAATTTGTTATAACCCTTATTTTAATTATTTTTTGGGGCTGACGGACTGCTCCTTCACATTTTTTTAATATAGTTTGTAAAATTTAATCAAAAAAATATCAAAATTTCCTGTTATTCTAATTACAAATCAAATGAAGCAGTTTGTTTCATGTGATTAATCATAAAAACACATTCAACAGGAGGAACTACCATGAAAAAAGTTTTAGCTTTAATGCTCGCTCTGTCACTTGTGGCAGCCACTGCCATTCCCGCCTTTGCCGATCACACCAGCTGTGCTGACGCAAACTGTGAGCTGGATGACCATGATCATCTACAACCCGGCGAATCGTATTACCTTGAGATTGATGGCCTGAATTCCGGTCTTGACTATGTAACCCTTGTGGATATTGATGGTTTTGACATGGGCACCGCCCCCGGCACATTGGCCGAAGCCATCGAGCTTATTAGCGAAGATAACTACAACTTCAAGGCCGACATTGACTGGAGTGTTGGTGGCGCATTGGTTAACTCCCTAAAGTTTGACGATGATGACTGGGTTTCCGATAGCAGCGGCGGCACAACAAACGGCGCTTGGATTCTCTCGCTAAACGAGAACTTTACCATCTCGAGCGAAAAAGAGCTTAGCGGTACCATTATTTTTGAAACTTCGGATTCCCTTTTGACCAGCGACGATGCCTACATTGAGCTTGAAATTGATGCGTCTGTTTCAAACCATCTTGCCATGGTATCGGGCTACAGCGACCTTGACGATGCCGAAGATGATGCAATTGAAGCCGTGGATAACACCATCTACCAGTGTGAGGAAGACGAGTCGGGCTATGTTGTGTTTAACGATCAAACCCGCTTGTTCACCACCACCCTTAAGATGATTGAGGACGAAAAAGCCTTTATGTTCAACAGCGAAGAAATGATTGATGATGTTGAGGATCGCTATGGTTATATAGATGCCGACATTGAGTGCTACCAGTTTGGCGGTTCCCCCACCTTTACAAACGAGGCCGCTTTTAGCCTACAGGCCGACTACGCCGACCAGTACTTTGTGTACGAGTGGGACGGCAGCAGCCTAACCTCGGTTGACTACGAGTGGGACAGCATCAATGGTATTTACAAGTGGGCCACCAAAACCCCCACCGACTACGTAATTTCCGACACCGAGCTTGTGGCCGGCGATGAAGTAACCGACGAAGATTCCACAACCGATAGCACCTATGACCCCGAAGAAAACCCCGACACCGGCGCAAATGATGTTGTAGGCGTTGCCGCCGCCCTGGCTGTTATCTCCCTTGTGGCTGCAGGCGCTGTAACCATCAAGAATAAGAAGTAATTTTACTCCTTGGTGTTAGTGCTTATATAGCACAGCATTTTGAAAGGCCCCCGACTTTGGTCGGGGGCCTGATATTTTTATTTAATTTTATAGTAGTATTTGCCGAGTATTTGCCGAGTGTTTAACAGGCTTTCTTTGTTTCTTCGCCACCCCTTTGTATGTACTGCTCTTCCGCCTTTTGCTGTAGTACAGCAAGCTTAATACTCAAACTTTGCAGTTCTGAAATTGCTGTGGTAATTCCATTGAATAGCAATTTGTACTCACTTGACATCTGTTCCATTTTTTTCTCCTTTTCCCTATAATTTTATTAATTAAACTCCCTCTTGCCTTGCATAAACTTTACCATATCTCAATTATAAATATTGTCGAAAAAGGGCGCTTTGCAAAATATTTCATACCTACACCTATTACTTGGTAGAATTATTTGTTATTTTGTCTTGTTTTTATATTAAATTTTTGAAAAATTATATATAAAATTCTTCTTGAAAACGTTTTCTACTTCAATTTGTTTGCTTTTGTTTTGTTTTAGCTTAATATGACATATTATGGCTATTTATTCAAGATTTGTACATAAAATGCATGATTTATGCCCGATTGCACAATTTATTTAGTATTAAGTTACATATAATTAATAGTTTTTTTATGTATAGTTTTTTCAGTCAATTAGTGCTCGTTATTTTACTGCTTTGCGCTCCTGTTTTTTCATTTATTCTTTATGGCAAATTAAGCACGGCCCCCACCCGCATTAATTATTACAATAAATTTATTTGCCCAAAAATTATGGAAATGCCCACAGTGGCACCACCCTTTTGCAGGGTAAAAAACAACGTCACAAAAAAACTTCGCCCCCAAGCCTTTGGCTCGGGGGCGTGCACAAGTTTTGGGTCAAGATATTTTCAAAAGTTTGTGTGGGCGGGGCAAATCCCCACGATCCTAATTTCTCACATGAGCTACAGGGTCAAGGTCCCACACTCTACATGAGTTGTGCAGTAGCCTTAAAATATGCCGTCGCCACTTTTGTTATCAAGGCCTGGGTGAATATCAAAGCGCACAACCCCCACGGGTATATCCTGCCCCACGGCCTCGCTTATCATTGCCACACCACGGCTGCCAAACCCACCGCACAACTCGATGGCCTTAATTCCTTGGTCGCAAAGCTTTTTTGCCACCTCGGCCGCCTGGGCGTAATCCTGCACCGCAACGCTGGTAAGCTCCACCGAAGGGGTGGGGGTTACGCTGATGTTTTTCTCAGGGTCTGCGCCGCCTGCCAAAAATATAAATGCTGCCTTTAACATGATGTAATCTCCTATTTTATGTATCTGCTACTTACCTCTACTTATCTTGATTACCACTGCCCTTTATCCTGCCCTCAATTATATTTATGACGGTTTCCTCACTGTTCATAAACATTTCCTCTGTTGCGCGCTCGGCGTCCTTCATTTTTTTTGTTATTTCTACCAGTGCACCTGTTGTTGCCTCTAAGGCTTCAATAGCAGTCGCCATTCTTCCGGCCAAGTAGTAGTACATCGCCTTGTAGTCTGCCATAATAATTCTCTTTTATTCTTTACTTTCCCCTGCTTTTGCTGAGTTTTTTGTTTAGGTGGTGGTGGGCAAAGGCGGGATTATCCCCGTGAACGGGGTTTGTTCGCGGGGTGGTTCCCGTCGAGCACCACCGCCGCATAAGCGAAAAAATCGGTAGCAAGAAGCACGCAGATTGTAGCCTATGGGCAATATCCGCCCTACTTTATAAGATTTTGGATGGGTGAAATGTCAAGCTTATCAAAACCTTGTAGGAAGGGCAATAGTTTTTCTGCAATTTGTTTTACACCGCCAACATCGTCGCTTTCTATGTTCAGGGGCATTATTGGGTCGTGTAGCGATAGTCGGAGCAAAAGCCAACCACGGCTCCCCTGCTGATCAAACGAAATACGCACCCCCTCGTGATTATCCGGGGCAATTTTCCACTCGGGTTTGGCGACAGCGTAGTCCATCAATGCCTCCACCACTTCACTTCCATATTCACCAAAGTTTTCGGTTTTAATGCCAAACCGCAGTTCCTTTGCCTCAACCGGCTCGGCCAATCCGCTCAGTAGATCGGTTAGTTTTCCGCCCGACTTACGGCTGCGTGCGGCCTCTATTACAAGCTTTGCCGATATGTAGGCCCCATCGTCGAGGAAGTAATTCTCACGAAGCGCACCATGCCCCGAGGTTTCAATGGCCATTGGCGAGCTGGTTCCTTGGCGGTTTAGGCGTATGGATTCATTTATAACGTTTTTATATCCACGCCTAAAGCGGTGATGCACCCCACCAAGGGTATTATTTATAAAGTCTGCAAGCTGGGATGAGGTCACCGAGTCGGTTACAATTGTACCGCCGGGATCATCACGCAGTACAATGGCCGACATCAGTGCAATTAGGCGGTTGCGGTTTAGCTCCTGACCGTCGGCATCCACTGCACCTGCACGGTCAACGTCGGTGTCAAAAATCAGCCCAAGGTCACAGCCGTTTTGCACCACCGTACGGGTAATGGAGGCCATGGCCGTGGCGTCCTCGGGGTTGGGTGGATGGTTGGGGAAATTGCCGTCGGGCTCAAGAAAACAACTGGCCGACACATCTGCGCCAAGTTTGCCCAGCACCTCGGTGGCAAAAAAGCCGCCTGCGCCGTTGCCGGCATCAACAGCTATCTTAAAGCCCTCAAGTGGGCGATCCCCCTGGCCTATGCCCTCACAAATTTTCTCACGCAAAAACCCCGAGTAGGATGAAATTAGGTCGGCCTTTTCGGCGGTTTTGCCACTTGTTTCCCTCACGCTTACATCGCCGGCTATCTCTATTAGCTCTGATATGTCGGACTTTTCAAGACCACCTTCACGGATGAAGAATTTTAATCCGTTTCGGTTAAAGGGCAGGTGGCTTGCCGTTATCATTATTGCGCCATCACAAAGAAAATCGGGCAAAACTGTGGACATAAACATTGCAGGGGTACTGGCCATGCCACAATCCAGCACCTCCACGCCACCACCAATTAGTCCACCTAAAATGGCATTTAGCAGCTCCGGCCCCGAAAGCCTTGAGTCACGCCCAACCGCCACTCGGCAGTCGGCCGGTCCTTTGCCATATTTTTGCGACAACCACTTTGCAAAGGCGGCTCCAAAATCTGTGGCTATCTCGGGGGTAAGGTTTACCTCCTCCCCTACAACTCCCGGCAGGGCTATACCACGAATATCGCTTCCGTTTTGCAACTTCTTATAGTCTTTCATCGTCTTTCCTCCAGTTAAAATATCCCTGTTATTACCACCCTGCTAATTATTTTTGGCTGGCGGGGTATAGGTGGGTGCATTGGGCGAGGATTTAAGCTTAATAACATCACGGTAGTACTTGTAGGTCATGGGGATGTCATCCGAAATAGTTTCGGCCTGCTCTACACTGCATATAAACATTGTGTGGGTGTCAATATCCACCGCCTGCTCCACCTTACATGACATCCAGGCAACAGCTCCCTGCTGTACCACACAGTTTCCCTGATTATCATTTACGGCCTCTACACCTTCAAACTTGTCAAAATCTCGCCCCGAGCGGTAACCAAACTTTGCAAGCAGTGGCGGAGGAGTTTTTTCCCCCATAATGCTGACACTAACCACACCGCTTTTTAGTATTGCGTCATGGGTTTGGTTGTTTTTGCTCACACTAACCCCCACCCTTATGGGTTCGGCCGTAAGCTGAAACACCGTGTTTACAAGACACCCGGCAGGCTTTCCGTCCTCCATATGGCTACATATTAGGTATATACCGTAGCTCAGTTTGAAAAGCGATTCTACATTTAGCATTTGGTAGGCCTCCTTTAAGTTTTGTTATCATCTTCATGAATCCTTAAAATTTTACCAGTCCCTCAAAGCAGGGGCGCTCCCCTATTTGTCCCACTATGCTGTATTCTCCCTCATTTTGCCCCATATATATCGATAAAACATCACCTGCCACGGCTTGTTGTTGGTAATATATGGAAATTTGTTTAATATCATCCTGCTCCATGCGCTCAAAAGGCAGTGTATCACATATAATATCAAGGTATGTGGCATTGTTTATATGCCCATTTGGGTCAAGGTCGGAGTAAACCACCCTGCGGCTGGCCACAAGCTCACCCATCTCGGCTCTAAACTTAAAGCTGTCGGTCGAGATGCTAATCTCACCGCTTTCGTATTTTATGGGACAGGCCGCAGGGCGCACAACACGTCCGGCATTTACATCATAAAGCGTCCATGTGGTGTAAAGGCTGCAGAGCCTTTGCCCATCCTCCCCCTGCACCAGTCCCTCGCGCAGTAGCTGTGAACCCTTGCTACCCATTGGGCAGGTTTTTAGCTCAACATGTTGTGCGCTTGTGGGAAACTGCTCAATATCAAGTATAAGTTTTGAGAGCAAAAACACCATTCCGTGCTCACTGCGCATCTTCTCATAGCTCATATCCCATATCTGCAACTGATTTTCGGCCATCTGTTGCAGTCTGCGCACAATGTGCGAGGGACGCTGACGCATTTTGTTGTCGCAGTCGTAAAACTCTACCAGCTGTTTTTCGCTGTGGGTGCTACTTGGATTGAACATCTTTTTCCCGTCCTCTCGCCACTTATCCTATTTTGTCGCAGCCCATGTAGCTACGCAGAGCCTCGGGCACGGTTACGCTGCCATCGGCATTTTGGTAATTTTCAAGTATTGCTGCCACTGTGCGCCCAATTGCAAGGCCCGAACCATTAAGGGTATGCACAAGGGCGGCTTTGTCAGATATTTCCATTTTATAGCGTATTGCCGCACGCCTTGCCTGAAAATCCTCAAAGTTAGAGCAGGAGGAAATCTCCTTGTAGGCGTTGTAGGAGGGTAGCCATACCTCTATATCGTAGGTTTTTGCGCTGGAAAAGCCCATGTCGCCTGTGCAGAGCGATACAACTCGGTGTGGTAGCCCCAATAAGGTCAGTGCACGCTCGGCATCCCCTGTCAGGCTTTCAAGCTCCTCGTAGGACTGCTCGGGACGGGTAAACTTCACAAGCTCCACCTTGTTAAACTGATGCTGGCGGATAAGACCTCTGGTATCACGCCCCGCAGAACCTGCCTCGGCTCTAAAGCAGGCCGAATATGCACAGTAACGTGCAGGCAGGGTTTTGCCGTCCATAATCTCATCTCGGTGCATATTGGTCACAGGCACCTCGGCTGTAGGGATAAGGTAGTAATCAAGTCCCTCAAGCTTAAACATATCCTCGCCAAACTTGGGTAGCTGGCCTGTGCCGGTCATGGAGGCGGCATTTGCAATAAATGGGGGCAAAATCTCGGTATATCCATTCTTTGTGTGCAAATCGAGGTAAAAATTAATCACCGAGCGCTCAAGACGTGCACCTGCACCCTTGTAAAAATGAAATCTCTTGCCGGTTACCTTGGCCGCAGTTTCGGGGTCAAGTATTCCAAGCTCTGCACCAATCTCCCAATGGGGCTTTGGCTCAAAGTCAAACTTGGCAGGATCGCCCCAACGGCGTACCTCGGGGTTCATGGTTTCATCGCTACCCACGGGCACACTTGCGTGGGGTACATTGGGAATCGAAAGCAGTATATCCTGCTGTTTTGCCTCAAGCTCACCAAGTTTTACATCCTGTGCCTTTATCTCCTCCGAAAGCTCCTTCATGCGACTCATTACAGCCCCAACATCCTCGCCGGCCTTTTTTAGGGCAGGAATTTGCTTGCTCACCTTGTTTTGCTCGGCCTTCATGCTCTCGGTCTTGCCTGTAAGCTCACGACGCTCGGCATCTATTGCCAGTATCTCATCCACAAGTCCATCCATGTTGCCACCCCTGTTACGGCAGGCCTCTTTTACCTGCTCGGGGTTTGTGCGTATCAGTTTAATGTCCAACATATCTTTAATACCTCTCCTTATATAGGGTTTTTAATTTAATGTGCTCTCAAGCGCCGCCGCAATGGCGTATAAATCTTCCTGCGAGAAAAACGCTATCTCAAGCGTTCCCCCCTCCCCCTTAGGGGTTATTTTAACCGCCCTACCAAGCTGCTCGGTCAGGGCAATTTGTGCCTCCTTATATACTCCACCACCCCAAATCGAATCACTCTCCTTGGGTGCTTGCTCTGGTTTTGCATCTTTTGCCTTGTAGGCCTTAACCAGCTTTTCGGCCTGACGCACCGACAACCCCTGCTTTGATATCTCAAGGGCAAGCTCGGTGCATTCCTCCTCAGCTATTCCCACCAATATTCGGGCATGGCCACCCGTTATACTGCCAAGCTCCACAAGGTCAAGCACCTTTTGTGGCAGGGTTAGCAGTCGCAGCGCATTTGCCACCACCGGGCGGGACTTACCCACCCTCACTGCCACCTCTTCTTGGGTCATCTCATAATGTTCGGTCAGCACCTTATAGCCCTTTGCCTCTTCAAGTACATTCAGGTCCTGCCTTTGCAAATTCTCAATAAGCGCAAGCTCCATGGTCAAACGATTGTCGGCTTCCTTTATTATAGCCGGTATTTCCACAAGCCCTGCCATTCGGCTGGCTCTCCATCGTCTTTCCCCTGCCACTATCTGATATCCGCCATTCTCCATGGGGCGCAAAATAATAGGCTGTAACACCCCATGCTCCTTTATCGACTGGGCAAGCTCGTCAAGTGCTCCACTCTCAAAGATTTGTCGTGGCTGATCCGCATTTGGCTCCACCTGCGAAAGCCGAACCATTATTATGTTGCCACTCCCGGTCTCGGCATTGTTATCCAAAAATAATGCATCTAATCCCTTGCCAAGTCCTCCCTTTCGTGCCATGCTCACTTACCCCCATTCTGTTTTATCACCTCTCGGGCCAAATCATAATAGGCCATCGTGCCCTTTGATCCCCTGTCAAAGTATATTATCGGCTTGCCAAAGCTCGGCGCCTCGGATAATCTCACCACTCGGGGTATTGTGCTCTTGTATACCATTTTTGGGAAGTACTTCTTTACCTCCTCCACTACCTGCAATGTAAGGTTTAGGCGGCTGTCGTACATGGTAAGCAGTACACCCTCTATGCCAAGTTGTGCATTGTATAGCCTCTTTACCTGCCTTATTGTGTTGGTCAGCTGGCTTAGTCCTTCCAGTGCATAATACTCGCACTGTATTGGTATTAACACCGTGTCGCTTGCCACCAAGGCATTAAGGGTTATAAGCCCCAGCGACGGCGGACAATCAATCAACACAAAATCATAATTGTCTCGCAGTTTAAGCAGTGGCCCACGCAGGCGCATTGTCCTTTGCTCCATGTCAACAAGCTCTATCTCTGCTCCTGCCAATGCAAGGTTGCAGGGAAGTAAATCTACATTCTTGCAGACATTTTTCATCAAGGCTGTGGCAGGGTCCACCCCGTCAATCAAAATATCATAGGTCGAAATTTCTATCTCTCGTTTGTTAATACCAAACCCACTCGTTGCATTGCCCTGTGGGTCAAAGTCTACCATCAATACCTTTTTTCCAAGGTCGCCCAAGCTGGCCGCCAAATTTACCGCAGTGGTGGTCTTGCCCACCCCTCCCTTTTGATTGGCCATGGCTATTATCTTTCCCATAATTTCCTCCTGTCTACTCGTTGTTTGTCCCTACCCCGAATTATATCACACTCACAGTTCGATTAAAAGCCAAAACGCCCCATGAATGTTTCACATGAAACATTTTTTTGTCGACAGCTTTTGCAAACCAAGTGTTTCACGTGAAACAAACAAAACCACGCCCGACATATTGCAGATTAAATCATGCAGTATGTCGGGCGTGGCTCAGCATGGGAAGAATATTTCAGCTCGGTTGGAGCGTGAAACCTATTTGGTTTGTCGGCAGATGATGCCCAAAAGGTGCATACCTTTTATATAGTGCTATGCAGGGCGGTGGACGGTTTTGGAGTAAACTGCCTCTTTTGGTATGCGCACAATGTAGTTTACAAAGTTTTCGTCCTCGGATTGTTGTGTTTCGACGGCAAAACCGCTTTGTTTTACAATTTCGACAGCACGGGAAATTGAGTTAAACAGCAGGCGCACGTCCCGAACAATTACAACACCTTGACGTTTTGGGCGGTGTGTTTGTAAAAGGCGTTCTATGTAGCTTTCGGTTTGTGCCACATTTAGGTTTTGGCTTACAATGGCCTTTAGGACCTGTGGCATGAGCTTTGTGTCGATTAGTGGAAGCAGTGCCCGTGCGTGGCGTTCGGTTAGGTCGTGGGAGAGAATGGCGGCGGCTATTTCGGGTGGGAGGCGCAGGATGCGCAGTTTGTTGGCCACCGCCGGCTGTGATTTACATACAAGTCGGGCGAGTTGTTGTTGGGTTAGATGGAGCTTGTCCATCAGGGCGGCCATGGCTTTTGCCTCCTCGAAAAAGGATAGGTCGGCACGATGGAGGTTTTCCACCAAGGCCAGCACGGCCGAGTCCTGGGTTGGTATGTCGATTAATATGGCAGGTATTTCCCCCTGCCCCAGAGATTTGTAGGCAAGCAGGCGACGTTCGCCCGAGATAAGCTCATACTTTGCGTCGCTTAGTTCACGCACTGTAATTGGTTGTAGTAGGCCGTTGGCGGCAATGCTTTTGGCCAGCTCATCAATTGAGTCGGCATCAAAGTTTGTGCGTGGCTGATTTGGGTTGGGTAGAATGCTGTTGATGGGCAGAGCAAGAACACGGTTTATGGTTTCGGGTTTTTTACTTAGCCAATTCAATGACACCACCCCTTTTGTAATTGCGCACAAAAAAATCTGTGCTACTGTGCTACCTGAAGTGGGCTTGTCCCACTCCTGATGGCCACAGTATAGCACAGAGTATTTTATATATCCAGATATTTTCATCCAAGTAATGTGACAGGCTTCCCCCATATGTGTGTTTTTTACAGGGGAGATTTGGCGATTTTTGAGAACTGTCGGGGATATTTTGGTGGAGTTTGCGATATTTTTTTTATGACTATTAGGTTTCGGCGGTCGCCGTCGGGCAATGAGTAGGTAATGCAGTCGGCAATTTCTCCCCCAAGAAGCTTTATGGCGCCACCCACAGAGCTTAGTTCCTGCTCAATATCTGCGCCTTTAAGAGCCACAAAACTTCCCCCCATTTTACAAAGTGGCAGGCAGTACTCGCAAAGTTTGGAAAGATGTGCCACGGCACGGGCCGTGACCACATCAAAGGATTGACGAAGTCGGGTTCTGCCGGCCTCCTCTGCCCTTGCGTGAACATACTCGGCATCAAGGGAAAGTTCTCCACACACAGCCTCAAGGAATGTTAATCTTTTTTTCAGGCTGTCCAGCAGTGTTAGCTTAAGGTCGGGGCGCACAATTTTCATGGGGATTGAGGGGAAACCTGCCCCCGTGCCCACATCAATAATCGAGCTGTCTTTTTGCATATCAAAATGTGCCAGAGGAATTATGCTGTCCAAAAAATGCTTTAACACAATTTCTCGTGGTTCGGTTATGGCGGTAAGGTTCATTTTTTGGTTCCACTCAAGTAGTAGGTCGGCATAGCTATAAAACTGCTCAAGCTGTGCCGTGGTTATTTGGGGCAGAGCGTAGGCGGCGGCCGATTCTGCCAAAAGCTTGCGATCGATCATAAATTTTGCCCCTCCCTCTCCTTTGCTTGTAGGTAAATCATCAAAACAGATATGTCTGCCGGCGACACACCGCTTATTCTTCCTGCCTGCCCAAGGTTTGCAGGGGAAATTGCGGTCAGTTTTTCGGCGGCCTCAAGGCGCAGTCCCGAAATGGCGGTGTAGTCAAAACCCTTTTGTAGGGGTGTTCCCTCAAGGCGTGCCATCTCGGCCACCTGGGCCTGCTGTTTTTTTAGGTATCCCTCATACTTTATTTCAATCTCCACCTGCTCACAGGTGTGATCATCAAGATGTGGGCGATCAGAATCAAAGGGTAACAGCGCCTTGTATGTTACACCCGGACGGCGCAGCAGGTCGACCGCTTTTACCCCCGTGGTAATTGGAGTGCTTCCAATATTTGTAAGTAATTCACACAGTTCGGCCCCCGGTGAGAGGGTGAGTTTTTCAAGGCGTTTTATCTCGGCGGTTTTTTGCTCCTGCTGACGGCAAAAGGTCTCCCACCGCTCCTGCGAGATTAGCCCAAGCTCGTACCCAAGTGGGGTCAGGCGCACATCGGCATTATCCTGGCGCAGTAGCAGGCGGTATTCCGAGCGTGAGGTCATCATGCGGTAGGGGTCCATGCAGCCCTTGGTGACAAGGTCATCAATTAGTGTGCCAATGTAGGAGCTACTGCGTGGAAGGGTAATTTGCTCTTTACCCATTATATAGTGTGATGCATTTATACCTGCTACAAGACCTTGCGCCGCTGCCTCCTCATAGCCCGATGTTCCGTTAAACTGACCCGAGCCAAAAAGCCCCTGCACCGCCTTGCACTCAAGGGTGGGCCAAAGGGCGGTGGGGTCAATGCAGTCGTATTCAATGGCGTAGGCACTGCGCATGAGCTTTACATTTTCCAGCCCCTCAATGGTGCGGTACATCTCCTGCTGCACCTCCTCGGGCAAAGATGAGCTCATCCCCTGCAAATACATTTCACAGGTGTCAAGTCCCATGGGTTCTATGAATAGCTGGTGGCGCTCCTTGTGGGCAAAGCGCACCACCTTGTCCTCAATGGAGGGGCAGTACCTTGGGCCAATGCCCTGAATTTTTCCACCATAAAGCGGCGAACGGTGGAGATTTTTCTCTATTACGGCATGTGTATTTGCATTTGTGTAGGCTGTGTGGCAAACCACACGATTTTTAAGCCCTGTGGGGTCGGTTTCAAATGAAAATGGGATAATTGGCTCCTCGCCATGTTGCACCTCAAGCTTTGAAAAATCTATGCTATCACGATGCACACGGGCAGGGGTGCCGGTCTTAAAACGCCGGAGCTCAAGGCCAAGACGCTGTAAATTTTGGGTGAGCTCGGTGGCGGCCTCCAGTCCGTCGGGGCCGCTGTTACGGCTGTACTCCCCAACAAAAATCCGCCCACCAAGGTATGTGCCGGTGGCAAGTATCACAGCCCCGGCCTCAAAAAATGCTCCCATGGCTGTAACCACACCACAAACAGCGCCTCCCTCATCGGTGCGGATGTCCACCACTTCGGCCTGCTTTATGTCAAGGCCGTGGCAGTTTTCCAGCACCGACTTTATGTGCAGGTGGTAGGCGGCACGGTCGGTCTGCACCCTAAGCGAGTGCACCGCAGGGCCCTTGCCTCGGTTTAACATCCTGCTTTGAAGAAAGGTGGCATCGGCCGCCTTGCCCATCTCACCGCCCAGTGCGTCAATCTCTCGCACCAGGTGTCCCTTGGCCGTGCCACCAATGGCAGGGTTGCAGGGAAGATTGCCAATGGCATCAAGCGATAATGTAAACAGTATCACCGATCTTCCCAGTCGTGCCGCCGCCAAGGCCGCCTCAATGCCTGCATGTCCTGCACCTATAACGGCTATATCATATTTTCCTGCCCTGTACTCCATATGTGACCCCTTGTTATATCAATTATAGTATTATTATTTGCCAACGCAAAACTTCTCAAAAACCTTGTCCACCACGGCGGTGGTCACCTTTTGGCCGGTAAGCTCTAAAAGCGCTCCCAGTCCCTCATCAATGCAGACCCAAAGTGCATCAAATGCCGCCCCCTGCTCAAGGGCCGCAGATGCCTGCTCAAGCGAATCGGCCGCCCTGAGCACACACTCAAGCTGTCGGGCTGTAACAAGTATGGCGGCCGAGGTGTCAAGGTTGTCGGTGTCAAGCAGTTTTGAGAAAACCTCCGCAAGCTCCTCAACCCCTCCCCCACTCTTGGCCGACATCTCGACAACATGGCCAAAGCTTTGGCGCAGGGTAGTTATATCCAGGCTTCCCTCAAGGTCGGTTTTATTTACAATTGCTACGGCCGCACGCCCATTAAGTCGACTAATCAAGTCAAGGTCATCCTCATCAAGTCTGCGGGAATTATCAAACATCGCTATTGTAACATCACAGCTTTCAAGGCGGTTTCTGGCCTTTTGCACCCCAATCATCTCTACAGGGTCGGCCGAGTCGCGCAGACCTGCCGTGTCCGAGAGCCTGAGTAAAAACTGTCCAAGATATACCCTGTCCTCCACCACATCTCGGGTGGTGCCGGGGATGTCGGTTACAATACTGCGCTGACTGCCCGAAAGCAGGTTCATCAGGGTGGATTTACCCACGTTTGGTCGCCCTGCAATTACAACATCAACACCCTCACGCAGTACACGCCCAGCCGAGTAGGTTTTGCCAAGGGTCAACAACCTGCCCCTAACTTCATGCAGTGTGTTGCCAAGGGTCTCCCTGTCAAGATCCTCCACCCCTTCATCGGGGTAGTCCAGCCAGGCGCTCAGATGGGCCGCAATGTCGGAAAGCCGCTCGCAACAAGCTGATATTTCCTGCCACAATGCTCCATCCTTTGCGGCAAGTGCGGCCCGTGCACCGCCCTCACTGTGGGAGTTTATAAGGGCCATCACACTCTCGGCTCTATCAAGACTTAGTTTTCCGTTTTCAAAGGCTCTGCGGGTAAACTCGCCCGGTTGTGCCGCCACGGCACCGGCACTTAAAAGTGCATCCAATACACGCCCCACCAAAAGGCTGCTACCATGACTGCAAAACTCCACCACATTCTCACCCGTGTAGCTTTTTGGCGCTCTGTATATAAAGGCCATAACCTCATCAATAGGCCCCTTTTCATCACTAATCTTGCCAAGGCAGGCGGTGTAGCCGTCACGCTCGCAAATTTTTCCTCCCGACGATATAGGGGTAAAAACCTTGTCGGCTATCATGAGCGCCTGTTCCCCCGACATCCTAACCATGCCCACAGCCGCCGCACCGGGTGGTGTGGCAATGGCAGCTATGGTCTGCCCACTTGGTACAGAAAAATATTCGGATGTCATAAGGCAGCCCTCCCACAATAAAAAACTGTTTATATGCTAATTGTAGCACACAAATTAAAAACTGCAAATACCCGCAAAAAAACTCCCATTTTAGCCCCTTATATACTATTTATATGTATAGCCTGTTTTGGTGTTGAAAATGTTGTAAATTTTTCGTTTTTGTGCTATACTTAAATGAGTTGTATAGGTAAATCTTTTATAGTTGATAACCGAGTAAACCCCCATGGTATAACCTAAATAAATCACCTGTTAATATAGCTTATCAGGTGCTGTTTATCCCACAAAAAAAGCATGTATGTAAATAGAATAATCTCCCCAAGGTATTACAGCGAACACAATAACTTCAGGCGCAAAATAACCCGCGGGTACAAAACTATTTATCAGAGCTTTATTTTTCAACACCTTTAACCGTGTAATTCACCGGTATTTATACAACCTTTCAACAAGTTTTACCCAAACACCACCTAAAACTCAATTGGAGGAAGTCAAATGGATTCATTTCACGAATTATTTTTTATGGCAAAGGAGTTTTGCCGTCAGGAGATGTCAGAAGTTCCATATAGCCTATGGATAAACGACATCGAACCTGTAAGCATGGAGGGCACAAAGGTAACATTGTATGTCCGCTCCGAGTTTAAGAAAAACATTATACAAGAAAAGTATGTTGATCTTCTTGGTAGGGCACTGCACCATGTGCTGGGCTTTAATGTAGAGATCGACTTTGAGTGGGATAAGCCCCAAGAGGAACCCCCAGCAAGCTCGGTTGTGCTTCCGCTCAGCTCGGGCGATTATGAGTATACCTTTGATAATTTTATTGTAGGTTCCTCCAACAAATTTGCCCATGCGGCGGCCATGGCTGTGGCCTCGCGCCCTGCCACACCCTCCTACAACCCACTATTTATATATGGCGGCTCCGGCCTTGGCAAAACCCATCTTCTGTCGGCCATACGCACCGAGATTTTATCAAACAATCCTGCCGCTGTAATAACCTATGTGCGCAGCGAGGACTTTACAAACGAGCTTATCTCCTCCATATCGGGCAAAACCACCGAGTCATTTCATGATAAGTACCGCAATACAGATATACTACTGGTCGACGATATTCAGTTTATAGGTGGTAAGGAAAGCACACAGGAGGAGTTTTTTCACACCTTCAATACCCTTTATCACAACAACAAACAAATTGTCATGACCTCCGACCGCCCACCCAAAGAGATAAAAACCCTTGAGGTGCGTTTGCGCACACGTTTTGAGTCGGGAATAATGGCCGACGTTCAGCCCCCCGATTTTGAAACCCGCATTGCCATTATACGCCGCAAGGCACAGCTTTTGGATCTCAGCATTCCCGACGAGGTGGCCGAGTACATTGCAAACAGGCTAAAAAACAACATCCGTCAGCTTGAGGGAGTTGTAAAGAAGTTAAAGGCTCATCAAAACCTGTCGGATTCCGGCCCCACCGTGCTAATAGCACAAAACGCAATACGCGATATATTAAATGACAACCAACCCATACCCGTAACGGTGGAGCGCATTATTACCGAGGTTTCACGCACCTACGGCGTTTCGTCCGCCGACATTCGTTCGACAAAGCGTGCCGCCCAAATAAGCACCGCACGCCAGGTATGTATGTATATTGTAAGAGAGATAACCCAAATGTCCATGGCAACAATTGGCGAGGAATTTAGCAACCGCGACCACTCCACCGTGGTTTACGCCCTTGGTCAGGTAGAAAAAACCATGAAGCGTGACAGCCATTTTAAGGAGATTGTCGAGGACATTATAAAGAACATTCAGGACAACTGATTTTTCAACAATTATTAAACAACTTAACAGGATTAATTAACATCACTGTTGAAACAAAAACCACTTTCCAACATATCAACAATTAATTAAAATTTCCAAATTAAAACATTTTAGCCATTAATTGGCCTTGTAAAAGCAATTTTTCATCAAATCAACATTTTAACAGCCCCTATTACTATTACTATAATTTAAACCTATCCTTTTTAAAAGGAAGGTAAAAAAAACAGCAATTAATAAAAAAGCAATGCCACATCTAAAAACATCATTTGCAATCCGAACGGAGGCATGAAAAGTGAAAATAACATGTGACAAACAAACCCTATGGGGTGCCATCTCAAAGGTGGTGCTGGCCGTGTCCACCAAATCTACAATACAATCGCTTGAGGGAATTTTGCTAAAGGCAAAGGATGGTATGCTTCATCTTACAGGCTATGATCTTGAGCTTGGCATATCAACCCAGATTGAGGCCCGTGTGCTTGAGGAGGGTTCGGTGGTTTTGTCGGCCAAAATATTTGCCGATATTGTCCGCCGCCTGCCCAGCGATGATCTTACACTGTCCTGCGATGACAAACTGCTTTGCGAAATAAAGGGAGGTCTTGCCCAGTATACAATCTTGGGCATCTCCTCGGATGACTTCCCCGAGCTTCCCTCCCTTAGCGGTACCTCAAGTTTTTCGGTGGGACAAAATGTGCTTTCCTCCATGATAAATCAAACCCTTTTTGCCGTGGCCGTTACCGATGCAAAACCGGTGCACACCGGATCGCTGTTTGATGTAGAGGGCGGCACAGCCACCCTTGTTTCGGTGGATGGCTACCGTCTTGCACTGCGCAGAGAAAAGGTAAGCTCAACACAGGAGATGTCATTTATAGTTCCCGGCAAAACCCTGTCCGACCTTTTGCGCCTGCTTGAGGACAGCGAGGAGCAGGTAAATATTGAGGTGTCTAAAAAACATATCATGTTTAAGATATCCGACTGCCTTGTTATTTCCCGCCTGCTTGAGGGGGATTTCCTAAACTACAAAACAGCCATGCCCACCCAAAAAACCACAACTGTAACCATAAAGACCCGCGAGTTTATGGAAAGCATTGAACGCACAAGCCTTCTAATATCCGACCGTTTGCGCAGTCCTTTGAAGGTATGCTTTGAGAAGAACCAAATACAAATTTCCTGCTCCACCACAATTGGCAAGGCAAATGATCAGCTTGATTGTGAGATTGATGGCGAGGATGTGGAGATGGGCTTTAACAACCGCTACCTGCTGGATGCCCTAAAGGCCGCAGGGTGTGATCAGGTTCAGCTTGGCATAAGTGGGGCACTTTCGCCCATGACAATTACCCCAATGCAGGGGGATGACTTTTTGTTCCTTGTGTTGCCCATCCGCCTAAAAAGTGAGTAATAATGCGGTTGTTGTGGCTATATTTTGTAAAACATATATAATTATATACTATTTGTAATAAATTATAATATATGTTTTTTATCATTTTAATTAGGGTTATTTATTTCATTCTAACCCATTACAGTGGGGGCGCATTTTAGAAGGGTAGCACTATAAAAAATGTTTTACATGGCACAAAGAAATATTATGACATAAGGCACAAAAGAAAAAATAAATTAGTTAGCATCAAATGTATGTAACATTTGATACAACATAAGAAAAGTGAAAAAAGAG
>CAYJGQ010000042.1:0-17119 GCA_964369885.1 uncultured Oscillospiraceae bacterium
TTATATGCCGTGCTACGCACATGGCGAATTTATATTAGCCTACGGCTAATATAAAATATACACAGCCAAAATCCCGGTTGCACAGCCCCCTTTGTCCTTATTTAGGCAGGTGTGGGCATCAACCAAGGGGGTGACAGATTGAGATGTGGGTTAAATTACAGCGACTGTACAAGTTCCTTAAAATGCCTTCCCCTTGCCTCAAAATTGGGGTAGGAGTCAAAGCTTGCACAGGCAGGGGAGAGCGATACTACGTCGCCATCCTGCGATATTTCGGCCGCCAAGGCCACCGCCGAGGGCAGGTCGTCGGCCCGCAGTATGCGCAGAGCGTCGGGATTGTAGTCGGGGTGGGCGGTCACAGCGGTGGAAATTTTATCGGCTGTGGCTCCCATCAAAATGAGGGTTTTTACATGGGATATTACCTCGGGGGCAAGGGGTTCGAAGGGTATTTTTTTGTCATACCCACCTGCAATTACGGTAATTTTGTTTGAAAAACACCTAAGCCCTGCAATTGTGCGGGTGGGACTGGTGGCAATGGAGTCGTTATACCAGCGCACGCCATTTATCTCCCGCACAAACTCAATGCGGTGCTCCACCCCTGCAAAATCTTTGGCCACACGGTGGATGTTTTCGGGCGAAACCTCCCCCCACACGGCCGAAATGGCGGCGAGGTAGTTCTCTACATTGTGTAGGCCGGGTATGCGGATGTCCTCGGCAGGGAAGAGTGGCATTTCCTTTTTGTAATATTTCATCGAAATTTGTCCATTTGTATAATATGCGCCGCAGGCCACCGAGCCATGACGGCTAAAGGTCATCACCTGACCGCGAACCTCGGGGGACATGGCAAGGGTGGTGGCGTTGTCGGCAGAAAGTACAGTGCGTGAAAATGCATTTTGGTGCAGATAGACATTCTTTTTAGCGGCGATATACTCGGCCATGTCGCCGTGTACATCGAGGTGGTTTGGGGTTACGTTGGTTATAACCGACACGGTGGGAGAGGGGCGCATAGATAGTAGCTGAAAGCTTGAAAGCTCCACCACGGCACGGTCGTCCGGCATTATGTCGTCTACTATGGGGAGCAAAGCCCTGCCAATGTTTCCACCAAGATGTACCTTGTATCCCTGAGCCTTTAGCATGGCGGCAATTATGGAGGTGGTGGTGGTTTTGCCATCGCTACCCGTTATGGCGTAGATAGGACAGGGACAAAACTCAAAAAACAGCTCCATCTCGCTTGTTACCACACTGCCCAAGGCTCTGGCGGCGGTGAGCTGAGGCAGATTAAAATATACCCCCGGTGCACGAATTATCATGGCCTCACAGCCCAGATCATCAAGGTAATCCTCCCCAAGTTTTAAGGCCACACCCAGCGCCTCAAACTCGGCACAAAGTTTCTCCCCAATGCCGTCACGCCCGCGCCTGTCGCGCAGGGTAAGGGTTATGTCCTCGGCGGCAATACGGCGGATTAACTCTGTATTACTAACCCCAACACCTATAACGGCAATTCTTTTTCCGCGATAAGTTTTAAGAAAATTTGCAAAACCTGTTTTCATAAATGTGACCAGTCCTTTCTGATATATGCACAAAACAAACCCCATAGAAACAGTCATATTTTATGCCGTGTTTTTCGGTTATCAGTGGGTAGGAGAAAAACATCCCACTGAATTTATATTTTATAGAATTTTTCACCTTTATTCTTTGCAAAAAAGGTGTGTGTTCCCCTGTTATTATTGGCAAAATTTGCTCGGTCAACACTCTGCGACCTATTTTTACAATAAAAAAATGTATCATAAAAATCCTGCGTCAGCATATACTGTTTGAGTACCCATAAAGGAGGTGTCCAGAGTGCACATGCCGTTTTACAGCTCATCAAACGAAAAGTCATGCACGCCAAGATTGCCCGACACATGTGATTGGTTTGAAGCTCCGGGGGATCTTGATGACTTCATATTTTTCGATTACATCGAAAAGCCCACCGAACCACATTGGCAAAAATAGCAGTGTTATTGTTATGCAGGGAGGGGGAATCCCTCCCAAAAATCTTTTAAATGGTAAAGCTACTGCGACTCTTGGCTGTGGTACACCCGCTCGACCCTTTGCGATACACGACAGGCAAGCTCGTAGTTTATACTACCCGAAAGCCCCGAGAGTTCATCAAATGTGATGCTGTTTTGTCCCTGCCTGCCCACAAGGATGGCCATGTCGCCCAAAGATACATCGGGGATATCGCTGACATCCACCATGAATTGGTCCATGCAAATGCGCCCGATTATGGGGGCGTAACGGCCGCCTATGAGCACCCTGCCACGGTTTGAATAGCCACGGTCGTAGCCGTCGGCATAACCGGCCGATAGGGTTGCAATCCTCATGGTGGTGGGGCTTATAAATGTACAGCCATAACCCACCGCCTGATCGGCCGACAGCTCCTTGACCATGCTTACCGCCACCTGCCACTCCATGACCGGCAAAAGTGGGACTATATCGGCAGATTGCTGCGAAGGGGGAAGACCGTACAGCGCAATGCCACCACGCACCATATCAAGATGCTTGTCGGGGTGGCGAAGTATACCGCCCGAATTGCAGCAGTGGCGCAGGCCATGGGGTATACCCCTTTGCTTCATTTTATCACAAAAGCCTAAAAAACGTTCAAACTGCCCCGCTGTAAAGCTGTCCCCATCGCCCGATTGGTCCGAAACGGCAAAGTGGGTAAACACCCCCGTGATGTTTATATGTGGGTTTTGATGAAGCTGCCACAGGCAGTCAAGGGTGGTGGGGTCGTCGGGGCAAAAGCCAAGGCGGCTCATGCCGGTATCGAGTTTTATGTGAACATCCACCACAACACCCAAAAGCTCGGCCTGATGGGAGAGTTCGGCGGCGTACTCGGGGCTGTAGATGGTTTGGGTTATGTCAAAGTTTGCAAGCTCCGAGGCAAAGGTTGGTGGGGTGTAGCCCATTACCAGCATGGGGCTGGTGAGGTTTGCACAGCGGAGCTCTATGGCCTCATCTATGTTTGATAGGCCAAACCAGTCGGCCCCTGCATCGGCAAGGGCGGTGGCGCACTGCACAGCCCCGTGGCCGTAACCGTTGGCCTTTACCACCGCCATAAATTTGGCGCTGTCGGCCGTTTTTTGGCGCAGAGCCTTATAGTTGTGCACAAGCCTATTAAGATATATATTGGCAAAACAGCGGTTTGTTTTTGGCATGGCGCCGCCCTCCTTTGCTATGCTGTTTGATTATTTGCTATTTTTTGGCGGCGCTCACGCAGTACTGAGGGCCAGAATATTGCAAGGGCTACAAGTCCGCTCACGCCAAACATGATGAGGGTGGGGGGAGTACCAAAACGCTCAAACATCACACCGCCTATAAGGTTGCCCAGGGTGTTGCCTATGCCCATGGACAGTGCCGTGCCCATGGTGGTGGCCGTGGCGTTTAGCTCTTTTGGGGTTATCTCGCTTATATGACGGGTAAAAACCTGCAAATAACAGCCGTAGCCCACAGCCTGGAATATTTGCAGGGCAATTAGCGCCCAAACATTAGGTATTATAAAGGAAAAGGCTCGCACCGACGCGCAGACCATACCTATGGCCATTATGTAGCTCATTGGGGTGCCACGGCGCGAAACCATCATAGAGCCTACCCACAGTGCCAAGACCTCGAGTCCTGCACCTACCAGCACCGCTGTACCCATATGGCTGTTGTTGCCACCTGCATACTGCACCACAACATGAAGATATGTGCCGTAGGGCCTAAAGGTGAACTGTAAAAATATCATGGCCAGCATAAACTGCATGTATGGTTTGTTTTTTAGCAGGGTCAGCATTGCCCCCCACATGCTAAGCCCACCCGAGGATTTGTCCTGCAGAAGTTTTTTGGAGTTACGGCAGGGCACCTCCTCAATAAGCAAACAAAGCAGTACCACAATGCCGCTAAGTACAGCATGGGAGATGAATATAACATTTATGCCAAATTCCACCGTGACAAAACCAAGGATAAAGGCGGTTAGGGCATAGCCAATGGAGCCGCCTGAGCGGGCAATGGCAAAGTCGATTTCGGGGTGATTTGGTATGGAGGTGACCGCCCAGGCATCTATTGTGCTGTGAAGGGATTGGTCGAGCAGGGATATGCCCACAAAGGCGGCCAGCATAACCGGCATGGAGTGGGAAATGGCCGAGGGCAAAAACAGGGTGCCCACCGCCCCAAGGCCTGCCATCAGCATTATGAGCCTCTTTGCAGGCAAAAAGGTGTCCGAGATATAGCCCATCACAAACTGAACAGCAACCGAACCCAGCGCCATGGCGGTGGTAAGTATGCCGGCCGTAACGGTGTCGTAGCCGTAGTCGGTAAGGGCGGTTACCACAAATACATAAAGTGAGCAGTAGGAGGCCCAGTAGGCCGCCTCCAGCGCAAAAAACAGATGGGTGTAATTTAGCTTGATACCCTTCATGGTCTACTCCTTTGAGAACAAAATGGCCGAAACGGTAGGCGAAAAGTAATATACAGTATCAACAAGTTGTAGAAAAAAACGCAGAGCATTTGCGCCGTCCAAAACATGGCCGGGGAGATGGATTAATGCGCAAAAAATACCACTATTCACTATAACACAAAGGTGTTACCCGTTGCAATGGAGTTTTATAAAATATCGCTTATAAGACCGCACGATATAACCCATGAAATAGCCCTGAGCGCAGCATGTGTAGCAAAACCGAGGAAGAGTGCATTTGGGGTGGCTATTTACGACGTTTGGGCAGGTGCAAAACCCACCGCAGTGAAGGGCAGTGCCATGTTAAAAAAATTACTAAAGCAAATAGACGGGCCATTTGTCTGATAGGCTTTTAAGAAAAATTGGCTTAGTTGCGGCGCAGATTGCTATATATGCTTTAAGGGTAGCTGTACTGCTTTGGATGTTAGGGCAAAAAATCCCCGTAGCAACAGCTACGGGGATTTGGTTTGTGTGGGTTACTTGTATGCTCTGCGGCGCAGGAGATGTTTTATGGCATGGTAGTCCTTTAGGGCGGCCGGGGAGAAGACCAGTAGGGCGATTAGGCCAACCCCTGCAAATATTAGTATTGTAGCCGTCATGCTAAGGGAGTTAAACAGCACACCGCCCACCATATTGCCCATCATGGTGCCAAAACCCATGGAGAGCGCCGTGCCTATTGTGGTGGCCGTGGCGTTTAGTTCCTGTGGGGTGATCTCGCTTATATGGCGGGTGAAGACCTGCAAATAACATCCGGCCGCAAGTGCCTGCAAAAACTGCAGGACTATAAGCACCCATATGTTGGGGATTAAAAACGTGACGGCACGCAGTATACCGCAAATGATACTAAAGCTCATTATGAAGGACATAGGGGTGCCGCGCACAAGCATACGGGAGCCAAACCAAAGGGTTAACATCTCTATACCCGAGCCAACGAGAATTGCAATGCCCATGTGGGCACTGGTGCCCCCTGCATGTTGTACCACAAGGTAAAGATATGTGCCGGCCGGACGAAATGTAAACTGCAAAAGGGTCATGGTGATTATAAACTGCACATAGGGTTTGTTTTTGGCCAGCAGTTTTACCACCTCAAATAGGCTAAGCCCGCCACCCTGGGAGGAGTTTTTGTTGTATTTTCGGCGGTTTTGGCAGGGGACTTCCTCCACCGTAAGGCAGAGTATTATTACCACCACGCCCAAAGCGGCATGGATGGGAAAGAGTATGTCCACCCCAAGCCCCGAGATAACAATGCCCAGCACCGAGGCCGAAAGTGCATAGCCCGCCGAGCCACCCGAGCGCACTATGGCAAAATCAAGCTCACGGTGGCGACGCATGGAGGCTATGGCCCAGGCATCAATACTGCTGTGCAGCGAGTAGTTGAGCAGGGATATACCCACTATGGAGGCTATCATGATGATGGGGGAGGAATGTATTGCCTGACGCAGGAAAAATGAGCCGATAACGGCCAAAACCGACAGGGTAACAATAACCCTTTTGGCCGGCACAAAGGTGTCGGTGACATATCCCATCAAAAATTGCACAAAGATTGAACCCATGGCCATGGCTGTGGTAACAATGCCACACACCACGCTGTCAAACCCATACTCGGTGAGAATGGTAACCACAAAGGTGTACAGCGAACAATACCAGGCCCAGTAGGCGGCCTCAAGGGCAAAAAAACGAGTATTATAATTTTTAAGAAGACGGCCCATAAAAAGCCCTCCAATTTATACAGGGGTTATATGTGAGCTATTATATCTTCACTATATCACAAAGGGGCAGGGGTATCAACTAAAATTTGCCAAATTGTAACAAAATAAGGCAGGTTTTTTGGACGGTGGCCATGTGGGACAAAACAAGGTTAAAAGCAGCATACATATAAATGAAAAGCAGATAACAAAAATAACGGATGCTACCTCCGCCTGCGCAAAATACATCCGTTATTGTGTGTTGGCTTGGGGCGCTGTGAGGAGCAAAAAAATAACCACACAACGACCACATTAAATCTCCTGTAGGGCACGGTATAGCTCGCTTTTTTTGTGGCCGGTGGCCTTTGCTATGCGCCGTGCCGCCTCGCTGGCCGACAGCCCCTCGCCCTGCTGTAAATCCTGCACCATCTCAACAGCCCTTTGCAGGGGGACTACCTCCTCCTCAAGAGGTGGCGCACCGGCAATAACCAAAACAAATTCCCCACGGGGGTTATTTTGGGTATAGTGTTCCACCGCCTGCGATAGGGTGGTGCGCAGTACCTCCTCGTGCAGTTTTGTAAGCTCACGACAGATGGATATGGGTCTATCGCCAAAGGCGGCCTGCATATCCTGTAAGGTGGAGAGAAGTTTGTGAGGAGCCTCGTAAAATATCATGGTTTGAGGGGCGGTTTGCAGCTGGGTTAGATGCTCGCGCCGACCACGTTTGTTGGTGGTGAGAAAACCCTCAAAGGAAAAACGCGAGGTGTCAAGCCCCGATATTGCAAGCGCCGCCACAAATGCGGCCGGCCCCGGCACCACCACGGTGGTTATACCGCTTTGGGCGCACAGTCGCACCAAGTCCTCACCCGGGTCGGACACGGCCGGCATACCTGCATCGGTGCACAGGGCGGCGTTTTCCCCCGAAAGAATGCGCCCCACAATAAGCTCACCACGCTGGCGCAGGTTGTGCTCATAGTAGCTTATCATAGGCTTTTTTATGTCAAAATGATTTAACAATTTTTGGGTCACTCGGGTATCCTCGGCGGCTATAAAGTCAACCTGCCTTAGGGTTTCTATGGCACGGGGGGTCATGTCGCCCAGATTGCCAATTGGGGTTCCCACCACATATAGCACGCCACTCATGTAAGCTCACCCCCAACGGCGCTTCTTTTGGCGTCCAGTACACTCCATATTGTAACGGTAAGTATTACCACCACACCGCCTATAATGGCGTATAGGCCGGGGGCCTCGCCGTCGAATAAGAACACCCACACGGGGTTTAGCAGTGGCTCGGCGGCCGAGATTAGAAATGCCCTAAGCGGAGGGCAGTGCTTCATGGCTATGCCATAAACTACATAGGGTATGCCAAGCTGTACTATGCCCAGCGCAAAGATTACACCTACCGACACAGGGGTGATGGTGGGGGGGAAGAAGGGTATTGCCGACACTCCAATTATGGCCGTGAATACATGCCCCAGCAGTATGCCGCTCATGCGATCATTTGGCGAGCATTCCCCCGACATTATATACATGCCCGATACAAACAACCCTGCCAAGAGAGCCAGCAGGTTGCCAATAAGCCCCTCGGGTGAGAGCTGGTCGAGGAAAAACAGGGAGATGCCCCCCATTGTAAGGAATACCGCCACAATGTCCGAGCGGGTGAAGCGTTTGCCTAAAAATATGGCCGACAAAATTATTATGTATATAGGCGCTGTGAACTGAAGCACTATGGCATTTGCGGCGGTGGTGAGCTTGTTGGCCGCCACAAATGAGGTGGCGGTGCCGCACAGGCATATGCCCATGAGTATGGTTTTTTTGCTTAGAATAAATGGCATTTTTTTGTAAAGAAGATACACCACAACTACACTGCCGGCTATGATGCTGCGCACCCCTGCTATTACAAGGGGATTCCAGGGAACAAGTTTTATAAATAGTCCGCCAAGGCTCCAAAATACACCGCAGGCAAAAAGCAGTATCATGGAGGTTCGTTGTTGTTTTAGTGTGCTGTTTATCATTGCTTTTCTCCTGACTTGGGCGCAATACGCCGCTCTTTTTGATAGATTGATAACATTTCATCCGAAAAACCGCCCTCGGGATGCTCCACAATGAGGGGCGGCTCTATTACAACCGAGGGGGCACCGCCAAGGCGTGCCTCGCACAGCACAAGCCATGGGGCCGCACCTGCACGCTGATGCACAAAGCGCAGTCGTTTTGGCTCAAGCTTTGCCGCACGCAGGGCACACATAAGATCACACAGCCGCTCGGGGCGGTGGCAAAGGACAAAGCGGCCACCGTAACGCAGCAGTGTAGCCGCCGCATCACAGACCTGCTCAAGGGTGCAGGTTTGCTCATGTCGGGCGGCACGACGGGACTCATTTGGACTCTCAAAACCTTGGCCCGGAACAAAATATGGTGGGTTGCAGGTGACAAGATGCAGCTGCCCACGGGGGAGAACATCGGGGGGGCTGCGCAGGTCACCCAGTACCGGCACCATGCGCTGTGCAAGCTTGTTTTGCTCCACCGCCATCTCCATAAGCTCAACCGCCGGGGGCTGAAGCTCCAAGGCCCACACCTTTTTTGGCGGCGATGCACTGCCAAGCATTAAAAGCGGTATTATACCGCATCCACTGCCCATGTCGCAGGCTTCCTCGCGGCGCTTGGCCGAGGCAAAGTGAGAAAGCAAAAAAGCATCTGTACCAAAACGGTGGGTATCGTTTATATATACTGTAAGCTCGCCCGGTAATGGCTGGGCTTCGTAGTTGCAGTTGTCCACGCAGTAACCCCCAAAAATAAAACTTTACACAACCTTTGACATTGTACCATGTATTTATATAAATGTGTACCCCACAAGGGGGACGGGAGGGCAAATAGTGGTAGTTTTACTGATATGTTCGGTGGTGGGGGTGGTGCTTGTAAACGGTTGGAGCGATGCCCCCACCGCCCTGACCACCGTGGTGTGCACAAAGGCCATGGCCTACAAGCAGGCGCTGGCAAGAGGGGCGGTTTGCAATGCGGTAGGTGCAGTGGTGGGAAGTTTGATTTTTGCAGGGGTAAGCGACAAGGTGCTTGAGCTATCCCCCAAAAACTCACCACTACTGCTTTGCTGGGTGCTTTTGGTGGTGATAATCTGGAGCGCCGCCGCCCTGCACACCGGCATACCCACCAGCGAAAGCCACGCGCTGTTGTCGGCACTTTGTGGGGCAACATTTGGTGGTGGACAGGGTGGCATAGACATAAATTTGTGGGTGGGCGTGGCCACAGGGCTACTGCTGTCGGCCGCGGCGGGTTGGGGGCTTGGCAACCTTACAACAAGATTTTTTGCAAAGCCACTACAGCGCTGGAAACCGCACAGGTTAAGGTGGCATGTTGTGGCCAACATGGATTTTTTGTCGCTACTGCACGGGGCACAGGATGGGCAAAAATTTGTTGCCATGCTACTGGCCGTTGGCCTGGGCGAAAGGATTGGCGGCAGGGTGTTGTCGGTGGCGCTTTGTGCGGTGGCTCTCTGTCTTGGAAGTTTAATGGGTGGTGGCAAAATAATAGACAAGGTGGGGCGCAGAATGGCCCCTTTGGACATAAAGCAGGGGCTTTGCAGTGATTGGGCCACCGCAATAACCCTGTTTATATGCACCGCAATGGGGCTACCAATAAGCACCGGTACGGTGAGGGTATGCGCTATGGCAGGGGCAGGACAACGTTCGGGAAATCTTCGCGCAGGGGTGTTTATTAAAATGTGGGGTGTGTGGCTCATAACATTTCCGGTTTGCTTTGGACTTGGGTGGCTTGGAGGGATTATTTTCCTGTAAATACAGGATTTATTTGGTATAAAAATCCATATAATGTTGTTGATTATTTCATATTTAATAGGTATAATATTTCCTGTAACAGAAAATACAGGAGAAATGGGTGTGAAATTATTCCAATGAAAAAACGCTTTTTTGTAATGCTTCTTGGCGGCTTGTTTTTGATACTTAGTCTTTTGGGCTGTCAGGAGGATGACATCACACAGGAACTTGACGATATTCAAAACGAGGTCTCATCTATGAATGGTGAGGAGATTGAGCCTACGGCCTCATCACAAAGTGAGGTGGCAGAGCAGTCCCAGAGCGTGGCAGAGCAGCAGAGCAGTGAGGCGCAGAGCAGTGAGGCGCAGGTTGCACCCTCCCAGGCCGAGTCGCAGGCCGATGCTTCACAGCCACCTGCCAACTCTCAGGTAGAGGAGAGCTCGCAACCTACTCAAAGCTCTGAGCCGACCTCACAGAGCGAAGCAGAATCACAGGCATCCGAGCCACAACAGCAAACCCAAAACGGTAGTCCTCCTGCATATCTTGGGGTGGGAGCGCCCTCGGTGGCACGAGGCGGCGAATACCTTGGAAGCGTTGAGCAGCAGGTGCTGGATGGCATAAATGCCGAGCGTGCCGCCCTTGGACTTTCGGCGGTGTCTTGGGATGACAACCTTGGTGATGCCGCGCGCATTCGCTCGTCTGAGCTGTTTGCAAACAGCTACCTTGCCCACGACCGCCCCAACGGCAACAGCTGGAACACAGTACTTAAAAACGATGTGCCGGTAAACTACTCGGGCGCAGGCGAAATATTGGCCGCCATTGAAACACAGGGCAACGCCCATAAAATATCCGATTCAGGTTACTGGGTTGGCCAGTGGGTGGGGAGCTCGACCCACTATGCCGCCATGACAAACCCCGAATACACCCACGCAGGTGTGGGCATTGTTTATGATTATGATGAGGATACAGGGCTGTACTACGGATATGCCACCACCCTGTTTGCCTACTGGTAAACCGCTCAAGTACAAAATACAGCCTTTAAGGCTGCAACAAAAATATGTGGCCGCCCTGCAAAAACCTGCAGGGCGGCCACTTTTGTGGGACATTAGGTGCTTTTTGCGGCAGTTATGCCGGCGTATTTTTCACGAGTGGCCATACCACCACGGATATGGCGCTGTGCCTTGTTTTGCTGAAGCACGGCCTGAGCCTGTTTATACAGGCTGGGGCTTATAACCCGCAAGCGCTCAGCTACGTCCTTATGTACCGTTGATTTTGAGATGCAAAAAACCTGTGCCGTCTGGCGCACGGTGGCATTGTGCTTTACAATATACTGCGCCAAAGTCACGGCCCGTTCCTCGGGCAAACCTTTCAACCTGACCCCTCCCTGCGGCGGTGACCAGCTTAGGTCACCTGTCTTAGAACATGTATATGCAGAGGGGGCGGGGGTTATGTTTATAGTCGACGATGCAGGAAATATAAAGCGTATAGATCGACTTACTGCTGTGGAGAAGGTGCTAATTTATTAGCAGAGTTACATTGTAATGCTGAAAAACGGCCAATATTTCATGAGTAGCCACACCAAAAGCGACATTATAGCTATAACAATAAGGGTAAGTTTTATGCCGTGCCTAAACATATAACTGGGGCTAAGTCCGTAGCCTACCGGTATTGCGCGTATTGAGGTTGGCATACAGTATGAGAGGTTTACACCTACGCTGGCGGCGAATAATAGCTGTTTTTCATAAAAACACAGAAGTTAAGATGAAAATAGAGCGGTTTAGCGACATATTGCCGCCCTAAACATTTGACACACAAGTGTATAGTAAGATATAATAAATAGGTATGATTTTATTCCAAATACGCCCTTGTATAGGGCGAAAACCGCCGAGGTGACCATGCAAAATAAACGCATATTTCTCTCCTCTCCCACCATGCATGAGCAGGAGCTTAAAGCGAGTTTATAGGGCGAAATTTGAAAAAATAACCATGAGGAGAGTTGTGCTCAACATGTATGCAATTTATTTGAAAAAAATATTAGATTTTTTATCTGCAATTATTGGAGTTATAGTGCTATCTCCGCTACTGATTTTTATAGTTATTGCAATAAAATTCGACTCTAAAGGGCCTGTATTTTTCAGGCAAAAGCGTGTGGGAATAAATAAAACTTACTTTGATATATTAAAGTTTCGCACTATGAAAATTGATACCCCAAAAGATTGTCCTACCCACATGTTACAAAATCCTGAGCAGTATATAACAAAGGTGGGGAGGTTTCTCAGGAAAACTTCGCTTGATGAACTTCCTCAAATTTTTAATATAATAAAATTTGAGATGAGCGTTGTAGGGCCACGTCCTGCACTTTGGAATCAGTTGGATCTTATTGAAGAACGTGATATATATGGGGCAAATGACGTAATGCCTGGAATTACAGGATGGGCACAAATTAATGGCCGCGACGAGCTTGAAATTCCGGTTAAAGCAAAATTTGATGGTGAATATGTAAACCGTATGGGTTTTTGGTTTGATATAAAGTGTATTCTTCTCACGATTATTAAAGTTGTAAAACGTGATGGCGTAAAAGAAGGTGCGAGCATAAAGACAACAAAAGGAGAAGGATAAATGAGAAAAAACATATGGATACTTCACCCTCACGCCAGTGCTCCAAGCAAAGGTGCATTGGTTCGTCCATATGATCTTAGTAAGTGCTTAACAAAAAAAGGTTATGACCCTATTATTTTCACATCTAACTACAACCATTTCACCCATGAGGTGACCGATACACAGAACGAACGGTATACAAAAAGCAACCAAGATGGTGTAGACTTCATTTTTGTAAAAGTGACCCAATACCCCAACAATGGTATAAAGCGAATACTTAGTATGTTTTCATATCTTATTAATGTGAAACGTGTCATAAGAAAGTGTATAAAAACACATGTGAAACCCGATGTAATTTATGCATCGAGTCCCCACCCCTTGGCTCTGATTGCCGGCATACAAATTGCCAAAAAGCTCCATATTCCCTGTGTGGTGGAAATCCGTGATCTTTGGCCCGAGAGCATTGCCGAGTACTCGACCCGCTTTACCAAAAAGCATCCACTGATTAAACTTCTTTACAAGGGCGAAAAATGGATATACAAAAAGGCAGATGGAATTATTTTTACCCAGCCCGGAGGTGCTGATTACATACGGGAGCAGGGATGGGATAAAGATATCGACATGTCAAAAGTCCACCACATAAACAATGGTGTGGACCTTGAGGCTTTTGATTACAACCGCGATAATTTTAGGATACAAGATGATGACCTTGAAAGCCCCGATATTTTCAAGGTGGTGTACACGGGGTCAATACGTCGTGTAAACAATATTGGAATACTGCTTGATGCCGCAAAGCTTATAGACAATCCTAAAATCAAGTTTCTTATTTGGGGCGATGGCGATGAACTTGAAATGCTAAATCAGCGGATTTTAAGCGAAGGCATAACAAATGTTTGCTTTAAGGGACGAGTAGAAAAAAAGTATGTGCCGTATATTTTGAGCAGGGCGGATGTTAATGTGCTTCACTGTGAGTACATGCCTTTACTAAGATATGGTATAAGTCATAATAAAAGCTTTGAATACTTGGCCTGTGCAAAACCGATATTGAGCACAATAAATCCAAACTATGATTATATATCGCTTAATAACGCAGGAATTTCACTTGAAAACCAATTCCCACACAATATTGCAAATGCAGTGCTTCAGCTGTGTGAAATGGAAGATCAAAAGTATAATGAGATGTGCCAAGATGCCCGAAAACTCGCAAAACAATATGACTTTGGAGTTTTAACCGATAAACTAATTGATATTGTAGAGGGGTTATGAAACCATGCAGTTTATAGATCTTAAAGCCCAATACGCTGCCCTGAAATCTGCCATTGATACCGCCATACAGGGGGTTCTTGATGATGCCGGATTTATTTTGGGGCGGGAGGTCGGCGAGTTTGAGCAGATGCTCTGCGACTACACAGGTGTGGGACAGGCCATTACCTGCGCCAACGGAACCGATGCCCTTCAGATGGTCTTCATGGCATATGGTATTGGGCGCGGTGATGCTATTTTTTGCCCCGACGTTACCTTTATTGCAAGTGTAGAGCCGGCCTGTATGCTGGGGGCGACCCCTGTTTTTTGTGACATTCGCCCCGATACATACAACCTTTGTGAGAGATCGCTTGAGCGTCAAATCCAAAGCGTGCTAAAGGCAGGGGTGCACAAGCCCCGTGCTGTAATTGCGGTGGATTTTCTCGGCAATCCCTGCGATTATGACGCAATAAAGGCGGTGTGCGACAAGTATAATCTCCTGCTAATAGAGGACGCTGCCCAGAGCTTTGGTGCAGAGTATAAGGGGCAAAAGTGCTGTAGCTTTGGTGACATCGCCACCACCTCGTTTTTCCCGGCAAAACCTCTGGGATGTTATGGCGATGGAGGTGCGATTTTTACAAGCGATGCCGAGATGGCCGAGCTACTAAAATCCATCCGTGTGCATGGCAAGGGTAGCTCAAAATATGACAATGTGAGGGTGGGGGTCAACTCTCGCCTGGATACCATACAGGCCGCTATACTAAAGGTGAAACTGGAGGCGCTTCGTGAGTATGAGGTGCAAAACCGTCAAGAGATTGCCGCCCGCTATAATAAGGCCTTGGCCGACAAATTTGTCACACCGTATGTGCGGCAGGACTGCGTGTCGGCCTATGCCCAGTATGCTCTGCTGGCACCCGATGTCGCCACACGGGATGGCATAGTAGCCCACCTTGACAGCAGTGGCATCCCCAATATGGTTTACTACCCAACACCACAGCACCGACTAAAGGTGTTTGAGGGCAATCCTTATCTTGCCGAGAGCTTTTCCACCTCCGAGGACTACTGTGGCAGGACATTTAGTTTGCCGTTTCATCCCTATTTGACCGCAGAGGAACAAGATAGTATAATTGAGGCGGTATTGGAGGTGCTGTGATGGACTTTTTTATACATGAAAGCGCCTATGTTGATGATAACTGTAAAATAGGTAGCGGAACAAAAATTTGGCACTTTTCTCATGTGATGAGTGGCAGTGTCATAGGCGAGCGATGCAATATCGGGCAAAACGTGGTTATCTCTCCCGAGGTGATACTCGGTAACGGCGTAAAGATACAAAACAATGTTTCTTTGTATACAGGAACGATTGTGGAGGATGATGTGTTTTTAGGGCCATCATGCGTATTTACTAATGTTATAAACCCAAGAGCATTTATAGAGCGAAAAGATGAGTTTAGGCAAACTACTGTGAAAATTGGTGCATCCATAGGCGCAAATGCAACAATTGTATGTGGGTATACTGTGGGGAAATATGCATTTATTGGTGCAGGAGCAGTGGTAACAAAAGATGTGCCGGATTATGCGCTTGTTATTGGAAATCCTGCGAGGGTTAAGGGCTATGTGTGTCGATGTGGAAACAACTTAGAGTTTAGAGACGAAATTGCTACCTGTATCGAATGCAGTCAGCTTTATAAAAAAGAAAAGGATATTATATCTGAGATATAATATATGATTGAGAGTAACCATGAAAAATAATTTACTGCAAAAAATAAAAGACAAAACACTTGTAATAGGCGTCATAGGGCTTGGCTATGTTGGCCTGCCACTTGCTGTTGAGAAGGCCAAGGCCGGTTTTCGTACCATTGGTTTTGATGTGCAGCAAAAAAAGGTGGACATGGTAAATGCCGGACAAAACTACATAGGTGATGTGGTGCACGGCGATCTTAAAGAGGTTGTGGCTTGCGGACTTTTGTCGGCCACGACCGATTTTTCCTTTGTAAAGGATGTCGACTTCATAGCTATTTGTGTGCCCACCCCACTTGATAGCTTTAAGCAGCCCGACATAACCTATGTGAAAAACAGCACCGAGGCGGTGGCAAAGCATCTCTCTAAAAACAGCATGGTGGTGCTTGAGAGCACCACCTACCCCGGCACAACCGAGGAGCTGTTGCTACCCATTCTTGAAACATCGGGGCTAAAATGCGGCGAGGATTTTTATCTTGGCTACTCACCCGAGAGGGTTGATCCCGGCAACCTTGTTTATAAAACCAAAAACACCCCCAAGGTTGTGGGCGGTGTGGGGCAGGATGCTACCGATGTCATCGCCGAGGTTTACAAGGCGGTACTCTCCTCCGAGGTACATAAGGTTTCCTCCCCAAAAATTGCCGAAATGGAAAAGATTTTGGAGAACACCTACCGCAACATCAATATAGGACTTGCAAACGAAATGGCGCTGATTTGCCACCGTATGGGCATAGATGTGTGGGAGGTAATAGAGGCGGCAAAATCAAAGCCATACGGATTTCAGGCCTTTTACCCAGGACCTGGGCTTGGTGGCCACTGCATACCGCTTGACCCATTTTATCTATCTTGGAAAGCCCGTGAGTACAACTACCACATGCGCCTAATCGAGGTGTCGGGCGAAATTAACGACTACATGCCCGAGTATGTGGTGGAGCGTTGCTCCAAGATACTAAACCGTGCCAAAAAGCCACTAAACGGCGCAAATGTGCTTATATGCGGTGTGGCCTATAAGCAGGACATAGACGACTACCGCGAAAGCCCCGCCCTTGCGGTTATTGATAACTTTGAAAAGGAGATGGCCAACATTTCCTACTACGACCCATTTATCCCCTCGTACGAGCATGACGGGGTGGCACGCACTGGCATTGAGGGGCTGGACAACCTTTTGGATTATGACATTGTGGTAATAACCACCGCACACACAGATGTAGATTATGAAAAAATTGCATCGGCAGGAATTCCTGTGTTTGATGCAAAAAATGTCATGAAAAATGTAAAAAACAGAGAGAATATTGAGGTTTTGTGATGAAGAAGGTTTGTCACATGACATCGGCGCACAAAAGCCAAGATGTCAGGATACTAAAAAAGCAATGTACCAGCCTTGCGAGAGCCGGTTATGATACATATTTGGTGGCCACGGGCGATAGCTATACTGAAAATGGTGTAAATGTAGTTGGTATTGGAACTATACAAGGTGGCAGGCTTAAAAGGATGACAAAAGTCGCGGGGATGGTATATAAAAAGGCACTGGAGCTTGACTGTGATATTTATCAGATACATGACCCGGAACTTCTCCCATACGCTGTGAAGTTGAAGAA
>CAYJGQ010000043.1:0-16556 GCA_964369885.1 uncultured Oscillospiraceae bacterium
CCCTCTTGCTGTTTCCCACTTTGCAAAACGGCGGTGGCGTGGCTGCGGCCGTGTTACCCACGCTCGGCGGGAAACCACCCTCTGCAAAGGCCGCAGAGGGCGCACCACCTACGGTGGTGACGGCCTCCACCCCACCCCACGCCTATCGCCACACACTACACACAGGTAGTGCCAAATCAAAAGTTTGTGGCTCGGGGAGGTAAAACCGCCTAAACGATGCGGTCAAAAGTCGTTTAATATAAATTCGCCATGACCATAGCACGACATATAAATAAAAGCAGATCTGCATGGCTCTTATTATTTAGATGCACCTGCCAAAGGCAGCTGTGCGATGCAAATAATCCTGCGGATTATTTCTATTAGCCTATTGAGATAAACCGTGTTTTGCTGTATAGTATTAAAGGTATATAAACTATGAGAAATGGAGTGGCAATATGACACTGAAATACGATAAGGACGGACTTATTCCAGCCATAGTGCAGGACTTCTACACAGGCGAGGTGCTTACCCTTGCCTATATGAATGCCGAAAGCCTACAAATAACCCTTACCGAGGGACATACATGTTTTTTCTCTCGTAGCCGCCAAGAGCTGTGGCGCAAGGGCGAGCAAAGTGGCAATACACAGCGTGTTGTGTCCATCACCACCGACTGCGACAGCGATGCCCTGCTAATCAAGGTTATAAAGAAGGGGCCTGCCTGCCACACCGGCACCGAGAGCTGTTTTCATGCACCCTTGTTTTCGCTTGAGGATCAAAAGGAGTTTTCGGCCGCCGCACTTTACGAGATGCTTCGTGGGCGCAAGATACACCCACAGGACGGCAGTTACACCACCTACCTGTTTGAAAAGGGTGTGGACAAGATACTAAAGAAGGTTGGCGAGGAGTCGACCGAGGTTATAATTGCGGCTAAGGGCAACGACCGCACCGAAACGGTTTTTGAGCTGGCAGATTTGTCCTACCACCTCATGGTATTGATGGTCGAGATGGGCATATCCCTGGACGATTTGGCCGGCGAGCTTGCCTCCCGCCATGTTGTGGACAAAAAGGTAAAACAGGAACGCCTAAAGTAAACCTAACTGCCGCCCCCACCTACACTATGTAAGGTGGGGGCGGTTTGATTTTTTTGTTATTGGGGGCTATAGCTATGCCGCAATTTGTCGCACATATAAAGCCTGACCGTTTAGAACTCCACCCCTCTGCGTGCACCCACACCGCTATCATAGGGGTGCTTTTCTTTTAACATGCGGGTAGCGTAGTCGCACTGCTTAAACAGTTCCTCATCGGGGCGGTGGCCCGTAATGACCACCTCCACACCGTTTTTTGCGCATTCCAAGGCTGCACTTACAAGCTCACGGTCAACAAGTCCCAGCATAAGGGCGTCGCCTATTTCATCCAGCACCAAAATTCCGCACCCATTTTGCCCTGCAAGCTCTATGCCCTTTGCAAGGTTTTGGTTGTGCATCTCACGGCTTTTTTCAAGCTGGTCGGGGGTCATGTCCTTGGCAAAACCGCCTGCATGTCCTCGTAGCACCGTAACACCCTCAAGCTCATTTAGGCTGTAAAGCTCTCCACAGTCGCTATTTTTTAAGAACTGCACCACTACCCCACTACGCCCCCAACCAATATTTCTTATAAGTAGCCCCAGCGCGGCGGTTGTTTTGCCCTTGCCGTTTCCGTAGTAGTAATGTATATAACCTTTTTGCGGCATTTTACTATCCTCTTTTCATCTTATTTTCGGGCCTGCCATTTTAATTGTACCAATAAATTGTCACTAAAATATTTAGTTAACTGTGCTGTGGGACTACCTGCATTACAAAACACCCCACAACAGCAAAAGCCCGACACTCCGCACCCTACCAAGGCCGCCACGCAATCGTAAAGACTCGCATGGCAGTGTTGGGTGAGCAAAAGCGTCGGCCCTCATATTTTTTGTGTTGCGCACCCAAATTACTCCTTGGGATTTACAATGTCACGCCAGTCAAGGTCACCACGGTCAAGTGCATGAACCAGCGCCTCACCGGTTGCAATGTTGGTTGCAAAGGGTATGTTGTGCACATCGCAAAGGCGCAACAGCCCTGCTTCGTCGGGTTCCTCGGTGGCTGTATTTATCGGATCGCGGAAATACAGCAACAAATCAATTTCGTTGCAGGCAATACGGGAGGCAATCTGCTGCTCTCCGCCCTGCTGACGGCTCATAAACTTAAATATCTCAAGACCTGTTGCATCCGACACCATCTTGCCTGTGGTGCTTGTGGCGCATATGTTGTGTCTGGACAGCACACCACAATAGGCAATGCAAAACTGTGTCATCAATTCTTTTTTCGAGTCATGTGCAATTAGTGCAATATTCATAACAAAAAATACCTCCCACTCTGTCGCATCCTCACGGGTTCACGCTAAAAAACAACCAAGGGTCGTTGTTGTCCAGATAATCTGGCCGATATATTCTCCACCGCCTTTTGTGCGGTACAGTTCGGCAACTCTTCGAAATTATCCACCGCCCGGGCCCACTGCTCACTGTAAGGAATTACCCCAAGTAGCCCAAGACCAAGGCTGTCCACAATTTCATCTAAATCCGATATGGTGGGGGCAAGTTCCTCCCTGACCATATTTATAACCGTTTTGGCACCCTTGTGCCCCATTTTTTGTAGCATCCGGGTAAGTTGTGCGCCGGTGCGTATGGCCATAACATCGGGCAATACAAGGTTTATTACATCGCTACAAACCGTACAACACTGCATTGTAACATCATTAAAACCTGTTGGCATGTCCACAATCACCCAGTCATAGCAGTTGGCGCACAGCTCAATTGCTCGCTTGCAACTTTCCATGTTTATCCTGGCATCCCACGACCCGGGCGAGGGCAAAAGATAAAGCCCCGGGGTGTGCCTTACCGACAAAACCCCCTCATCAAGGCCACATCGGCCGGCCAAAAAATCTCCAAGGTCAAACACCACCCGCTGTTCAATCCCAAGTATTACATCCAGACAACGTGCGCCGCTGCTTGGTTCAAACAGCAATACTGTTTTGCCCTGACGGCAAAATTCTCGTGCCAAAAAGACGGCCAAACTGCTTTTGCCCACACCGCCTTTTCCCGAAGCAATGCCCAATACATTTCGCATTACATTCCTCCACTTAATATACTATCATAAAGTTCACTACAATTTCAAGTTAATCGCCGTAAAATGTAAGAAAAAATCAAAAAAAGGTATATTTTTTATATATGTTACCTAATTCATTCCAACAATTCTCCCATATATTGGGGAATATCTTGATTTTGCTCGCTGTAAAAATATGCATCAAATATTGCTTTGGCCACCGGCGCACCGGTTTAACCATGCCAGCCCTTCTCAATAACCACCGCCACCGATATTTCAGGATCTTCGGATGGGCCAAAACAAATGTAGGTAGAGTTTGGGAAGGCCGAGGTCTCGGGTGTGCCTGTTTTTGAGGCTATGGTCATGGGGTAGTCGCCCCAAACAAAGTAGGATGTGCCTCCGGGTCCTGTGGCCCATTCCATGCCCTCAATTGTTATGTCCCAGGCCTCCTGTGTTGCCCCTACCTCCTGCGCCACCACCGAGGCATTGTCCCACACTGTTTGATCCATGGTGTAGTTTTTTACCGAGTCAACTATGTTCACATCCATGCGCTGGCCGCGGTTTGCAATGGTGGCGGCATAGTTTGCAAGTTGCAGCGGTGTGAACTGGTTGTAAAGCTGTCCAATGGCCGACTGCACCGTATCGGCGGGATACCACGGGGTTCCCGGTTCAACACGCTCCTTTACATCGGGGGAGGATAGCTGCCCTGTGGCCTCGGGTATTTCTATGCCTGTGGGCTGACCAAGGCCAAGCTGTGAGGCGTACAAATTCATGCTGTCTATGCCAAGGCGGTTGCCTGTTTCGTAAAAGTATATATTGCAGGACACCGCAAGCGCACCCTGCGCCGACAGCGCACCATGCACACCAAGGCACCCGGGCTGATAGGTGTCGCCAAGGGCGGTGTATATTCCGTGGCAGGCTACGGTTTCGTTGTGTCCCAGCACCTCCTCGCTAAGGCCGGCCAGTGCCACCGCAGGCTTAAAGGTGGAACCCGCCGAATACGTGCCCATCAGCGCCCTATTCCACAGGGGGTTGGCCTCGTCGGCCAGCAGGGAGGCATAGTCGGTGCGGTAGTCGTTTATATCGTAGCTTGGGTAGGTGGCCGAGGCCAATATGTCACCTGTTTTATTATCTATAACCACCACGGCCCCGGCATTGGCCTCCTTACCCTCTCCGGGCAGGGCGGTTTCTTGCAGGTTTTTTATCTGGGCCTCCAAGGCCTCCTGTGCCACCTGCTGTAAATCTCGGTCTATTGTCAGCACCACGGTATTGCCCGGCACAGCCGGCTTTGTTATTTCGGCACCAACAACTCTACCGCTTGAATCAAGCATAATTTGCCGAACCCCGTCCTCACCTTTAAGATAGCTCTCAAAAGCAAGCTCTACCCCCTCCTTGCCCACAATGGCATCCATGCGGTAGCCAAGGTCCTTTAGGGTTTCGTACTCCTCGCGGTATATCTGCCCCACCTGACCTATTATATGGGGGGCCAAATCTCCGCTTACATACTCCCGTATGGCACTGGTACCCACCGACACGCCCGGAAGCTCAAAACTGCGCTCCTCAACCGAGGCCACGGTGGCTATACCTATATCCTCCGAAAAGGTGTAGTTTATTGTGAGACCAAACTCCTGTAGCTCCATGCCGTAGCGCACCCCTGCAATTTTGCGCATCGTTTCGGGGGTGTATGTAATCACCTCATCGCTGTCCTCATCGGTGTATACATAAAGTCCGCTTGTCTGGTCGTACTCGCCAAGCTGATAACGCTCGGTCACCCAGTGCATTATATCCTCGCTGGTGGTGTACTCGTTTACATCAAACTGCGCCTTTAGCTGTGACACCTCCACATCCATCCCCTCAAGGTAGGTAAATGGCATGTCACTGCTTATGGGCAGTAGGTCTATCCACTGTTCGTTTTGTTCCTCCATTAGGTCTATTAGCTGTTGCAGCACCGCATTTGCCCCCGCGGCTTTGGGAAAAAACGCCCCATCAAGCACAATGTTGTAGCCCGAGCGGTTTACCGCAAGGGGGCGGCCGTAGCGGTCTACAATCTCGCCTCGGGCGGCCTTTATCACCTGCTCCTGCACAACCCCCGCCTTGGCCTGGTTTAGATATTCCTCCCCCTGTACAATCTGCACCTGCATCAAACGATAGATATAGCCGCCAAATATCACAAGCAGTATGCCGGCAAGCCAGAATAGGCGCACTCTATTTTTTTTGGTCGACATAACCCTCACTCCTTTTTGCAGATATCTTCATCCTAATTGGATTAGGTGTCGGCGTAGCGGACAAAAAACATATGTATTTTTAGCACAGCGTGATGAATTATAAAAACAAATGGCAGGGTTAAAAGCCCCGAGGGCAGTATTTGGTTTATCCACAAACTGCCTGCTCCAACATAGCCCCACAGGCCGTACTGAAAGAAGTAAACAAGCCCCGAAACAATTAGGTAACCAACACAGCTTTGAATGTAGGCGCTGTAAAGACTGCGCTGTACCAAATATTCGCACAGCAGACCTATAACAGTTCCTATGAGCAGTAGCATTATGCCATAAAATCCAAAGTAACTGTTGGAGGACAGGTCGCACAGCATTCCGCCCAGCGCACCCAGTAGTCCACCTGCATACTCCCGCTCGTACATGGCAATGCACACCACGGCAGGAAGTATAAGAAACGGCTTTACCGCCCCTATGCTAAACAGCCCCGGTGTTGTTTGTATTGTGTAAAGCACAAACAGCATCAGGGTGTAAAGAAAATATTTTATTATTATAAGCCTTTTTTTCTTATTCATCTTAAGTTACCTTGAGTGAGCGCCCCACAGCGCCGGGGAAAAGGGGTCTATTGTAGAGATTGTTTTGAGGCACCGAGTTTTTTTCTTATTATAATGTCAACTCCAAGTCCTACCGCCACAAAGGCAAGGTAACACCCCGTCCAAATGAGCCATAGGTTGTTAAGTCGTCCGCCGCCGCCATCAAGGCTATCGGTGTTAAATATGACACCCAGCACAAAGGCCAGCATATAGCCCAAACAGGCGGCAGTGGTGGTGGCCGGCAGTTTTATGATGTTGGACGCCGCAAGAATTAATATTCCGGCCATGGCCATAAGCTCGGGCCACTGCCCCATATTATGAATACCCACATCCACGGCGTAGACTCTACAAAGCCAGTCAAACAATACAAATAACCCAAGCGATGCCACTGCCATTAACAGTTGTTTGTTACGCTTCATAGTTTGCCAACCTCCGATGGCCTTTGGTTTTTTTAGTATCTGCTATTGTTAGGGCTCAATTGAGATTTCGCCCTGTCCTAAAAATTCTGTTATAACATACACATCCTGCACCGAGGATATGGTGGCGGCCGGGTCTACAACGGCATAAAGCGAAAGCCCCGAAGTGTCTGGCAGTACCTGTGTCACACTTCCAATGACAATGCCCTTGGGGAAAAGCCCCTGACTGTCAGAGCCCGATGTAATTATAAGGTCGCCTACCGCTACACTGCTCTCGCGGTCTAAGTAACTAAGGCGGCACAGCCCCTCATCGGCCAGGGTGGCATCGCCCGAGATTATCCCACTCTCGCGGGTACGGTTGTCCACCGCACCAACATTTAGCGTAACGTCCAGGATGGTTTCCACCTTGGAGTGGGTCAGCCCCACCTCGCTTACAATGCCCACAAGCCCCTCGTCGGATATTACCGGATCTCGTGGCGACAGTCCATGAAAGCTGCCTCTGTCGATTGTAAATGAGGAGAAACGGCTGTTGTAGTCACGGCCTATTACACCTGCCGACACTATTTCAAAATCGGGGTTTTGCTCCTGTATTCCAAGTGCGGTTTCAAGCCTATCGTTTTCCTGACGCAGGGTTTCAAGTTCCACAAGTTGTTCCTCAAGTCGGGCAAGCTCCAGGCGCAGTTCTCGGTTTTCGTTGGCTGTTTCCTGCGAGTTTTGAATTCCCCCAAAAAAGCCACTCACCCCACCGCTTATATATGAGGACACCTGCTGCATGGGGGTGGTTATGGCCCCAAGAATTTGTGACACCATGGGGGAAAAACCGCCTGTCCATAGTGAGCGCAGTAAAAATGCTACCAAAAGCACAAGCACCGCTAAAAGCACCTTGAATCTTGTACTCCCTAAAAATTCCTTCACTGCACCACCCCACTTCATGTGACAAAATGAAAAGTGAAATGTTTTATAGTTCTCTAATTTTCACTCTTCACACAATTAATATTGATGTTCATCCGACAAGGACTCGCCAAGGCGCTCCATGTCCTCAAGCACTCTGCCTGTGCCAATGGCCACACAGTCCAGAGGGTTTTCGGCCACCTGCACCGGCATACCTGTTTCCTGGGAAATAAGCCTGTCCAGCCCACGAAGCAGTGCCCCGCCACCCGACAGTGTAACACCCACATCGATTATATCGGCCGAAAGCTCGGGGGGTGTGCGCTCAAGGGTTACACGCACGGCCTCAAGAATTTGCGAAATAGGATCGGCCAGCGCCTCCCGCACCTCGGCAGGGGATACATGTATATCCTTGGGTAGGCCGTCCAAAAGGTTGCGCCCCTTCACCATCATTGGTTCTTCATCCTCGTAGGGGAAGGCCGAGCCAATGTTTATTTTAACATCTTCGGCGGTTCTTTCGCCTATTAGCAGGTTGTACTTGCGCTTGATATACTGAATTATGGCGGCATCAAATTCATCGCCGCCCACACGCACCGAGCGTGAGGCCACAATGCCACCGAGTGAAATTATTGCAACCTCACTTGTGCCACCGCCTATATCCACCACCATGCTACCCGTGGCCTCGCAGATGGGAAGTCCCGCACCAATGGCGGCCGCCATTGGCTCCTCTATTATGGCCACGTGTCTTGCACCGGCCTGTGTTGTGGCCTCCTTAACGGCACGTCGTTCCACCGCTGTTACCCCCGAGGGAATGCAGATTACCACGCGCGGTTTTGCAAACAATGCGTTCTTAAAGCATTTCTTTATAAATATTTTCAGCATACTGGCCGTTATGTCAAAGTCGGCTATAACGCCATCCTTTAGTGGACGAATGGCCACAATGGAGCCGGGTGTGCGTCCTATTACCTCTTTTGCTTCCTGTCCTACATACTTTACTGTATCGGTGCGCACATCAACCGCCACCACAGAGGGTTCGCGCATAATAATGCCCTTGCCCTTCATGTAAATAATAGTATTAGCCGTCCCTAAATCTATACCGATGTCCTTGCCTGAAAACATATGGTTTGTTCCTCCGCATCATATAATGAAACCGCAATGTGCGGTTTTGTAGTCCTGACCAAGATATTATAACCCCTACGGCGCTTTTTCTCAACGAAAAAACGTAAAAATTTACATTTGTTTAAATATTCATGCCAATTGGGTAGTTTTTCAGTCTTTTATATAGCTCTGACACCGGCAGCCCCATCACCGTAAAGTAGTCACCATCTATTTTTTCCACCAATATACTGCCAATATCCTGTATTCCGTAGGCCCCTGCCTTGTCCATAGGCTCGCCACTCTCCACATAGGCCGTTATCATTTCATCACTAAGCAGGTTAAACCTTACACTTGTTTGGCTTACAAAGCTCTCGCTTTTGCCATTCATGCACAGCGCAACCCCTGTATACACAACATGCTCACGCCCCGAAAGACGGCGCAACATACAGCAGGCATCGGCCTTGTCGGTGGGCTTGCCAAGTATTTGATCATCGATGGCCACCACGGTATCACTGCCTATTACAAGTGCGGCAGGGTTTGCCTTTGCCACCTCCATGGCCTTGCGCAGGGACAACATCTCAACGGCGTCACGGGGGGTTATGCCCTGCGGCAAATCCTCCGACACCTCCGACACCTGCACCCTAAAGTTTTTTGTAATCTTGCCCAGCAGCTCCACCCTGCGGGGCGAGGCCGAGGCCAGTATAAGCTCTATTCCCATCCTTACACCCCCGTAGAGCCAAAGCCACCCTGCCCCCTGTCGGTGGTGGGTAGTTGGTCGCACACCTCAATTTTGGGGGTGTGCACAGGCATTAGCACCAACTGCGCTATGCGCTGCTTATGGGTTATTGTGGCCGCAGCGGCCGAGTGGTTGTGCAGTGGCACAAATACCTCACCACGGTAATCCGAGTCGACCACACCCACGCAGTTTGCAGGGGCCAAACCCTGCTTGGTGGCAAGGCCGCTTCGGGCAAATATAAAGGCTCCAAGCCCCACATCACCGGTATCAATGGCTATGCCTATGGGTATAAGCTCTGTTTTGCCGGGGGCTATGATGACATCCTGCTCAAGGCAGGCAAATAAATCATACCCTGCACTACCCGGAGTGGCAAGCTTTGGAGTTTGCGCCCCTTGCCTTACAAATTTTATGGATAACATGGTGTTTTCTCCTTGTTTGGTCACTATTTTATGTCGCTCTGCCGTATTGTGGCTATGCCCGACACCTGCCCCCTACAGCTTGTCCCTAAAGTACAGCCCCGAAGTATGAGCCTTGGGCGGTTTGCCCTGGGCATTTTTTTGCTCTACTGTCCGCCTTAGGCAGTGCTCGGCCGACTCATCGGTAAAGTACAGCGTGAGAAAGTCAAACCCTGTAAACTCCTGCATTTTGTGTGCGGTGTACAGCGGCATGGCATTTAACAGCCGCACATGGTGGCGGTTGGTACATAGTATATCAAATTTATTGCCAAGACGATCGGCAAGGCTGCCCGTTCCTCTGCATCCGCCACATCCCTTTGCCCCCTTTATGGGACAACTGCGTGTGTACATCAGCGGAAGTTTGCCGTAACACAAAAGCCCTGTGGGCAGCTGCCCTGTCATGTCGGCCGCCTGCCGTATGCCAAGCTCTATGCTCAGGGTGGCGTCGGCAATTCCAAGTTCTCGTAGCACCCCAAGTGCTGTGGTGTTGGTGGGGTTTAGGGTATAGTCGCTATGCAGGGTGTAGCCCAGTTCCTGCGCTACACAAAGCCCCCCAAGGTTGCCCACATTGGCATGGTGCACCCCAAGCTTTTTGAGCCTACAAAGCGCCTCCACCGCCGAGTTTTCCTGCGCCTCAAAAAGCACAGGGGGCAGTTCCACCGACAGCTTGTCTATGTAGTCTTGCCACAAATCTCCCTCTTTAAGCAGGTAATATGGAAGTGAAAAAAGCTCTACCTCATGGGCAAGCTCGGCCGTGAGCTGTGAGGGTCGCTCCAGCCTTGCACGCAGTGTTGGCCTGCCACCCCTGCCCCTTTGTTTTGGCGCGGTAGGGGCCGGTATGTCGCAAAATTCTTGCTGTGCTCCTGCTCTCCTGCTCTCGCCCAGTGCCACAAGGGCCGAGCTTCGCAGTGCGTTCATGGCCGACATCGGCATCATCAGCCCGTCTGCAATGTCGCAGATAATTTCCCCTGCCTTGTAGGGCGTGCCACCCGTTTTGCCAAGACTGCTCCGTGCCTTGTCGGCATCGGTGGGGCTTGTGCGCGCCGGCTGTGGTGTCTGACCGCTAACACATACCCTGTGCCCCTGCTCATCCCACACCTCAAGGGCAGAGGGGGTGTCGGGCTTTAACTTTAGGTGCATATTTACCGCTATGTCCCCACGCTCGCTGCGGTACAGGGCCGACAACTCACCCAACACGCCACCTGCCGCCCTAACGTCCTCCTTTTGCCTAAAGCCAAAGCGGTGGGCATCGGGGCTGTTTGTATAGTATCCATCGGTAAAACCACTGCGCGAAAAAACCGCCGCCAGTCGCTGAGTGTTTACACTCCTGCCCTCAAGGGCATCACGGCAGGCTGTAACGGCGGCCGCTACGTATTCGGGGCGTTTCATGCGCCCCTCAATCTTAAAGGAGCTTACCCCCATATCGCACAGCTCGCCCAGCCTGTCCACCAACGACAAATCCTTGAGCGACAGGGCATACTCCTTGCCGCCACCTACAAAGGGCAGACGGCATGTGCCTGCACACATCCCCCTGTTTGCACTGCGGCGGCCTATGTTTGCGCTGAGGTAACACTGACCCGACATGCCCATGCACAGCGCCCCGTGCACAAACACCTCGGTTTGTATGGGCACTTTTTTTGTTATGGAGGCAATCTCATCTGCACTGCACTCGCGGGCCAGCACCACACGGCTACAGCCCTGCTTTAGGGCAAGCTGTGCCCCTTTGGGGCTGTGCACCGCCATCTGGGTGGAGGCGTGAAGCGGGGTGTTTGGCAGAAGACTGCGCAGATAGCTAAGCACACCAAGGTCCTGCACAATTACAGCATCCACCCCTGCCTGTGCGGCCTGCTTTGCGGCGGTTTTAAGCAGGGGAAACTGGCGGTCGGTCAGCAGTGTGTTTATGGTCAGGTAGACCTTTACGCCCCGCTCGTGGCAGTAGGCCACAGCATCCTGCAGTTCATGGGCATCAAAATTTTGGGCATTTTGTCGTGCGCTAAAGTCCTTGCCACCAAGGTATACGGCATCGGCTCCGCACCGCACCGCCGCAACCAGCGCCTCCCGACTTCCGGCAGGGGCGAGTATTTCCACATTATGACAGCGCATATCGCTCCCACCTTTCAGTTATAATAGGCTATGCGGCACAGCTTACTCCGACACGCCTGCCTTTCTCAGCTTTTCCTGCAACTCCTCGTAGCGACGGGTAACGTCCTCAAGGTCAATGCGGGCGCGGGCGGCATCTTGCAGATACTCGGTTAGCTGACCACGTATATGGTCGGCACTTTTTTCGGCCTTGGCATTTTGGTCAAGTAGGTTAAAACATGTAAGCACCAATGCGTCTACAAGCGCCACCGAGGGGTGACGTGTTTGCAGATCGTCCAGCAGTTGACCCAGACGAAATTGCAGTGAGCTTATATATTCCTCGCTCTCACTTGTTGTCAAAAAGTAGGTGCTACCCATAACTTCCACCCTAAGGCGTTTTTTCTCAGACATTGTATGACCATCCTTTTCAATGTAAATTTGTAATCATAGGCGGCAGCTTTGCATACACAATTACAATGCCTATTGTGGGCAAAACACCGCAAAAATCCGTCAAAGGCTAAAATGTTGCCTGCTTTGGGAGTGTAAAATAAATTTAACGTAAACCCCCATTTATCCTATTATAGTACATTTTTGCTCCATTGCAAAGATGTATATGACAAAAGAAAATATGTGTTTTGGTTGAAATGTTGAGGTTTTTAGGTATAATTAGAGAGTAAGCCTTTAAGCATCGTCCGTTTGTGTGATGGGAGGGCATCATATTATGAACAAAAAGTTTGACTGCGCATACTTTGAAGAACAGATTAGGCAGACCATGGAAGCCGATATGCATGTACTACTTGATCAAGGATCAGATCAGCAGTATTATCGGGGGGTGGCCACAGTAATGCGCCGCCTTCTTGACGACCACCGCGAGCATTTTATTGCCCATCAAAACGCTTTGGGTAACAAGCAGGTTTACTACATGAGCATGGAATTTCTCATGGGGCGCTCGCTTAAAAACACCATTTACAACCTAAATTTGGTGGAACCATTGTCAAAGGCACTTAACAAATTCGGGGTTGACCTTGAGCGTCTTTATCAATACGAGCCCGATCCCGGCCTTGGCAATGGTGGCCTTGGCCGACTGGCAGCCTGTTATCTTGATGCACTTGCCACCTGCGGTTACCCCGCCATGGGTTACTCCATTTTATACGAGTACGGCATATTTAAGCAAAAAATATGTGACGGTTGGCAGACCGAGCAACCCGACAACTGGCTACCCGGTGGCGAAGTATGGCTTGACCCCGTGCCCGAGCACACCGTAGAGGTAAAGTTTGGCGGACATGTGGAGGAGCGATGGGATGACCATCACCACACGGTGCAGGTCAGGGGTTATTCCTCGGTGTTGGCCGTGCCGGTGAATTTATATGTTTCGGGCTATGGTGGCAAGGCCACCAGTGTTTTGCGCCTTTGGAAGGCCAAAAGCCCCGGCCTTGACATGGATCGTTTTAACCGTGGCGACTACCTTGGTGCCTTTGGCGAGAACTCGTTTCATGAGGTCATAAGCAAGGTGCTTTACCCCAACGACAACCACGCCGAGGGTAAATCGCTTCGTCTGCGCCAGCAGTACTTTTTGGCGGCGGCCAGCGTATCGGATTTGGTGCGCAGGCACCTGACAAATTACAGCACCCTTGATAATTTGCCCGACAAATGCACCATCCATATAAACGACACCCACCCAACCCTTGCCATACCCGAGCTTATGCGCATACTGCTGGATGAGTGTAGCTACGACTGGGACAGCGCATGGGATATAGTTTCCAGAACCTTTGCCTACACAAACCACACCGTAATGGCCGAGGCGCTTGAGAGTTGGAGCGAGGAGTTAATGTCCTCACTTCTTCCCCGAGTATACCAGATAATTTGTGAAATAAATCGTCGTTTTTGCATAGAGCTTGCCGAGAAGTACCAGTTTGATCAAGACGCCATTGACCGCATGAGCATTATAAAGCATCACATGGTGCGCATGGCCAGTTTGGCCATTGTTGGCTCTTACAGCGTAAACGGTGTTTCGGCGCTTCATTCCCAGATAATTAAGGATTCGGTTTTTAGAGATTACGCCTCATGGCAGCCCTACAAGTTTACAAATGTCACCAACGGCATTGCCTCACGGCGGTGGCTCATGCAGGCAAATCCCCTGCTGACAGACTTTATTACCCAGCGCATTGGCAGTGGCTACCTCAGCGACTTTTCAAAGCTTTCGGAGCTTAAAAAGTTTGCCGATGATGCCTCCTCCCTCGACGCACTGGCCGAGGTTAAGCTTAAAAATAAGGAAATTTTCTCCGACTATCTGCTACAAACCACAGGAGAAAAGGTTGACCCAAAATCTATTTTTGATGTTCAGGTAAAGCGGCTGCACGAGTACAAGCGGCAGTCCATGAACGGTCTTGATATATTAAACACCTATTTGGCCCTCAAGGAAAACCCCAACATGGAGTTTCACCCACGCACCTACATTTTTGGCGCAAAGGCGGCACCCGGGTACTACATTGCAAAGCAGACCATCCGCTTTTTGTGTGCCCTGCGTGATCTTTTGGAGGCCGACCCTGCCGTGCGAGATAAGATGAAGATTGTTTACCTTGAGGAGTACAATGTAACCATGTCGGAGCGGCTTTGCCCCGCAAGTGAGATATCACAGCAAATTTCCCTGGCCGGCACCGAGGCCTCGGGCACAGGCAACATGAAGCTTATGTTGTCGGGTGCCATCACCATGGGCACCATGGACGGCGCAAACATTGAGATTGTGCAGGCCGCCGGGGAGGAAAACCAAATTATATTTGGCATGAGCACCCCGGAGGTGGCAAGACTTCGCGAGTCGGGCTACAACCCGCTTGACACCTATCTTGCAAATCCTCACCTGCACCGCACAATAGACTTCCTCACCTCAAATTCGGTGGGATTTGGGCCGTTTGAGGAGCTGGCAGGCTCGCTGCGCAACTCCGACCCATACATGGCTCTGGCCGACTTTGCAACCTACCAGGCAGCGCGCCAGCGCTCGGGCGAGCTGTACGCCCAAAAGCATGTTTGGCAGCGCATGTCGATGATGAACATTGCCACCAGCGGCATATTCTGCGCCGACCGCTCGGTAACCGATTATGCAAAGAAGATTTGGAAGTTGTAACTTTGACTAAACCAAAGCCCCACACAGCTACAAAAATGGCTATGCAGATACCGTCTGCGTAGCCATTTTTTTGCGCTATAAGCCCACAGCCTACTAATTTAGCGTTATAACTTCATCTGCAATGTTTTCACAAAACATCTTGTCATGCTCAACAAAAATCAGACTCATTTCGCTCTCTTTAACAAGCTTTTCAATTTGTATTCGGGATAAAATATCAATGTAGTTAAGCGGTTCATCCCATACATACAGATGCGCCCTTTGCGAGAGCGATTTTGCAATTAGCACCTTTTTCTTCTGCCCTGCGCTGTAACTTTGCATGGGCTTTTCAAAGCTATGGCGCGAAAAATCCAGCTTTCTTAAAATTGCCCGAAACAAGGTAGCGTCGAGGTGATGGGTTTCTTCAAGGTCGGCAAGGTATCCCTTTAGGTGGGTGGTGTCCTGCGAAACATATGATACGCAAATCCCCTTTGCTATGAACAAACTGCCGCTATGCTCTATTTCCTCACCCAAAATCAGCTTGATTAAACTTGATTTACCGCTTCCGTTTTTGCCCACTATGTTCACTTTTTGTCCCTGCAAAATTTCAAAATCCAGCCCGCCAAAAACCTCTTGTCCGTCATAACTTATCCCAATTTGCTCGCCCTGCACCAGTCGCTTTGAATGAAAAACAAGTGGGCTGATTTTTAGGTTTTCGGCAGTTTCTATGTTTTTAAGCAGGGAGGATTTTTCGCTGATTTGACCCTCTATGCGTTTTTCGATGGCCTTTGAGCGTTTCATCATTTTGGCCGCCTGATGCCCAATGTAGCCCCTATCCAGCGCATCGGGGTTTAATTTTCGTGATTTTGTAGCCTCCACCCTGTCCGACCAGGCCGATTTTTCTTTTGCCGTGTAGGACAGGCGTGAAATCTCCTTTTTAAGCTTTGTATTTTTGGTTTGCTCAAAATTATCCTGCCGCTGTTTGTTTTCGCTCCAGGAGGAAAAATTTCCGGCCACAATTTCAATGTTGGTTTTGTTAATTGACATAATATGATCAACACAGTTGTCGACAAAACACCTGTCATGCGACACCAAAATAAACCCCTGCTTCTTTTTTAGGTAGTCGCTTAGCAGTTGTCGCCCACGGGCATCCAGATGATTTGTAGGCTCGTCTATTAGCAAAAAACTATTTTCTCCTGTGAACATTGCCGCCAGCAAAACCTTTGTTTTTTCCCCCTCGGACAGTGTGCAAAACGGCCTAAACAGCACCTCCTGCGAAACATTTAGCAGGGAAAGCTCCCTATAAATTTTCCAGTCGTCCCCCACTATATCTATGGTGTCCAGACTCTGATCCTCGGGTTCATACGGAAAATAGGAAAACTCCACCCCACCGGAAATGTGACCGCTAAACTCATACCTGCCCATGAGCAGGTGCAGCAGCGTGGTTTTACCCCTGCCGTTTCTCCCTATAAGCCCAAGTTTCCAGGAGGTGTCTATATTAAAACTTACATTTTCAAAAACATCTTCCAAAGCGCCATCATGCCCAAAACTTAAATTGGATACACCTATAACCGCCATTTAAAACACCTCTTCTCTGCTGTGCTTAAGACAAGTATACTACTTATTGCAAATATAACAAGCCTTATGCCACACCTTACCCCTGTGCAGACAAAAAGCACCTCTGCATGGCGCTTGTGCCGGGCGCGCGCGAAGACGAGGCGCTGTGGAAACAGTCCGGGGGACTGTTTTCACAGCCGAGAGTCCCTTCCAAGAGGGCGAGCAATTTCAAAATTGCGACGCCTGATTGGTACGGGCGCGCAAAAAAGCACCCTTTACAGGGTGCTTTTTGTGGCGCGCTTGAAGGGACTCGAACCCCTGACCTA